>NZ_JAXCWE010000011.1:0-211543 GCF_034045265.1 Pedobacter sp. CFBP9032 | reverse complement strand
TAAAATAAAGCTACTTAATCATGTACTTCAATCAGTACTTCATTAAACCCGCTTTCGCTACATTGACATCTCTTTTAAGAACTTATCAGGCAAGAACCTCACGGCCACCCTTTCTATATATATCTTCAAACTTCAGTTCGCTTAAGTCGTATTCGTCTTAGCTTGTTTTTCGTTTGTTTCAATCTTGTTTTCATAATCGTAATGACATCCGCCACCTGATCTTTTTTTCCTTCCCTTTCGGTTGGGAGTGCAAAGGTAGAAATCTTTTTCCAACTTCCAAATAAAATAAATTTTATTTTTTAATTGTTATTTTTCTCTCCTGCCTTTCAATTTACTGACCTCTCAACCAGCGCCCCATTCCTTCCGAAGCGGGATGCAAAGCTAATGATTTTTTCCAATCCTGCAGATTTTATTTGAAATAATTTCTGCGCCTTTATCTCCCTCACCCTATCATTAAACCGCTTTTCAGCACATCCGTTTCCTCCGAAGCGGGATGCAAAGGTAGCAAAAATTAATACCCCAGCAAATGCCTGGGAGGATAAAATATGAGGTAAATTGTAAACCACTGTAAATCATCAGGAATAATTTAAAAAAGTTAAAACATTTTTAAGAGATTGGCGTTAGCGGGGGCAGTTTGCCGAAATATTAGGGATTAGAACCATATAGACATAGGGAACCTTGGAATGAGGATGTTGCTTTGGCGGTTTGCTACTATATAGTAATGCCAGTAAATCGTAAGCCGCTGTAAATCATTAGGAATGATTTAAAAGGTTGGTGTCTGCAAAATCGGTTTGCCGGAGTATTATCAAAATTATAACCATATAGACATAGAGAACATATAGGCTTGGAGTGAGGAAGTTGATTTAGCAGTTTGCTAATATATAATGATGGATATAAATCGTTAGCCGCTGTAAATCATTAAAGGTGATTTAAAAGATTTGTAAAAGATGAGTATTCGCAGGAGCGGTTTGCCGAAATACTATTGGGATTGGAACCATATAGTCATAGAGAACATCAAGCGGATAAAATGGGCCAGATTACCGATTTAAGGCACATAAAGATTAAATCAAAATTAGGTAATGACTTATTTGAAGAACGAAAACTTGGGTTTATAGCATGAGACAACTTGTACTTTAGCAGTAATTAGAATAGTTTTTATTAATAGCTGAATATATAGGTGAGTAAAAGGACTAATTAAATCGCAACACAATGTGCTAAATATTAATTAGTTAAATAAAAAATTGATTTTTTTGGGGACGCCACGGCTTCGGTTTGACATAAATGGAAATAATGTGCTCGCATTTCTATGTATATAACGATCGTCATATCATCAAATAAAGCTAAACCACTGTTTCTTCTTTACCTTACAAAAAGGTTATGCTCCATTTTTGGAACAAACTGACCTTGCTTAACTACTGACCTTAAGAAAATAATTGCGAGCGGATAAATTTCCTGTTTAATAAATAAGCCCGTTTGGTAAAGACAAGATGAATTTTTTCTTGATCTTGTTTTTACCAAACGGGCGACTTTCTTACTTTCGAGGAAAGTACATTTACTTCTAGAAATAAAATTACTCTGCCATTTTATAGCTATGCTTTTAAGAACACTTAGAGATTCTGTTGAATTAAGTTTATGAGAATTAAAAATCGAACCTTCAGGTAATTAAGAATTGACACTTCTTTTTAATCTTGCTTGTCTTTCTTATTTGCTTTAAATTTCTAATTTATATAGAGAAACCTATAGTAGCCCGTACAAGCCATGTGCATAGGTACGCAAGGAAGCAGATACGCTCTGCATTTTTTCTGGAGAAGGCCCTTTAACTTTATAAGCCTCCGGGTGCAATTCCAAAGATTGATCGCTTTGTGATAGTGAGGTGTTTTTATTGCTTAATGTAGCATGTTGTTCTTCGCTTATTTTTAATGGGGCCATGTTAATAAATTTTATATCAGAATAACAGGGTTAATAAAAATATGTTTGCCATTTGAACATAATTTTATAATTAATTTTCGATCGATGAAATCCAATTTTCAGTATCTGAAATTTTAACAGGATCTGCAGCAGCAACAATTTTTAATATACCGCCAGTGTTGATTTCTTCTTGCGTGAGGTAATTCCTTTTGAATGGTTTTCCATTTAAAAATACCGCCTGGATGTATTTATTTTTAAGATCAAAATTTTCTGTTTCTATTCTAAAAGTTTTGCCTTTTGGCAAATGGTAAGTTAACGAAGGAAATAATGGCACATTTAAATAATATACTGGCCACCCTACACAAGCTGGCGAAAAACCACTTGCAGTAAAAATATACCAGGCACTCATGGCTCCGGCATCATCATCCATTGTTCTCAAATAAGCCTGCGGTTCATTTTTATAGATTTTTCCAATATAGGAGCCAATCCCGCGACTATTATCATTAAAATAATTTTGAATTACCGTATCGGCGGCTAACTGGCGCATCCAGTACTGAGATTTATAGCCAGATCGTGTAACATTATACATTAAAGGCACTTGCAAATCCGGCTCATTTGCATGGTTGTATAAATCTTTAGCAAAAAATTCATCCAGATGAGCCAGGTAAGTTTCTTCTCCACCATCCAAAGCAACTAAACCTTTAAAATCATAAGGTACAAACCAGCGATATTGCCAAATGGTTCCTTGATATAGACCTCTGGCCTGCATTCTATCTACGTCACTTTTACTTAAATCTTTAAAATCTTTATTCCAGAACTTTCTATATTCCAAAGCCCTATCTTTATAAAAATCAGCTTGTTTTTTATTTTTCAGGATGGTAAAAATCTCGGATAAAGCCCAATGATCGTAACTCGTTTCCAAAGCTTTATCTGGCGATTTATAATCCAGGCCATTTACTTCCTTTACCAAAGAGTCTGCTATTTTTTTAAAATCAACTGGATAACCTTTCCGGTAAGCATCCAAAAGCACCACAATAGCATGTTCAGAACGGACAGTGTTCGAAGGCTCGTTTTGCCCGGCATAATCCTTCTTCCCAGATTGATACAGTTCAGCAATAGACGAAACCATTCCAGCATATTCATTTTGATTGATGATAGAAAGCAAAGGTAATTGTGTTCGGTAATTATCCCAAATCGCCCAACCATTGTAATGAACCTGCTTGTCTTTATTGAGTTCTCCCTTAGTATCGCGATACTGTCCATTCGGTGATGAAATGACATAGGGTGACTGCATGGTACGGTACAGAAGTGAATAGAATAATTTTGCATCTTCCAGATTACCCTTTACCTCAATTTTCTTTAGGTTTCGGTTCCAATCCATCGCACTTTGCAATTTAAATTGATCAAATGATTTCGCATTAATCGCTAACGCCGCCGCTTCTGCACTCACTGAAGATAACGCTACATTAATTTCGGCTATAGCAGCATCTTCTGGGAGCATTAAAATTAACTGATGGTTACCATTATCTTTCCACGAGCTTCCTATTGGCACGGAGAGTGAATAATATATTTTATATTTCCCAACACTACAAGTGGTTTTCGAAGTAATCCAGCCTGAAATCGTGTTCCCGTCTACCTGATGCTGTTCATCCACGAACGCATTATTAAAAGCATAACTAAGATCGAGATAGTAGCCCTTTTTACCTTTTGGAAATTGATAAATATGTTTACCTGCATTGCCTAAAACACTTAATTCTACACTTATTTTATTCTCAAAACCCACAGCGTAATACCCAGGGCTGGCTTTTTCAGTTACCTTTAATAATTCTGTTTTCGCAGGATCATCACCCAGAAAAGGTTTTATCAATATATTCCCTCCAGAACCCTGACAGCCCACCCCCTCGAAACGGTTATGTGTAAAGCCATCAAACTTCTTTGCGAGGTATTCATAACCAGTATGCGTTTTTGGGTAAGTTTGTGGACCGATACTCAACATACTAAATGGATAAGAGGCTGCAGGCGACATTTGTCCATGATCTCCCGACGAACCCAAAAATACATTTACTAATTCTACAGGTGGCTTTTCCTTAATGTTGAAGTTATTTCCATTTTGCTGCGCTAAAACGTTTAACTGAAAGAGTAAAAAAAGTGAGGTTAATCGGATAAAAGTTTTCATTGTATAGTGTTAAAATCGGACTAAAGTAAGATTTTACAATGAAGTTCGGGTTATGTTACCGTTTCTTTACAGAAAACACAAGAATAAAAAAAAGCCATTCCGGATTCCGAAATGGCTTGATATGATTTTAAATTCCTTATTTAATGGATACTGGAACAGAAACTTTATCCCAATCTAAAGAAAAACCTGTTTTAGTGATTTTGTATACCAAACGCTCTTGAGTTGCTTTTAATGGTTTTACTTTCACATCAACACGTAAGGCATCTTTCGCTTCCTCGTATTTGTAAGCACCCCATTGTTTTGGTTCTTTGTTAAAAACAGCTGTCCAGGTTCCGCTTTCTTTAGGAACTAAGAAAAAACTGTATTTACCTGCTGCTAATGGTTTTCCTTCTACCATAATATCTTTATCAGTTTCAAAAACTGTTGCTTCATTAGCACCTGCGCGCCAAACTTTATCATAAGCTTCTAAGCCACCGAAAATTTTACGCCCTTTTACTGCCGGGCTGCTGTAGTTTATGGTGATGGTTGCGCCTTTCACCTTACCTGTTGCAGTAGCTGCCGGACTTGGTTTTGGTTGCGCTTCCTGTGCCATTGCACTGGTAGAGATCGTTATTGCCGTTAAAAGCAATGTAATAGATTTAATCATCGTTTTCATACTAGTATATTTATTTGTTTTTGTTGTTTTTTGACGTTACGAATTTAGCGCTTTGGGTCGATAAAATAATAATCCCAAAGTCGAAAAAATGATTACCGCAGCTGCTCCGATTACATTTAGCCACAGAAACGATACGATATCGAATTCATAAACGGCGATTACGGCAATTTCTGATAGAATAGCAGCAATAAATACGAGTGCCCCGTCTATCTTTTTAAAATAAAATGCCACCAGAAAGATCCCCAAAATTGGTCCGTAGAAAAGAGAACCCAACACATTTACGGCTTCAATAAGCGAACCCATTTGTGTGGCAAACATCGCTACCGCAATAGAGAATATGCCCCAGGCCAATGTATGCAATCTACTGTATTTCAATTCTGTAGCATCATCTATCGTCTTTGTACTAAAAATTAAATGTACATCTTTTAACGAACAGGCTGCCAAAGAATTTAGCGCCGCAGAAATAGAACCCCAACTGGCCAGAAATATAACAGCAAATAATAATCCGATCATCCCGACAGGTAAAGTGTTTTTCACAAAATAGAGGAAGATATAATTGGTATCGGTTTTCTCTGCATTAAAATTAGATTGATTAATGGCCTCTTCTACCCTTCCATGAAGTTCTTTAACGTCTTTTTGAGTTGCTTTGAAATTTTCGATAGTAGTATTTAATTCCGTCGAATGACTTTCCTTTTGTGCCAGGATTGCCTGAGATTGAGCATTAAATTTTTTAGCCAATGCCTGATGTTCTTTTTCAAAAATTGCCGCCTGTTCCGGTCTGGTTTCTTTTAGATATTGATACGACCGTTCATTGAAGTAAATGGGCGCTGGCTTTAAAGAAAAGAAAGCAAACAGCAAGGCACCGATTAAAAGAATGGCAAATTGCATGGGTATTTTAACCAACCCATTTAACAGTAAACCCATTTTAGCATTGGTATTGTCTTTCGCGGTGATGTATCTCCCTACCTGACTCTGATCGGTACCAAAGTAAGAAAGTGCCAGAAAAAAACCACCAATTAAACCACTCCAAATGTTGTATTTATCCTTCCAGTCGAAGTCTGTAGTAATCACATTTAATTTACCGGATTTACCGGCGAGGTAAAGTGCATCACTAAAACCTACTCCGTTTGGCATATTCTGCACCAATAAATAACCTGCAAAAGCCATCGTGCCTAAAATAATCAGAAACTGTAATTTCTGCGTATGTGCAATGGCTTTGGCACCACCTATATAAGTGTAAATTAACAAGATTCCACCAGTTAAAACATTTGTTAAATAGATGTTCCAATTTAGTACGCTCGATAATATAATACTCGGTGCATAAATGCTGATTCCGGTAGATAAACCTCTGGAAAACAAGAAAAGCAAAGAAGTTAAAACCCTTGTTTTTTTATCGAATCGGTTCTCCAGATATTCGTACGCCGTATAAACATTCAGCTTTTGAAATATCGGGATGAAGGTAATGCAAATCACAATCATCGCCAGTGGCAAACCGAAATAATATTGAACGAAACGCATGCCATCGGTATAGGCTTGCCCGGGCGCAGATAAAAAGGTAATAGCGCTTGCCTGAGTAGCCATAATACCTAACAACACAATATACCATGGCATTTTACTATCTGCTTTTAGATATGATTCGTTGCTTTTTTGGCCACGCCCGATGAAAACTCCGTAAACAACAACGGCTAATAAAGTTAAAATGAGTACGCACCAATCGATATTACTCATGCCCAGAATTTAGTGAAGAGATAATAGAATACCACCTGAAACACCAAAGCCAGTGCTAATAAGATGTACCAGGTATTCCAGTTTTTAAGCTGATTGTTCATTTGTTTGGCTAAGCATTTATCTATATAAAAGTACTATAAGTTCGCAGGAGATGCCAATCAATTGTAAGATATTGTTATTTTGAAACATCCCGTCGGTGAGACACCAACCAGTAAGAAAAATAAAATATCTCTTGAGTCTCCCTATTGGTTGGTTTCCCACCTACCGAAACTAAAAATTTATCTATTTTCCAGCGGATATAAAATTAAAGAACAGCCTTGCTGCACCAACATTACCAGCAGGCAACTGTCTGAAAAATGCTAAGGGTGAATAAATAAAGTTTCCTTTTCCATATTTTGCGTACAGCGTAGATCCTTTTAAAGGTTCCTCTCCGGTATCATTCATCTCAAAAAGAGCTTCATATTTATCATCCCATTTATCTGGAAAATAAGCCCCACGCTCCTGCACCCAGCCATTAAAATCTGCTGCTGTAATCTTATTGGGATAGTTTAAAAGTTTATGATTCGGAATCAGGAATTTTACCGCCGCATTTTCTTCGGTAACCCTTTTCCCGCTAATGCTGAAAGGATAAATACCAAAATCCTGCAAGGCCATATCCTGAGTGGTATTGTACTGCATCACTACTGTACCACCATTTTCTACATAATTTTTTAACGCCGGCTGCCAGTTTTTAATACGTTTCTCCGTGTTAATTACACGAACACCAGTTATCACCGCATCATATGTGGCCAGCTTTGCAGGATTAAGTATATCAGCCTCTGTTAATACATCAACCTGCAAGCCAGCTTGACGCAAAAATTCTGGAATTAAATCTCCTGCACCCTGAATATAACCTACCTTTTTAGCCAGTACTTTAACATCACCTTTTAACAACCAGGTAGCCGCTGGAACAAAATATTGTAAAGAAGGCAAATGTGGATATTGAATCAATACCTGCCCGCTATTAAAATTATTTTTTTCAGCAGAGAAAACAGCCTCCAGCTTATTCTGACTGGTTTTAATTTTCGATAAATCTTCCGCAGGAATTAGGAAATCTTTAATGGTAACCGTGTTGTCCTGCAAATTAATTCCGGTAAAGGTTTTAATCGGGGTATTTCCAATTTTGAAAGTTACACTTCCGTAATTAAAAAATTGATTGGCTTTTAAACGCAGCGTAACCGTTAAGCCTTCCTTTTCCTTTGCAAAATAAACAGGCTCGGCAAAACTTAAGTCGAGCGCAGGAACAATTCTGAGTTGCTCTACCACATCACCTTTAACCGGATCTAACTTTTTAAAAGATAGTGGCAGTTTTATGGTAAATCGCTCTATCCCGATTTTAAGTGCCAGCGTCACATTTAATGCAGATTCATTTTCGGCTAACCCGATTAAGGTGTCATTCGATACACTAAAAGTTGCAGCATTTTTAGCGGATTTTTCTAACCAATAAGGTTCTGTTAAACCTGCACCTACGGGGATTTGAATTTTACGTTCGATGGTTAACAAAGAATCTCCGGAGACTCTTCTATTTAAATTATCTGTCTGATTAATCCAGTTTACCTGCTCCAAAATCACCGGGGTAGCAGATCTTGCAATCACGTTCAAGCGGAAATTATAACTGTTTCCGGCGATGGCTTCCGACTGGCTGGTGACTACCTCGCCCATAAAACCAGTACAGCTTAAAATGATATGGTCAATTGCAGCTAATTTATCTCTTCGGAGGTTCGGGTCTGGTAACTCAGCGATTTTCTTACGTAACATCAGTAATCCGTGCAGGCTTTTATCCGGGTGATTGTAATCAAAAGATAAAAGCGTAATATCGATCAGTTCATCGAGATCGTTAATCCCTTTTTCCGACCAATTCATGGGAATTCTCTCGAATAAAGAAGTTTTTGCTACATCACCTAAAACAGGCACAAAATATTCCGTTCTTAAACCCGCTACTGATTGTGTACCAGCGCCCTGACTTTTATGCAAGCTCCTGCTTAAACCAGCCAATTCACCATACCCCATACCCAATTGTGCATCATACTGACCAACATTTGCCTTCAGCTGGTTCTCTGCCGTTGTGTTTACCGCACCGAAACGGAAAGTATTCCAAACCAATCTTTTGGGCTGCCAAACATTAACATATTTAAGCTGATTTGGGAAAGCATTTTTATCTCCGGCCAGCTTAAATGCCTTTTCTGCCACTACTGCAGAGGCCGCATGTTGTCCGTGCCCGGCCGCAGCTGTTGGTGGAAATCGACAAATAATTACATCTGGTCTGAATTTTCTAATTACCCAAACCACATCAGCCGTAATGCTATCTGCATCCCACTGTTTAAAGGTATCATCGGTATTTTTCGAAAAGCCAAAATCAATAGCACGTGTAAAAAACTGCTGTGCACCATCTAGCTTCCTTGCTTCTAAAAGTTCGTGTGTTCTGATCAATCCCAGGGCAGCACCTTGCTCCGTGCCTAAAAGGTTTTGTCCGCCATCTCCCCTGGTAAGCGATAAGTACCCGGTTTCTACATTCTGCTCATTGATTAACCAGGATAGTAAACCTGTATTTTCATCATCCGGGTGGGCGGCAAGATAAAGTACCTTTGGCAGGTGCTTTAACGTTTTCAATTCACGATAAATTTCTGAAGATTTTGACGGCCGTACTTGCTGGGCCGAACAAAAGCTTACAAAAATACCGAAGATGAATATCAGGAATAGTCTTTTGAACATAGCATTTGGTTTACAGCACCAAATATGCTTAAAAAGGATTTATTTCAAGCGGTAGTAAGCGAAAAAGTACATAAAGCTTACGCGTCTTGTTTAAAAATCGATTCCAGCAAACGAATGTAAATGGTAATTCCTTCCTCAATTTCTTCGATGTAAATAAATTCATCCGCGGTATGTGACCTTGCAGATTCACCAGGCCCCATTTTGACCGATGGCATGTCTAGCCAACCCTGATCTGAACTGGTGGGCGATAGATATGTTTTTCTGCCTAAACTCAAACCTGCCACCACAACAGGATGCAATAAATCGATATGAGAAGGCTGCAAAATATTCGGACGCACATTAAAACTGGAAATGGTGTGGTTAATAATGGTATTGAGGATTTCTCTGGAAGTATAATTATGATCGAACCGAATATCTACTGTGAAATGGCAACAGCCAGGAACAATGTTATGCTGCATGCCCGCATCTATCTGTGTTACGCTCATTTTTACAGATTGAGGTGCACCGTCCTCGACAGGAAACTGATAAGAGGAAAACCAAGCGATATCTCGCATGGCTTTGTAAATGGCATTATCGCCCTCTTCTCTTGCGGCATGGCCTGAACGACCTTTTGCTGCACAATCAATCACCATCGAGCCTTTTTCAGCAATCGCCATTTGCATATTCGTGGGTTCACCAACAATGGCAAAAGAAATTGGTTTTAACTCATCGAGAATGCATTTGATCCCATTTCCACCTGAAGTTTCTTCTTCTGCTGTTGCAGCCAGGCAAAGATTAAAAGGCAAGTCTTCTGACGCATAAAAGTAAACAAATGTGGAGATTAGCGATACCAAAGCGCCACCTGCATCATTGCTCCCCAAGCCATACAATTTATCATCATAAACCACCGCAGCAAATGGATCACGGGTGTATTGTTCATTCGGTTTTACGGTATCGTGATGCGAATTAAGCAAGATAGTTGGCTTCTGCTGATCAAAAAACTTGTTGTAACACCAAACATTGTTTTGCTTTCTGATCGTCTTAATCTGATGTTTTGCCAGGTGCAATTCAATTTCATCAGCGGTTCGCTCTTCTGCACCGCTAAAGGAAGGAATGCTGATGAGCGTGGCTAAAAGATCGATTGCTTCGTTATAAAGCAAGTTCAAATCAGGGTGTGTAGCATTTTGTTTATCTAAAATATACATAGCAATTTGTATTTAATGGATTTTTAATAACTGTTGATTTTTCTCTTGCAAAGCAATGTTACTGATGATTTGCTCAATATGCTCGGGGTTGAATAGCATGGCGGTACACAGGCAATTGCATCGCTTTTTTCTTTCCAGAATATCAAAGTTGGTACAGCTTTCACAACCTGCCCAAAAAGATTCGTCTTTGGTAATCTGATCAAAAGTTACCGGCTCAAATCCAAGTTTACTATTCATTTTCATGATTGCTGCCCCCGAGGTGATGCTGAATATTTTGGCGTGGGGGAAATGTCGCCTGGAAAGGTTAAAAATTCTGTTCTTGATGCATTTGGCTACTCCAGAATTGCGGAATTTTGGCTTCACAATCAAACCTGAATTTGAAATGAAATGACCATGCTCCCAGGCTTCGAAATAAGAGAAGCCCACCCATTCGCCACCGCTCGTTACTGCAATTACGGCTTTACCATTTTCCATCTTTTCTATGATGGATGCTGGCGTCCTTTTGGCGATTCCTGAGCCCCTGATAATTGCAGAGTCTGATGTTTCCTGCACAATTTCATCTGCATAGATGGTATCTTCTTTTGTTGCGATGCGGACAAATATTATTGGATTATTCATTTTTACTTAAATTTTCATAAGCCATCTTTACAAACCAGGTGCCCAGCAACACACTAATACCTATCTACCTGATTATCTGTGTAAAAAAAATCAACATCTAATTTCCAAATGCTTCGCCAAAAAATTAAACCTACCAAAATGAAAGGCTTTTTCTCATATCGGGACGATTAGGGTGCTCAAAGATTAGCAACCACAAAACTCACTTGTTCGATTATCCAACTGAATTTAATAATTCGCTATATTTATCCTTAATATTGCAGCTTATTTCAAACCTATGAACGGGATCATCCTCATCATTGATGATGAAAAAAAAATCAGTAGTTTACTTTCCAGAATTATAGAGTTGGAAGGGTTTAAAACCTTGCAGGCCGCCACTGGCAAAGAAGGCCTGAAGCTGCTTAAAAACAACGAGGTAAGCATTGTAATTAGCGATGTGAAACTCCCGGATGTGAACGGGGTGGCCATGGTGAAAGACATTAAATTGCTGAAACCTTATGTAGAAGTAATTAATTTAACCGCTTACGGAACAATTGCGGATGGCGTTTTAGCTATTAAAAATGGTGCTTTCGATTATCTGGTGAAAGGTGATGACAATGATAAAATTATCCCCTTAATTTATAAAGCGATTGAGAAAGCTAACCTGCAACAACGCCTTACTGAATTATCACAGAAAATTACAGGTAAACACCAATTCAGCACCATTATCGGGCAATCGAAAAAACTAAACGAAGCCATTGATTTAGCCAAAAGAGTAAGTAAGACAGATACCACCGTTTTGCTTTTGGGTGAAACCGGGACAGGAAAAGAAGTTTTTGCACAATCCATTCATGATGAAAGCCCACGGACAGCCAAGCCTTTTGTAGCTTTAAACTGTAGTGGATTCAGTCCTGATTTATTGGAAAGTGAACTATTTGGATATAAAGCAGGTGCTTTTACCGGCGCAAATAAAGATAAAAAAGGTTTATTAGAAGAAGCCAATGGCGGAACGTTATTTCTTGATGAAATTGGCGAAATGAACCTCGATTTGCAAGCCAAGCTTCTGCGCGTGCTGGAAAACCAAAGTTTTATCAAGGTTGGAGATACACATACGCAGCAGGTAAATGTGCGGATATTAGCCGCCACTAATAAAGACCTGAAAGCAGATGCCGAATCTGGAAAGTTCCGTTCAGATTTGTATTACCGCCTTTCGGTTTTCACCATTATGCTTCCGCCGTTGCGAGAACGCAAATCTGATATTGCGCTTCTTGCGAAGCACTATTTAAAAGAATATGCGATAAAATCTAACCGAACTTCACTTCGCCTCGACGATAAAATTCTGGATATCTTTGAGAAATATCAATGGCGGGGAAATATCCGGGAACTTAAAAACGTTATGGAGCGTTTAGTGATCTTATCTGATGGAAACGAATTGAACTTATCTGCTTTGCCGCCAGAGTTTTTCGAATTTGCGCCACTTAAAAATGATTTTAACCTCCAGCAAGTAGAAAAGCAGCACATTCAAAAGGTGCTGATTCATACTAAAGGCAATAAAACCGAAACTTCCAGACTTCTGGGAATCGGACTGACTACACTATACCGTAAAATTGAAGAATACGGAATTTTGGAAATTTAAACAGCATCATGGGAAGGTCTATTAGAAATATTCGTTAAATTTGTGATATGAGCATCCAATATTTATCAAATGAGCATGGTCAAATCACTGCTGTTCAGCTTCCTATTGAAGACTGGGAGAAGATCAAAAACAGATATCCTGAGGTAGAATTACTTGATAGTTCTTTACCGGAATGGCATAAAGAAGTGTTAGATACCAGATTGCAATCACTTTCTGAAGATTCAACTAAAACACAGCCCTTATCTATGCTCATTAAAGAGCTTGACCAATAAGAATGATATACAATGTGCTCTTTGTTGATGAGGTTAGCTTAGACATCAGAGCTACCAAAGAGTGGTATAAGAAGCAAAATTCAGGGTTAGAAAAGCGTTTTGCTCTGGAAGTTAAAAAGGCAATTAGCAGACTTCAAAAAGATCCTAAAATTTACGAACTGAAGTATAAAACATACGTTCAGTTTCTACAGCTGTTTTTCCATACTCCATTTATTTCATTATTGATGATGAAGTTAGTCAGATTGTAATTGTTGCTATTTTGCATCAGGCGCGAAATCCGATGGTCAGGCAAGAGCGAAATAAATAGATTTCAGGACCGTTTAAAATATACCTCAGTACACCACCTGAAGAGAAATAATAAAAAAATTAAAATAGACTACCATTAAATAATCACATGCAGAAATATATTTTAACACTATTACTATCAACATTATCCCTTTCTATCTTCGCTCAGGAAAATTATTTCCAGCAGAAGCTGACCTACAAAATTGATGTCGCTTTAAATGATAAAAATAAATCGTTAAAGGGTTCGGAAACCATTACCTATAAAAATAATTCGCCCTCAACACTTGACTTTATCTGGTTCCATATTTGGCCAAATGCTTATAAAAATGAATCGACTGCCCTTTTCAAGCAGATTAGAAACGATACATCCCGCAAGGAGAAATTAAAAAACGTAACTTATGGCAGCATTGATGGATTGAATTTCAAAGTGAATGGAAAAACAGCTAAAACAGAAGCCCATCCAAATCCTGAATACATTGATATCATTAAAGTTTTATTGCCAGATCCATTAAAATCCGGAGATTCTATTTCTATCTCCACAGATTTCAATGTTCAACTTCCAAGTTATTTTTCGCGTTCGGGCTATGCCGATACGGAATTTATGGTAACGCAATGGTACCCAAAACCAGCTGTGTTTGACAGGAATGGCTGGCACGAATTCCCGTACCTGGATATGGGCGAATTTTACAGTGAGTATGCCGATTACAAAGTGAACATTACCCTGCCATCGGCTTACGTTGTAGGTGCAACCGGAACGCTGCAAAATGCTGATGAGTTAGCGGCATATAAGTCTATCGGTGCAAAAAACACCGCTAAACGTGGCAATCAGCCAACGGTCTATAGTGCTATTCAAAAATCAGATACTAAAACACTTACGTATTCTATTAGTAACGTACCAGATTTTGCCTGGTTTGCGGATAAAGACCTGGTAATTCAATATGACACCGTAAAATTGGCATCGGGCAAAGTTGTGGATGCTTTCAGCTATTACCACAACAAGAAAAATACGCTATGGGTAAACAGCATTGATTACATTAAAGATGCTACAAAAAAATATAGTCAGTGGATTGGGGAATACGAATATCCGGTGGTGCAGGCTATAGAAGGACCTAAAAATAATGCCAGTGGCGGAATGGAATATCCGACTATTACCTTAATAACCAGCCCTGATGCCAAAAAGGAAACGTTAGATGGCGTAATAACACATGAGGTTGGACACAACTGGTTCATGAGTATGCTTGGCAGTAATGAAAGAATCCATACCTGGCAAGATGAAGGCTTCAATACGTTCTATCAGTTTAGGTATGAAGCAGAAAAATACAAGTCGAACTCTATTTTCGGCGATGCCATTCCGGAGAAAATTAAAGCTTTGCCGACTGATCAGTTTTTAGCCAGCATTTACGGTGCATTGGCAAATGTGCCTATGGAATCTGCAATCGAAACGCCCGCAGCAGATTTCAAAACTTCGGAAGAATACGGGCTGATTTCTTATGCTAAAACAGCGTTATGGTTATACCTGCTGCAATCACAAATCGGACAGGAAAAGTTCGACAAAGCATTTCAGGATTATTTCGCTGAGTGGAAAAACAAACATCCAACACCTGCTGATTTTAAAGCATCTATGGAGAAATCTCTCGGTACTAAATTAGATAAATATTTTGCCTTGTTAAATCAGAAAGGGAAGTTTTAGTACGAAGTCTTTAATTCTGAGTTTCCGATTTAAGTGCAAAGCGAACGGCGCTAACTTTATACAAACCATGTATCACACGCAAACGAAAGTTGTAATGATTCAATAACAAGGTATAGGGTGAGCATAAAGCTCCATCAGCAGCATCCACAGGCGATTACCATATTTCTAATCTTTTTCCAAAATGATAAAAACCCTTCCAAAATGGAAGGGTTTTTTTATGCCCGAAATTTCCATTTCGAACAAAAACAATCACAAGACACAAATAATCAACAAGTTAAACAAAAACAAACCTTAGCGGCATGAGAGTTGGCAATAGGCATTTCATAAATCAATAAGTTATGACAATTATCCTGTTTCTCCTTTTAATCCTGCTCTGCTGGGCAACTTACCTGTCTATTGATTGGTTCGAAAAAATCTAAAGAAAATGTTAGCACTATTCATCATCGCAATCGCCGTATTTATCTACATGATTTACGTGTTGATTAAACCCGAAAAATTCTAAAAATGAACACTGAATTAATTGGCATTATTGCCACATTCCTGATCACCTTAATCATCGCCGTCCCTTTAGGGAAATATTTGGCAAAGGTTTTTGCAGGAGAAAAAGTCTGGACAGACTTTTTAAAACCACTCGAAAACATCATCTACAAACTTTCAGGCATCAATGTTAAAGAACAGATGAACTGGAAACAACAGCTTAAAGCCCTCCTCACCATTAATCTGTTATGGTTGGTTTATGGGTTTTTTGTTTTAGTTTTTCAAGATAAGCTGCCATTTAATCCTGATGGAAACCCAGGCATGACCCCGGATTTGGCCTTCAACACCATTATCAGTTTTGTAGCCAATTGTAACCTTCAACACTATTCTGGTGAGAGCGGCGTAAGCTACCTTACCCAGCAATTCGTATTGATGTTTTTGCAATTCGTAAGTGCTGCAACAGGGATTGCCGCAGCAGTGGTTTTATTTAAAGCGTTTAGAGATAAAACCGCTACACAACTTGGTAACTTCTGGGAGTTTTTTGTAAAGGCAATTACCCGTTTATTATTGCCATTATCTATAGTAATCGCATTAATATTAACGTTTAATGGTACACCAGCAAGCTATGAAGGGAAAGACCAATTCATTTCTATGCAAGGCGATACCGTGAATGTATCCCGCGGTCCGGCGGCACAGATGATCGCCATAAAACATTTGGGAACGAATGGTGGTGGGTATTTTGGTGCAAATTCTGCCCACCCATTCGAAAACCCAAGCTACTTTACCAATATGGTGGAGATGATTGCGCAGACGATTATTCCAATAGCCATGATCATCGCTTTCGGCTACTTCATCCGCAGAAAAAAATTAGCATGGACCATCTTTGGTGTCATGACGATTGGCTTATTTATGTTGATGATTCCAGCTATTACATCTGAGTTAGCAGGAAATCCGGCCTTGGCAAAAATGGGAATCTCGCAGGCAACAGGCGCTATGGAGGGGAAAGAAGTAAGATTTGGTCCTGCCGCAACAGCGTATTGGAGCACATTAACCACTGTAATTTCTACAGGATCAGTAAATGGAATGCACGATAGTACCATGCCGTTAACCGGCTTATGGCAACTACTAGCCATGATGATTAATGCCATTTATGGTGGCTGCGGCGTTGGTTTATTAAATTATTTTGTTTACCTGATCATTGCCGTATTTATTTCAGGACTGATGGTGGGTAGAACCCCGGAATTCTTAGGCCACAAAGTGGAAGCGAGAGAAATAAAAATTGCAGCCATCATTACTTTGTTAAGTCCGTTTTTAATCTTAGCCGGAACAGCAATTGCCACTTATGTTTTCACCAATCATGGAGATGCAGCATGGGCAGTTCAGCCAAAAGCCTGGTTAAATAATCCTGGCTTTCACGGCTTCTCGGAAATGCTTTATGAAGTAACCTCTTCCAACGCAAATAACGGTTCTGGCTTTGAAGGTTTAGGCGACAACAATGTGTTCTGGAACGTGTTAACAGGTGTAATCATCTTCCTCGGACGGTTCTTACCTATCATCGGTCCGGTAGCGATTGCAGGTCTTTTAGGAAGTAAAAAATTCATTCCTGAATCGGCTGGTACTTTAAAAACCGATACAAAAACATTTGCATTGATGACATTCGCCGTGATTTTAGTACTCACCGCATTGTCTTACTTCCCTGCACTGGCCTTAGGCCCAATTGCAGAATATTTTACCATGCTTAAATAAATTCTGAAGCCAACTTAAGCTTTCTTAATCCGAAATTCTATTAAGAAAGTTTAGCTTGACCGATTTTAAAATTAATCTGTGAGATCATTATAAATCTGTGAAATCACCTAATTAAATAAAATGAAACCCAATAATAAATTGTTCGAACCTGCTTTAGTGCAAACTGCATTGAAACAATCTTTCATCAAATTAGACCCACGGGTAATGGTTCGCAATCCGGTAATGTTCACCGTAGAAATTGGAACCCTCGTAATGGCTTATGTTACGGTTTACTCTTTCAGCCACAGCGGACAAGGTTCTCCGCTCTATAACTTCTTTATCTTCTTTGTACTATTGCTCACGGTTCTTTTTGCAAATTTTGCAGAAGCCATTGCCGAGGCAAGAGGTAAAGCTCAGGCCGATAGTTTACGTAAAACAAGAGAGGAAACGCCTGCTAAAGTGCTTTTGGAGAATGGTTCATTTGAAATCCGCTCATCAAACCTGTTGAAAAAGGGCGATATCTTTATTTGCGAAACAGGCGATACCATTCCAACAGATGGAGAAATTATCGAAGGAATTGCAACAATCGATGAATCGGCCATCACTGGCGAATCTGCCCCCGTAATTCGCGAATCAGGCGGCGATAAATCATCGGTTACAGGTGGTACAAAAGTATTGTCTGATGAGATAAAAGTACAGGTGAGCACCGCTCCGGGCGAAAGCTTTCTTGATAAGATGATTGCTTTAGTAGAAGGTGCATCACGTCAGAAAACGCCGAATGAAATTGCCTTAACCATCCTGCTGGCAAGTTTTACACTCGTATTTATTATCGTTTGCGTAACCTTAAAACCATTCGCAGATTACGCCAATACACCAATTACCATTGCTGCCTTAATTTCCTTATTTGTATGTTTAATTCCAACAACAATTGGTGGCTTGTTATCCGCCATTGGTATTGCCGGAATGGACAGGGCTTTAAGGGCAAATGTAATTACCAAATCTGGTAAAGCAGTAGAAACAGCTGGTGATATTGATGTTTTGCTATTGGATAAAACCGGAACCATCACCATTGGAAACCGGAAAGCAACCAACTTCTACCCTACAGCGGGCGTGATAATCAAAAATTTTACCGATGCCTGTGTGTTGAGTTCTTTGGCAGATGAAACCCCGGAAGGAAAATCCATTATCGAATTAGCAGCAGAACAAGGTTTTAAAAATACAGGTACGCCAGCGGGATCCACATTTATCAAATTTACTGCAGAAACCCGTTCCAGTGGGTTGGATACGCTTGAGGGCAGGAGAATTAGAAAAGGTGCTTTCGACTCCATTAGAAACATTGTTGAAAAGGCCGGAAATATTTTTCCATCAGATATCGAAGACCATGTTAAAGCCATTGCCAGCAACGGCGGAACTCCATTAGTAGTGTCAGAAAATGAAAAAGCTTTAGGGGTAATTGAGCTTCAGGATATTATCAAACCAGGCATTAGCGAACGTTTTGAACGCTTAAGAAAAATGGGTGTAAAAACCGTAATGGTAACCGGCGATAATCCCTTAACTGCCAAATATATTGCTGAAAAAGCTGGTGTAGATGATTTTATTGCAGAGGCAAAGCCAGAAGATAAAATGAATTACATTAAAGATGAACAGGTGTTAGGGAAATTGGTAGCCAT
The DNA here is from genome assembly GCF_034045265.1 of Pedobacter sp. CFBP9032. Taxonomy (NCBI): domain Bacteria; kingdom Pseudomonadati; phylum Bacteroidota; class Sphingobacteriia; order Sphingobacteriales; family Sphingobacteriaceae; genus Pedobacter; species Pedobacter sp. CFBP9032. The sequence goes on along the minus strand of NZ_JAXCWE010000011.1, from coordinate 192,792 downwards.
GATGGGCGATGGTACAAATGACGCACCAGCACTTGCACAAGCCGATGTTGGCGTGGCCATGAACAGTGGAACGCAGGCCGCGAAAGAGGCAGGAAACATGGTCGACTTAGATAACGACCCAACCAAGTTAATTGAAATTGTAGAAATTGGTAAACAACTGCTAATTACCAGAGGAACACTCACTACTTTCTCCATTGCTAACGATGTGGCCAAATATTTTGCCATTGTTCCAGCCTTGTTTATTGCTTCGATTCCAGCATTGCAACGCTTAAACATCATGGGTTTACATTCACCGGAAAGCGCCATTATGTCGGCAGTTATCTTCAATGCCATCATCATCCCTATTTTAATTCCACTGGCTTTGAAAGGCGTAGCTTATAAACCGATTGGTGCAACGGCTCTGCTGCGAAGAAACTTATTTATCTATGGAATTGGTGGCGTTGTCGCACCATTTATCGGCATCAAATTAATTGATTTAGTAGTTGGATTATTCGTATAAAGTCAGGAAATAGAAAGCTGGTAATAGACAAAGCGTGAATGGGAAATAGATAAAAAAGAGAAATAAGGAAGGAGCTTAAAATAAATAACCATCTCCCCTTCCCTTAAATCCATTTTGTAACACCTGATCCCTATTCTCCACTACCTCTTTCCTAACATATATTCTAGAATAATCGCTTAATATTAAAAATAAAATCATGAAAAAATACATCATACCATCATTACGCTTAACCTTAGTTTTAATCGTATTGTTATGCATCATCTACCCGATCAGCATTGCGCTTGCAGGCAAATTTTCTAAAGGAAATGGAGGTGGTGAAAAAATCACTAAAAATGGCAAAACGATAGGCTATGCTTTGCTCGGTCAACAATTTACCAAACCGGCATATTTTTCTGGCAGACCATCTGCGGTAAGTTACAACGCTGCAGGTTCTGCCGGTTCAAATAAAGGCCCGTCAAATCCAGATTACTTAAAAGATGTTCAGTCTAGAATTGATACGCTGTTGAAATATAACACAGGTTTGAATAAATCAGATATTCCCGCAGATATGGTAACCGCATCTGGCAGTGGTTTAGACCCGAATATTTCTGAGCAAGGCGCTGCCATTCAGGTAGCCAGAGTGGCCAAAGCCCGCAAAATTAGCGAGCAAAAAGTAAAAGAACTGGTTGCTATGAATACCATAAAACCATTCTTAGGCTTATTTGGTCCAACATCGGTAAATGTATTAAAACTGAACCTCGCCTTAGATAACTTATAAATATCTTAATGCAATCGAATCCATAAAAGTAGGCTTGCTTCGTCCATCAGCAATGACTATCGTCTAAAAAAAATTAAAATTATTCAACATCGGTGTAATCATATCATCATTGTAATCACCCCCGAAGGAGAATCACCTTATCAAAATGAAAAAAATATTCACATTAATCACCACACTAACTGCAGGCTTAACTGCTTTTGCTCAAGAAGAACCTAAAGTTAAATTCTCAGGTTACTTAGAAACCTATTATGGTTATGATTTCAATAAACCATCAGATCATAATCGCCCTGGCTTTATTTATTCACATAACCGCACAAATGAAGTTAACCTTAACCTGGGGTTTATCAAAGCGGCTTATGATAGTGGTTCCATCCGCGCAAACCTGGCTGTAATGGCCGGAACCTACACAAATGCTAATTTAGCGGCCGAACCTGGTGTGCTAAAAAACATCTTTGAAGCCAATGCAGGCGTAAAATTGTCAAAGTCTGAAAACCTTTGGATTGATGCCGGAATTTTTGCTTCACACATTGGCTTCGAAAGCGCAATCTCTAAAGATTGCTGGGTTTTAACGCGAAATATGGCCTCTGAGAATACGCCTTACTATGAATCTGGCGCTAAAATTACCTATGGCACAAAGGATGGTAAATTAACAGCCACCTTACTTTACCTTAACGGTTGGCAACGGATAACCCGCGTAAATGGTAATAATAAACCTGCAGGCGGACTACAATTGACTTGGAAACCAACAGCTAAAATTACTGTCAACTATAGTAATTACCTGGGCACCGAAGGTGCAGATTCTGTTCGGGTAAACCGTTTATACCATAATTTTTATGGCGTTTTTCAACTCACCGATCAATTTGGTTTAACAATGGGCTTTGACTATGGAACGCAGCAGAAAGTAAAAGGAAGTAGTGATAAAAACAAAGTGATTTCGCCAGTAGCAATTGCGCAATACAAATTCGCTCCTAAATGGGCTGTTGCTGGTAGATTTGAATATTATGAAGATAAAAACGGTATTTTTATTTCGAGCGGAACACCTAATGGTTTCAGAACTAAAGGTTATTCTTTAAATGTTGATTACTCGCCAATTCAAAATGCGGTGATTCGTTTGGAGGGAAAAACCTACGACAGTAAAGATAAAATTTTCGTCCGCGAAGGCAATTCAGTTAATGCAAACTCCACGTTAACTGCCAGTATAGCAGTAGCTTTTTAACAAAACCAACAGATATCAATGCAGGAAAAAGACGATTCGGTTAAGCACTTCCTCGGACTCATTCAGAAATCGAGGCGGGGCAAACTCAAGATTTACATCGGGATGAGTGCCGGTGTAGGCAAAACGTATCGCATGTTGCAAGAATCTCATGCCTTGTTACGCAATGGAATTGATATTTGCATTGGTTATGTAGAAACACATAAAAGAGCAGAAACTGAGGCTTTGGTTGCCGGTTTACCCTTAATTCCCCGCAAAAACATTTTCTACAGAGGAAAGGAAATTGATGAAATGGATTTGCAGGGGATTTTGAATCGCCATCCGGAAATTGTAGTGGTGGATGAGCTGGCACATACCAATGCCGAAGGGAGTAAGAACGCGAAACGCTGGCAAGATGTTTTCGATTTGCTGGAAGCTGGTATCAGTGTAATTTCCGCGGTGAATATTCAACATCTGGAAAGCATAAATGAGGAAATAACCCACATTACAGGGGTTAACGTTACAGAAAGAATTCCAGATAAAATCTTAGAACTGGCCGATGAAATTGTGAATATCGATTTAACGGCCGATGAACTGGTGACGCGCTTGAAAGAAGGCAAAATTTATGATCAATCGAAGATCCAAAATGCCTTGAAAAACTTCTTCCAGGCCGATAAAATCTTACAGTTGCGGGAACTCGCATTAAAAGAAGTGGTACACCAGGTAGAACGGAAAATTCAGGTGGAAATTCCGAAATCTATTAAATTGAGAACCGAAAGATTTTTAGCCTGTATTTCCTCCAATGCCGAAACCGCAGGTGTGGTGATTCGAAAAACTGCCAGACTAGCCTCTTACTATCGTTCTCCCTGGATTGTTTTATATGTGCAAAGCGATGCAGAAAGCTTTGATAAGATTAAACTGGATAAGCAGCGATACCTGATTAACCACTTTAAACTGGCTACAGAATTAGGCGCAGAAGTTATTAAGATAAAAAGCAATCAAATCACACAAACGATTATTGATATGGCAACAGAAAAAGAAATTACCACCATTTGTATTGGCAAGCCACATTTAAATATTTTTCAAGTGATGATGCGAACGGCTATATTTAATCAACTGTTGCGTAATTTAGCGGCTGAAGAAATCGATTTGGTTATACTTTCTTAAAAAGCTAACCGCTCTTTGCAGTTAAAACATTAACCAATACAAACCGATTTTAAACACCTAGCTTTGCGTTCCTTTGCGAAAAACTCTCCGCTCTTTGCGGTTAAAAAAACCAAATCACCATGAAAATAAAAACCAAGCTTCGCCTCGGATTCGGATTTCTCTTTATCATTGTTCTATCGTTTGGATTGATTGCCTTATTCTTCCTGAATGAACTTTCAGATAAATCAAAAATCATCCTGAAAGACAACTATAAGTCGCTTAATTATGTAAGCGCCATGCGAAAGATAATTGATGAAAATACCTTTCCTTTTCCAACAAACGCAGCGAAAGTTTTTGAGCAAAACCTAAAAAACGAAGGCACCAACCTCACCGAAGATGGTGAAAAAGTAGCTTTCCAAAAATTGGAAAGCACCTACAAAACACTAAACTCACCAGCCACCACAGGTAGAGAAAACGGCATTAAAAATCTCCGTTCTGCACTTCAGAAAATTGAGACCGTGAACATGAAAGCCATTTACGATAAAAATGAATTGGCAAATGCAGCATCTGCAAGAGCGAATCTCTATATTTCAATTGCGGCGGTGCTCAGTTTTTTAATCCTCTTTACCTTCATTGTTAATTTTCCCGGTTTCGTTGCCAACCCGCTCGCTGAATTTAGTTCTGCCATTAAGCAAATCAGCAAAAAGAATTATAAGCAGCGGTTGCATTTCAAAAATCATGATGAATTTACTGAGCTAGCCGATGCTTTCAATGGCATGGTTGTAAAATTAAATGAATGGGAAAATAGCAACCTATCTAAAATTAAATCAGAAAAATCGCGTATTGAAGCTATTATCGCACAGATGAAGGATGCCATCATAGGTCTAAATGAAAAAGGTGAAATCCTGTTTTTAAACCATCTGGCAGCCCAACTTATGAATTTGGATGCAGAAATAGTTATCGGTCAGAATGCGGCGGAATTGATGAAGAAAAATGAATTGCTTAAACGGATCATTAAACCCGAAACAGCGGATAAAACTTTGAAAATTTATGCTGATGAAAAGGAATCCTATTTTTTGCTGGAGCATCGCGAAATCATCATTCCCAACTATGAAGATCAGGATGAAAAGACACTAAAATCATCAATAAGATCTGCCGGGAGCGTATTTGTATTGAAAAACATTACCCAGTTTAAGGAACTTGATGAAGCAAAAACCAATTTCATTGCAACGGTTTCTCATGAACTCAAAACGCCACTGTCTTCTATTAAAATGAGTTTAAAACTGTTGAATGATGAGCGGGTTGGCTCCATGAATGAAGAGCAAGTTCAACTACTTTCGCACATTAAAGAAGATAGTGATCGGTTATTGAAAATTACCAGTGAACTGTTAGATCTATCGCAGGTAGAAACCGGAAACCTGAAGCTCACTTTCGCCCTCACCAAACCGGAAGACATTGTTCAGTACGCTATAGATGCAGTAAAATTCCAGGCCGAGCAAAAATCAATAAAGCTTGAACTCAATTTTGATAAAAACCTCCCTCAGGTAAATGCTGATATCCAGAAAACAGCCTGGGTATTGGTTAATTTTTTATCAAATGCATTACGTTACAGTGCCGAAAAATCTAAAGTAGTAATTGATGTTTTTCAAAAAGACAAATTCATTCAATTTTCCGTTCAGGATTATGGAAAGGGAATCGACGAAAAATATCAAAAGCGCTTATTTGAGCGGTATTTTCAAGTGCCCACCGATGGCCAAAACAAATCCGGATCTGGCTTAGGACTTGCCATTTCAAAAGATTTCATTGAAGCCGAATCCGGCAAAATATGGGTAATTAGTGAAATTGGTGAAGGCAGTAAATTTTGCTTCGCACTACCTGTAGTTGGGGTGGTATAATGGAGCCCCAAGATTGAAACCCCAAAGGCAAAAAATAAATCATCAAAAAAATAGACTAGGGTTGAAACCCTAGGCGATGAATCTCATGCATCAAAAATCATTGCCTTGGTTTTCAACCCAAAAGGCAAATAAATAAATTATCAAAAAAATAGCCCAGGGTTGAAACCCTAGGCGGTGAACCTCATGCATCAAAATCATTGCCTTGGGTTTCAACCCAAAAGGCAAAAAATAAATTATCCAAAAAATCGCCTAGGGTTGAAACCCTAGGCGATGAATCTCATGCATCAAAATCATTGCCTTGGGTTTCAACCCAAAAGGCAAAAAATAAATTATCCAAAAAATCGCCTAGGGTTGAAACCCTAGGCGATGAATCTCATGCATCAAAATTATTGCCTTGGGTTTCAACCCAAAAGGCAAATAAATAAATTATCCAAAAAATAGCCCAGGGTTGAAACCCTAGGCGATGAATCTCATGAATCAAAATTATTGCCTTGGGTTTCAACCCAAAAGGCAAAAAATAAAATCTATTAAACAATATAAGGCTCCATTTCCTTATCAATACTTTTTCTCAACTCCATAAGCTTAATTGCATAACCATGCATGGCATTTTCCTTTTCTGTTTTCGGTTTAAATGAAGGAATTACTTTGGGTTGTCCTTCCTCATCAACTGCCACAAAAACAATGATGCAATGGGTATTTTTCACAAAATCAGATTTTCCGACAGGCTTCGAATAAGCATCTACGGCGATGTGCATACTGGTTTTACCCGTATAAATAATCCTGGCTTCCATTTTTACCAGGTGACCAATATGAACAGGTCGGAAGAAACGAATACCGCCAACATAAACAGTTACACAATAAGAATCACTCCATTGTAAAGCACATGCGAAAGCTGCCTGATCAATCCATTTCATCATCATTCCACCATGCACTTTGCCGCCATAGTTTACATCTGAAGGTTCGCTAAGAAATTGAAGCTCAATGTGATTTTTAGTTTTTGCCATTGTTTGTTTGGTTTATTTTTCTCTCACAAATGAAGACAATTTGCGCAGATTATTCTAGTGCCAGCAATATGCAAAAATTATACTTTTTATGGTAATCATTTTTGAAAAGGCTCATCAATTAGCAGTTTAATAGTATTCCATGGTTATAAAAATGATTTAATATCAAAACTAAATCTGCGTGATCTATGCTATTTAGGGGAACTTTTCTAATGACATATCTTCAATAAAAATGTTCGGGGGACTAACACTAGGATTGACCTATTTAACCTAACCTTTCCTTTAACTCTTTTCGAAAAACTTAGCACCCTTTGCGGTTAACAAAATTACTTCGCCATAATACTAATCGCATAGCCACCACCGGGTGCACAATATTGATATAACTTCGTTTTACTGGTCACCTCCATTTTGCGGATCGTATAGGCTTTTGGATTCTTTTCGTAATGCGCATCTTTCGCATCAGCATAAATGGTTGCGGTATATTTTTTACCGGCATCCAGGAAGCTTAAATCAATGTTTGAGGTACGGGCTTCCTCATCATTTGTACGCCCAACAAACCAATTATTTTTTCCTTTTGCTTTACGGGCGAAAGTAATGTAATCTCCTGGCTCGGCTTCTAAAACTTTGGTATCATCCCAATCAACAGCGACATCCTTAATAAATTGAAACGCATCCATATATTTATTATACGTTTCAGGCAAATCTGCTGCCATTTGCAACGGACTGTACATGGTTACATACAGCGCCAACTGGCGGGCAAGTGTGGTATGAACGAAAGAATTGTTTTCTGGATTATAGGCGCTTATCTTCGTTTCAAAAATACCAGGCGTGTAGTCCATAGGTCCGCCAATTAAGCGTGTAAACGGCAATATAGTGGTATGATCCGCATTGTTCCCACCAAAAGCTTCATATTCTGTTCCACGGGCAGACTCGTTTCCAATTAAATTCGGATAGGTACGTGCTAAACCTGTAGGGCGAACGGCTTCATGTGCATTCACCATAATTTTATATTCTGCTGCCTTCTGAATTGCATATAAATAATGGTTATTTAACCACTGCCCGTAATGGTGCTCTCCACGCGGAATCATATTACCAACATAGCCACTTTTCACGGCGTCATAACCGTTTGCTTTCATAAATTTATACGCAGTATCAAGGTGGCGCTCATAATTCCGAACAGACGAAGAAGTTTCATGGTGCATAATCATTTTAATGCCTTTGCTTGCGGCATAGCGATGTAATTCCTGCACATCAAAATCCGGATACGGCGTTACAAAATCAAAAACATAGTCCTTTGTTTTGCCAAACCAATCCTCCCAGCCTTCATTCCAACCTTCTACTAAAACGGCATCAAGCCCATTCTTTGCCGCAAAATCTATATATTCTTTTACATGAGCGGTATTAGCGGCATGTTTCCCATTTGGTTTTGTTTTTGAATAATCGGTCACGCCCAATTGTACACTGGTTAAATTATTATATGCCCAGGTACTTTTTCCGGTGATCATTTCCCACCAAACCCCAACATATTTCGTTGGTTTGATCCACGATACATCTTTAAACTTTGTAGGTTCATTAAGGTTATATGTTAATTTCGAAGTTAAAATGTCTCCGGCCTTATCACTTACAATAATAGTTCTCCATGGCGATAAACAAGGCGCTTGCATGTAGCCTTTGTCTCCTATTGCATCAGGTGTTAACCAAGATTCCAATACCATATTTTTATCATCCAGATTTAAAGACATTAAAGAATAGTTAATCAAGGCTGCTTCATGAATGTTGATATACAAACCATCTCTACTCTTCATCATTAGTGGCGTTTGCAGACCCGTTGGAGAGAATGTGGTTTGCGAAGCATTTGGCGTAACAGCTTCTTTCATTTTCGCTCTAACTTCAGATAATTTCGAAGTCATGGTGCTATATTCCTGGGTGTCATAATCGCCGGGTAACCAAAAAGCTTTATGATCACCAGCTAATGCAAACTGGGTTTTTTCTTCTTTAATCACGAAGTAATCCAGGTTTTTCTGCTCTGGAAATTCGTACCTGAAACCGAGGCCATCATTAAATAACCGAAAGCGAACAATAATATACCTGTTCGTTTCTTTCTGCGTTAACGTTACCGCAAGCTCGTTGTAATGGTTCGTAATTTCTTTTACTTCACCCCAAACAGGCTTCCATGTTTCGTTGAATGTACTGGTTTTGCTGTCGGTAATGGTAAATCCATTCATCAACGATTTACCTTCCTTTAATTCCAAACCAAGTTTACTGGTTTTAATAACATCTTTACCCTTATACTTTAAACTATAGGTTGCAATGCCACCATCAGCTAAAGAAAAATTAGCAGTTAAGTTTTGATCAGGTGATTTTAATGTTTGTGCAAAAGCCGTTGTACTAATAAATACAAAGCAAAAAAAAGTTAAAATTTTAGAGCAGTTAAGGGTTTTGTTAAGATGTTTATTCACTGTATTTAATTTATTTTATAATTCCTCTTTTACTTGTTATACTAAATAGCATTGCTAAGCTTAGCTTGACAAACTGATTTACAGCATCCCGAACCATCTTCTCGACTGAAATTCTAGCGATTTTGTTTGGTAAAGTTGACCTTTTCCTCCTATAATTCTTTCCTAAATCCCTCGCCCATCTCTTCTATTAGAAAACATGGGATTTAATTTCTGCAGCAATACTAAAATTTTACATCAGAAATAAAACTGACGTGATACAAAGATATTAAAGCTTTTTAGGTTTATAGAAACGAGTTTTGCACCTTTTAAAGCACTTTCGATCTCACTTCATGACCAACTGTCAAAATTTTGCTCACCGGACATTTAGCGGCAATGTCTTCGAGCCTGCTTTTCTGCTCGTCTGTTAGCTGCCCCGTGCAGGTAATCTCCTCAAAAAATACAGTTTCACCATTTTCTGTATCTATATTAACTTCAACTTCAATCTTTTCTATGGGCCACTCTTTTCGGTCGGCATACATCCTCAAGGTGATGGCAACGCAGGAAGCAAGTGATGCCATCAGCAATCCTTTAGGTGCAAATCCTTTATTGGTTCCTCCAAGATCAAACGGCTCATCTATTACAATATCGTGTGTACCGTTTGTTACTGAACAAGCATAATGTTCCTTATTTATTGTTGCTTTTACCATCTCTCAATTATTTTTTGGATAATAAACTTAATCAATATTATGTGTTATCTCTATCTGATTTAGATTTATCGAAACATTATTTACTAGCAATTGTTCCTTTTAAAAACGCATAGCTATGAAATACAGAAAGTTAATTGGAAAATATTTAGAACATAAATCAAACAACAACGCTCAAATTGCCTTGGCATTAGTGGCAGGCCTAGCCGCAGGTGCTATTGTAAGTGTTTTATTCGCACCTGATAGCGGCGTAGGAACAAGAGAAAAAATTGCTGGTGGAGCAAAAAACCTACGTTACGGCTTTAAGGATAAATATAATTTACTAAAGGAAAAAGTCTTCGGCGTAGAAGCCATAGAGGAAGATATTGTTGAACATGAAGTACCACACTTTAAACACAAACTTGAAAAAAAGCCAAAATCTGATGTAAAGGAATTACTGGAAAACGCACGTGAAAATCCTCAGGTGCAAGAAGGACAAGGTTAGACTTGCTTAGATTAAAATTAAAATCATAGTTTTAGGGGTTATTAATCCTAGCAATGATTTTTATTCTTTCGAAAATTCTTATTTTTATTCTGCGACCAATCGTTTGGGTGGTTGCAATATTTATAGTTGCTTTCTTCTTAAAAAAAAGGAGAAAGCAATTTTTGCTAGTAGGGATTCTGCTATTTCTATTTTTTTCCAATAGTTTCATTGTCGGAAAAATTACTAACAGTTATGAGGCTGAATACCCTAAATTACAGCATTATGATGTTGGTATCCTTTTAGGTGGCTATTCCTATTATAACGAAAGAGCTCATCAAATCGCTTTTGGGCAAAGTAGCGACAGGCTTTTCCAAACAATAAAACTATATAAAGAAGGTGTAATCAAGAAGATTTTACTGAGCAGTGGTAGTGCAAATCTATTAGATACCACCGTGAAGGAAGCTGATTTAACGATCGGTTTTTTACGGAAATTGGGTATTCCAGATTCAGTAATTATGATTGAAAACCGAAGTCGAAATACTGTGGAAAATGCTAAATATAGCCTTTCGATGATCAAAAAGCGAGATCTGAATGCTAAAATATTGGTAATTACCAGTGCCTGGCATATTCCAAGATCCAGGTTAATCTTTGATAAAATTTCAAAAAGCAAGCTTGATTATTATCCGACAAATTTCGTAGGGAAAACCGAATATGAGCTTTCTGACTTTATTCTTCCAGAGGCCGCTGCCTTTCTAAAATGGGATATGCTTTTGAAAGAATGGGTTGGTTACATAGTAGATTCCATACGCAGTTAAGGTATTATCAATTTAAGAAGTACAGCATAATTTGCCGCCAACAACTTAATCTAAACAGAAAGCAATTTTTCAATTATCCTTCAATGGCTTTCCAAAGCAAATCTTTCAATTCTAGAATATTTTTTTCTGCCACAGATGAAATAAATATTGATGGAATACCGGGCAAATCCTGCTTCATTTCGCCCATTAACTCTTCATCCAGCATATCCGATTTCGTAATAGCTAAAATGTGGGGTTTTTGCATCAATTCCGGATTGTAAGATTCTAACTCCCGCTTTAGAATTTCATATTCCTCTTTGATTGATCTGCTGGTATCTGCCGGAACCATAAATAATAGTACAGAATTTCGTTCTATATGACGAAGGAAACGATAACCCAGGCCTTTTCCTTTAGACGCACCTTCGATAATTCCAGGAATATCGGCCATTACGAAAGATTTTCCGCCACGGTAACTAACAATCCCAAGATTCGGTACAATAGTCGTAAAAGGATAATCGGCAATTTCCGGTTTTGCAGCAGAAACTACTGATAGCAAAGTAGACTTACCAGCATTCGGGAAACCAACTAAACCAACATCTGCCAGCACTTTAAGCTCCAGAATGTTCCAAACTTCTTTTCCTTGTTCGCCTGGTTGTGCAAATCGTGGTGTTTGCTGCACAGAATTTTTAAAGTGCGCATTACCCAGGCCTCCACGACCACCCGGTGTTAAGATTTTCGTTTCACCATGTTTGGTAATTTCGAAAAGTACTTCGCCTGTTTCTGCATCTTTTGCAATCGTTCCAAGTGGAACTTCTAAAATCTCATCTTTACCCTGGCGACCAAATTTATGAGAACTACCACCTGCCAAACCATCTTCAGCAATAATATGCTTGCGGTATTTAAGGTGCAGTAATGTCCAGATGTTGCTATTCCCTACTACCGTGATATGGCCTCCACGCCCCCCGTCACCGCCATCAGGACCGCCCATAGATGTTAAAATATCACGATGTAAATGTGCAGAACCTGCCCCGCCCTTACCAGAACGGCAACAAATTTTTACATAATCTACGAAATTCGAACCCTGTGACATATTGATTAAGATTTTAGTTTTACGATTTTTGATTACAAAAATCGCTAAAAAACAAACATCCGCAAAAAACAACTAATGCTTTTTTCTGCGGATGTTTAGATTTAAAAATATTGTATTAGAATTTATCGATAACCGAACAAAGGTTACTATAAACTGTTTCTATTTCACCAATTCCATTTACTTTTTCTAATTTTCCCTGTTCCTCGTAATAAGGTAATACATGGATCGTTTTTTCGAAGTATTCTGAAATACGTTTTTTTAATTTTTCTGCATCGTCATCTGGTCGGCCACTTACTTTATGGCGCTCCGCGATGCGTTTTGTTAATTCTACCTGATCAACATCTAAAGCAATAACACCAGCAATACTACTGCCTTTACGCTCTAAAAATAAATCAAGCTCTTTTGCTTGTGGAACTGTGCGTGGAAATCCATCAAATACAAAACCTTTTGCATCAGGATTTTTATCCACTTCTTCTTCCAGCATGGCAATTGTAATCGCATCCGGAACCAATTCTCCATCCGCTAACAATTGGCTAACTTTTTTTCCTAATTCTGTTTCTCCTTTAACGTGTGCTCTAAAAAGATCGCCTGTTGAAACATGTACTAACTGATATTTTGCAATCAGTTTTTCAGATTGGGTGCCTTTACCCGCCCCTGGAGGGCCAAAGAGAACTAAATTAAGCATTAACGTGGTTTAGGTTATCTTTAAAATTAAAAAGCCTTATTCCTATGGCTATACAAAGAAAGTTAAACACAAAGTGTTGCCTTTCAAGGCTGCAAATATATAATTATTAATTTAGATGACATTTAATATTGAGAATTTATTTAAAAAACAGCGTTCTACAAACTCACGTCGAACTATTTCTACATTAATCTTAAAGATTATTTAACATACACAAAATATCAGCACTATTTTAGAATAGTTTTCTAAAAAACGATCCATTTCAATAAAAAAGCTAGACAAAAAATAAATCTCTCCCTCTAAAACAATAAGCGGCTGACCACAATTGTGATGCAACCGCTTATGCTCATGTTAAATAGAATTAGTTTTTCATATAGATAACACCTAATTTATCTACCTCATCGCCTGCATTACCATAAAAACCAGTAATTTTATAGCCCGCAGGAGCAGTATAGGTAATTACATTTGAAGTTGCCGTACCAACTGCCAGGGTTCTACCCAAACTGGTGGTAAGTTTAAGGTAAAATATTCGCGTGAGACCTGAATATTCACCCGAACATAACATTGCCGATGTAACAGTTTCACCATTTTGCAAGGTAAGTGACTGTGAAGTGCCGCCGTTACCCCCATGTTTTAGGATAGTACCATCCGCAAAAGTTACTCCGATACCATCAACACGATTGGCTCCTTTCAGGGTAAACACTTTAGCATTATCAGCTGAAGTAAGGGTTTCCAGGTCGTTAAATGGATTGCCATGCGGACCTCCAAATAAATCACTTGCTCCAAAAGCAGACTGAAGCGTATAGGTAAAATTAGTCGTCAATGGCATATGGTCTGATAACTGTTGGCCAGCATCATTGACAAAGCTTTTTACCACATTATAACCAGAGGCCTGAAGCTTTATAAATTTGCTGCTGCGATAATATATTTTATCTACAATTTCGCAAGTGTTACTAATATTAGGAAAATCGCACACAATAGCTGCACTGCCCAATACCGGGATATTACCACCACGGATCAGTTCAATCCATGGATCAGTCATTCCATTCAGATCCAGAAATAAATGCAGGTTATTATCGCGGGTATATCTGCCGTTAGAATCACCCATTAAAATAACTGCATTTCCTTTAGAATTAACAGCAATATAATTACTCAATTGCAATAGGTTATCAGCGCGTGCATCTATAGAAGCCTGATCAGACTCTGCATTAGTGTGCATATTATAAACATCTACATAAACGCCATCAGCTAGTCTGTAACGGCAATATGTAAATCCCTTCGGAATAAGTGCATTCTCATTAATGCGTTTTTTCCAGGTAATCCGGGCAAAATCTGTCATAGGAAAATAAGACATAGAATTTAAACCATCTCCAACAGGTACACCGCCACTCGTAGATGAACGATAAGGGTGTGCATTGCCTTTATCATATAAGTCTGCATGGTAGTTAAAATCTTCCTGTACATGCACAATATCATAGGCATTGGCTATTTTACCTATTAGCGCGGTGCTGGCAGCCCGGGGTGTTTGTGCACTGGAGACTATTTCTGGTAAACCCGCAACATTATAACTTAATACCGAAAATGTACCACCTGTTGCTGTAATTACCCGATTATTGGTAACAGATAGCTTGGAGTTAGCACCTGATAAAGTTACAGGCTGCTCCTGCTGTTTGTTACAGCTGACTAAGGCGAGCATTGCTGACATGACAAGCCCAATTAATTTTTGAGATGACTTCATTTGAATGGCGATGTTTTTTATACTTAGGATTAAATAATTAGTTATCAACCAAATATAAAAACACACCTTTAGCTCGAAGTTAAGTCTGTATTACAAAATTAATCTGCTCATCAATATATAAACTATAAAACTGGTCTTGCAGCATCATACAGCTGGCATGGTATATTCTTTATGAAGACAGGGGAAAATTAAGACGGCTTTGTATGATTTAAGACAAAAAAAAGCGGCTGATGATGATCAGCCGCTTTCAGTGCACTTGTAGGGATTCGAACCCCAAACCTTCTCATCCGTAGTGAGATGCTCTATCCAATTGAGCTACAAATGCGTTTTCCGTATCGTTAACGGACTGCAAAGGTATAATTTGAGATTTTAATTTCCAATTAATTTTTAAAAAAAATCTCAAATTATATTAAGCAATTTTATTCTAAGCTTTTAGAGCATCATCAATTGCTTTGAAATCAGGCAATTCACCAGCATTTTCTAAAACTTCCGCATAAGCGATTTTTCCTTCTTCATCTATTACAAAGGCTGCCCTTTTAGATACGCCTTTTAATCCGAATACAAATTCAGGGTAAAATGCTTCGTAAGCTTGCGATACTGTTTTGTTAAAATCAGATAATAATGGAAATTGGTAATTCTGAACTTCTTTAAACTTGGCTAAAGAAAAAGGAGAATCTACAGAAACACCTAAAACCTGAGCATTTACGCCTTCGTAAAAACTGAAATTATCTCTCATGGTACATAATTGTTCTGTGCAAGTGCCTGTAAAGGCCATCGGGAAAAAGTGAATAATCACCTTTTTACCTTTAAAAGCTGATAAGGAAACCTCTGCTAAATCAGAGCTGTATAACTTAAAATCCGGGGCTTGATCGCCAATTTGTAGTGACATATGTTTAATTGTTTTTGTTTGCTATTCGTTTGTGGTTTATTGTTTGTCGTTGCTGGCTGTTCGTTAATATTTCTAAAACCGTAAACACCTCACCGCCCAGTCTTGATACTAAATACTAGATACTTAATACTTGATACTAACTACTAGACACTTGATACTAAATACTCAATACCCACCACTGCATACTATCTTACACCATTTCCCATCTGCTCATCCACTATCTTCAATCCCTCTTCAAAACTATGCGGATTGTATTTTAAATCTTCAATTGCTTTAGCTAACACAAAACCAGTTTTAGCAGGTCGTTTTGCTTTTTGGTTTAAACCAGCAGAACTGATTTCTAAAATCAATGAATGATCCAACGACCAATAATCGGCAACTTTTCTCACTAAATCAGCAATACTCATGTAATCTTTACCCGCAATGTGGTATACGCCTTGCGCATCATTTTCCACAGCCAGCAGACAGGCTTCAGCTAAATCTTCAGCGAGTGTTGGCGTTCTCCATTGATCGTTGACTACATTTATTGGCTGTTTTCTTTCTAATGCACCCTTTGCCCATAACACAATATTGCTCCGGCTTATATCAGCGGTTATTCCATAAACTAAAACCGTTCTTAAAATACCCCATTTTGCTTTCGAATTTTGTACGGCAAGTTCAGCAAGCAGCTTTGTCTCGCCATAATAGCTAAGCGGATTAGGGGCATCAGTTTCCACATAAGGTCCATCGCCTCCATCAAAAATAAAATCCGTACTAAGGTGTATAAAATGAATATGATGTTCTTCGCAAAGTGATACCAGGTTTTGAGTTGCGGCTACATTTAATTGATAACACGCTTCTTTATTGGTTTCGCTTGTATCCACATTAGTCATCGCCGCGGTATGGATAATGGCATCAGGCTGATATTTCAAAACCACTTGCTTAACCTGTTCGGCATTTAAAATATCCATTTCCGCGTATTCATAACCACCTTCTACAGGAAACCGATTTGCACCTTTGGCCGTAGCAATTAAGTTTAGGCGTCCTTCAGTCAATATTTTTTCGGTAATTTTTTGTCCGAGAAGGCCATTGCTACCTGTAACTAAAATGGTTTTCATTTCAAGATTTTGAAGTGCTAAAATACCCATTAAAATGCTGTTGGAAAAATTTCTAATATATATTTAAAATTTACTAATAATAACTTAACTTTGCCAACCGAATTGGAGCCCTTACAAACGGCTTTAATTCATTGACTGTAATAAATTTACTCACAACAGATATGCCTAACTTAGGAAAAATAGCACAAATTATCGGCCCAGTGGTTGACGTTAGCTTTGCTGATGATGCCCATCTACCTAAAATTTTTGATGCGTTAGAGATAACGAAAGAAAATGGACAAAAAATTGTTTTAGAAGTTCAACAACACTTAGGTGAAGATCGTGTTCGTGCAATCTCAATGGACTCTACAGATGGTTTAGTTCGTGGAATGGATGTACTTGACACTGGTTCAGCAATTAAAATGCCAGTTGGCGACCAAATTAAAGGTCGTTTATTTAATGTGGTTGGAGAAGCCATCGATGGTATTACTGCTGTAGATAAAACAGGTGGTCGCCCTATTCATGCTACTCCTCCTAAGTTTGAAGATTTATCTACTGAAACTGAAGTACTTTTTACAGGTATTAAAGTAATCGATTTATTAGAGCCTTATGCAAAAGGTGGTAAAATCGGTTTATTCGGTGGTGCTGGTGTAGGTAAAACGGTATTAATCATGGAGTTGGTAAACAACATCGCTAAAGCTTACGCTGGTTTATCAGTATTTGCAGGTGTTGGTGAACGTACTCGTGAGGGTAACGATTTATTACGTGAGTTTATCGAATCAGGCGTTATTAATTATGGAGATGAATTCTTACACTCCATGGAAAAAGGCGGCTGGGATTTGAACGCAGTTGATACTGAAAAATTAAAAGAGTCTAAAGCAACATTGGTTTTCGGTCAAATGAACGAGCCTCCTGGTGCACGTGCACGTGTAGCATTATCAGGATTAACAGTTGCAGAATATTTCCGTGATGGTGATGGCGAAGGCGCAGGAAAAGACATCCTTTTCTTCGTTGATAACATCTTCCGTTTCACTCAGGCAGGTTCTGAGGTGTCGGCTTTATTAGGCCGTATGCCATCTGCGGTAGGTTACCAACCAACATTGGCAACTGAAATGGGTTTAATGCAGGAGCGTATTACTTCAACTAAACGTGGCTCAATTACTTCTGTACAAGCGGTATATGTACCTGCAGATGATTTGACTGACCCTGCACCGGCAACAACATTTGCCCACTTAGATGCAACTACAGTACTTTCGCGTAAAATTGCTGAGTTGGGTATTTATCCTGCGGTAGATCCATTGGATTCTACTTCACGTATCCTTTCTCCTGCTGTTTTAGGTGATGAACACTATAATACTGCACAACGCGTTAAAGAAACCTTACAACGTTATAAAGAATTGCAAGATATCATCGCAATCTTAGGTATGGACGAATTATCTGAAGAAGATAAATTAGTCGTATCAAGAGCACGTCGTGTTCAACGTTTCTTATCTCAACCTTTCCACGTAGCTGAGCAGTTTACAGGCTTAAAAGGTGTATTGGTTGATATTAAAGATACCATCAAAGGCTTTAACATGATTATGGATGGTGAAGTTGATGAATATCCTGAAGCCGCGTTTAACTTAGTTGGTAGCATTGAAGATGCCATCGAAAAAGGTAAAAAATTATTAGCAGAAGCGAATTAGCATCAAGATTTGAGTATTAAGTATCAGGACTACAAACAGAATCTTGCTACTTGATACTAGTTACTTGATACTTAAATCTAAAAAGAATGAATTTAGAAATATTAACTCCAGATAAAAAAGTTTTCGAAGGCGAGGTAACAGGCGTTACGGTTCCTGGTACTTTAGGTTCTTTTCAGATTTTGAAAGACCATGCGCCAATCATTTCAACTTTGGAAGATGGAGAAGTGATTATTAAAGCAAACAAAATCGACGAACAACGCTTTTTTATTAAAGGTGGTGTTGTTGAAGCCATTCATAATAAAATAGTGGTTTTGGCAGAAGGTATTGCATAATCATATAAATTACACAAAGAGCCCTTGAGAGAAATCTGAAGGGCTTTTTTTGTGTAAATATTTCCGCTCTGCTGTTGTTGGAAATTCAATCAGCATTTCTTTTTCAGATCGTTCTTAAATAAAAAAATCCGTTTCGCTTGTAGCAAAACGGATTTTCAATGAATTGAATTTAATTAATTTACGCCGATAATCACCACATTATCTAAACGGATGCCATAAGTATTAGTCGCTGCTACACTCGAAAATTCGATGGTATTACTTGCAAGTGCCGGAATATTTGCGAGTTCCAAAGTGTAAAACTTATTCTGATCTGGCGTACCTGCAATTGGCTGGCTACTCACCGGAACATCAATACCATTCACTTTTACTTTAATTACGTTTAGATTGCCGGTAGCTGCAGATCCGGTAATGTTCGCTGCTAAATCATATTTGATTTTCAATTTAGTGAAACCGGAAACGTTTAGATTAGCGATCACAACAGATGCATCTTTAGTTGCCGGCAACCAAACATGAGCGTTGGTACCATCGCCATAACTGGAGATGGTTCTTAAATCTGCATTACCAAAACTATCGCTAAAAGTTAAACCCTTGTTATCATAATTGGTGTAAGTGCCAATTTTCGGCTTAGTTGCAGGGATAGCTCCCGTACCAAAAGTTTCGGTGTAAAGTACAGTCTCCACGCCTACTGGTGGCGTAACTACCACTTGGTCTTGATCAACAGTATAGGAGCCTGATGGTACGTTTGTCCAGTTTGTAATTGTTGCGGAAAGCGCTACTGCTACAGGTGTAGCCGTAGCATCGTTCTTTAATTCAATTTCATAGCTGTATTTTTTACCTTGCTCAAATTTTGTGTTCGCCGGCAAAGTAAGTTTGAATTTTCCGGCAGGTAAGGTAAAGGTTACTTGTTTACCAGAAGCATCTGCTACCGGAAGTACAATTAATTCAGATACCACTGCTGCATTTCTAGTTGCCGTTTTTGCAGTTAAATCATTAGCCTGACTTTGATTACTTAAAATACCGGTTGCCAAATCGAAATCTGCTTTGGAATTTAAACCCGCAACCATTGTTGTTAGATTATTTAAATCTGCCACACCAGCTCCATTTTTTACCGTAAATTCTATTTTAGCCAATTGGTGGGTAAATACCAGGTTAGCAGCCGTACTGGTTTTGCTTAAAGCAGTTGCGTTGTTCGAATACAATAAATCAATAGCACTTTGGCTATTTTGATTACTCAAATCTACAGCATAAATATTATTAGTAAGCGATTGCTTAAAAGGATAGTAAGCAAGAAAATCTACTGTACTGCCATTTTCAGGATAATACAGGGTTTGATCTGTAGCTGATGCCGTAAACTCGCCATTACCAGTTGTTTTATAATTTTTATTGGCAGCAACAACGTTGGATAAACCACTGCCAGTTTTCATAAAAACACCGATGGCATCATTGGCCTCCCAGGTATCGTTAACGGCCTTGGTTTTGATCTGACCATTTATACTCGAAGAAAATTTAACAGCGGTGCTGCTTTCAGGGTTTGTAGGTTCAGTTGGGCTGTCTTTTTTACAAGAGCTGCTCATTACAAACAGCGTGATTGCTGTTGCAAATAAAATGTTTTGATTTTTCATGTTCGTTATTTAGTAGATTTTATTTCCAGATATTGTTATCAATAGTGCCTTTAACTGTTTCAGATAGTTTAGGGAAAAAAGTATAGCCTGTTTCTTTTTCAATCTCGCTTACACTAATGCGATAAGAATTATAATTGGTTGATGAAGGAATAACCTGGTTATTAATTTTAAAAGCGATAGTATAATAGGTGTTGCCCTTTTTCATGGCAAGCGCTTTATAGTAATATTTTGGAATAGCCGATCCTTTTAAATAGGTAATATTTTGATCAGTAGCGGTAGTAATTCCTGCCCCTGTAACCACATAAAGCGTATCGCTTTGCGCAGTCCATGTTCTTACCTGTTGCTCCAGGTTATTCCAGATTCCCTGGTTCATAGAGGAAACCTGGGCAGTCATGTTAGAATAATAAAAAGTGGTTGCATTTAATTCTCTTGTAGCAGTACGGTCTCCACTTGGAATCTGGTGACCACGATCGTATCCATTCCCAAATGAACTACTTAAGTTTACCTGATCGCTGGAAGAAATTGCCGGATCAAATGCCCAGGCATCCGTACGACCAGAACTTCCAATATAAGAAGCATGCAGTGGATAAGCTACCCAATAGGCCATTTTATACCTTTTATCATATAACATCGAATAGTTTCTTACGCCAGTTCTACCTGGAAAGCCATGTGCAACATATAATGTGTTATTATCTGTGTTAACAATGGGTGTTTCCATATAACCATATTGTGCCGGCGGATTAATTACGGTTTCCTGATCAAGACTATATGAACCAGAAGGTACTGCATTCCAGTTCGTAATTACGGCTTTCAAGGCAGCTGCAATGCCTGTGCTTCCGCCTCCTTCACCTTTTAGTTCAATTTCATAACTGTATTTTTTTCCCTTTTCGAACTTAGTATTAGCAGGTAAACTCCAAGTAAAAGTTTTTGTGCCGATGGCAAATACCACCTTAGTGTTGGTTTCATCTGTGGTTGGAATCAAAATCGCTTCAGATACTACCGTGATATCTTTAATACCAGTTTTAGCTAAAATAGTAGTTTTCTGATCTTGCACGGCGATAACTCCACTGGCCAAATCGAAGTCGGCTTTAGATTTTACACCTGTAATGCTGGTAGAAAGTCCATTTAAATCTGTAACACCGGCACCATTTTTAACAGTGATTTCAATTTTCGATAATTGGTGCGAAAAAACAAGATTAGTATTGGTGCTGGTTTTGCTCAAGCCAGTTGCATTGTTGGCATACATTAAATCAATTGCACCTTGATTGCTTTGATTCTCAATATCTACAGCATAACTATTCGCTGAAACTGCTTGCTTAAATGGATAATAAGCGACAAAATCTACCGCACTTCCGTTTTCTGGATAAAATAAAGATTGATCTAATGCCGATGGTTTAAATTCACCATCTCCATTGGTAGTATAAGATTTGTTTGCCGAAACCACATTGGTAAAACCCGTTCCCGTTTTCATGAAAACACCAATTACATCATTGGCATCCCACTTATTATCGGTAGCCTTCGTTTTAATCTGTCCCTCAATAGAAGAAGAAAAACGAACTGCTGTTCGGTTATCAATTATTACCTCCGGATCTTTTGGGTTGTCTTTTTTACAAGCTGTTGCAAAAAGTACGAGCGCAACAATTGAAGCAAATTGTAAATTTTTAATTTTCATTAATTTGTGATTATGTTAAGGATTGATTGATTTGAAACTGGAAGTCTCCAAGATTTGCGGAGAGAAAGATTGCGTTAAGTGATTTTGGATGACTTGAACATCCCGGTAAGAAGATGATTTGTTAAATAATATCACAAAGAACGGTCTGTAAGAAAGGCTTTTGGTTAAGCTAAAAAGAAGAATTTGTTAAGGTTTTGGCTAAATAAAGTGAAACTATAATTATCAGTTAACATTGTAATTAGTAGACGCGAGCAGTACTATTTAAGTTAAAAACTGCCTTTAATGAGTCGAATAATTATACAATGTTCTCTACTGCAAACCTTTAATAATTTAAAGCCTTATCATGATTCAAATTTAAAGTCATCGTTTGTGGTGAAATCGTTAGCGAAAAAAATAAACAGCAAACGGAAAGTGAAAACTGAAAAGTAACCTTTAAGCACACGAAACAGAAAATTAATTAATTTGTGGCTGAAATAACCTGCCATGATTATCCATAAACGCTTGCTGCTCATCTTATCTTTCCTCATTGTTACCACCTTAAATTTTTCCTGCAAAAAACAGGAAGATCTCCCCTCTGAGAAAATAAAGGCAAAAAAAATGGTGCTTGTATATATGGAAGCAAATAACGATCTCCGTTATGAAGCCTTAACAAGCATCAACAGGATGGAAAAAGGTGCCAAAGATATTGATGGTGTATTATTGGTCTACATTAAAACAAGCAGTGTTCGATCATACTTATTAAAAATAAAATACGATCCGGATGAAAACAGAATTGTCAGCGATACAGTAAAAACTTATCAAAGTACTGCAACATCCGACCCGGAATTTCTAAAGGATGTGGTAAACGATGCACAAAACGAATATCCGGCAGAAACCTATGGATTAATTTTATGGTCTCATGCTACCTCTTGGGCACCTCCTGCAAATGCAATGATTAAAACAAAATCATTTGGACGAGATAACGGGCAGGAAATGGATATCATAGACTTAAAAAATGCATTACCAAACAACCTGGAATTTCTTATTTTCGACGCCTGTTCCATGGGTGGTGTAGAAGTGCTTTATGAGTTTAAAGATAAAGCCAAATATATTATCGCTTCGCCTGCCGAAACCATTGCCGAAAGTTTTCCTTACCAAAATATCACGCCTTACCTTTTTAAAGGTTCAGACCAGTTAAAGGATATTGCACAAGCTTATTACGATTATTATAATAGTTATACTGATGACAGGCAATCCGCGACAGTTGCATTAATCAATACCAGTGAGCTTACACAATTAGCTTTTGAGATGAAATCTGTCATGCTTAAAACCAAAGTTTATGGCGATCGGTTTAAAAGCGAAAATGTTCAGCGTTTGGATTTTACAGCAGGTTTCCCTGTTGCAAATTATGATTTCGGCGATTTTTTAAATCACAACTGGCAACCAGATCAGCTTAAAGATATTTACGCGCAATTAAATAAGGTTATTTTGTATAAGGCAAACACCTCAAATTTTCTTGGAAAACCGATCAAAGCATTTTCGGGGATTACTTGCTACATTCCTGATCTTAACGATCGCAATTTAACTTACTACAAAAGATTGCAATGGTACACCGCGAGCGGTTTTAGTATCCCTTTCGAAAAGTAGTATTATCAATTTGCCAAAATAATAAATGCCCATGCCGTAAGCTATTATTTATACGATCCCTGACTTAAATTTTTATTTCAAATTACCCGTTAATTTTCAAATTAATTTAGCGTAGAAACTAATTTTAGGCAGAAAACCATAATATTTGCAATGCAAGCATAACAAACATACCGTATACCGTTTTGATATTCAGTCTACACCCGTCGGCATTAAATCACTAAATCCACAAACAAGCAGAATAACATTGCGATGTAAGACTATATATTAAAATTATATTCTGATTTCATTTTTTTTCATTTTCCCTTGCATATTAATAAACCAAAAACTAAATTGGTTTTATAAACAATAAGGCAATAATGGCATTATCAAATAACACATTTACAATTAATTCTACTGCAAGCATTGTGGGAAGCATTGTGTTACTACCTGTCATTTTACTTAACCTCCTACTCCTAAATATTTTACTGGACAAGAAATAGGGTAGCTTATAAATAGAATTAAAAAACTAAAATATACTTAAAGCGTCCCGATACAAACGGGACGCTTTTTTTAAATAACAAAACAGGTATTATGAAATACTATAATTCTAATACGATTATTTACCTTGATGGGAAGTTTGAAAAAGCTGCCGATAGTAGCACTGACTTATACGGGCAGTCGTTACATTATGGTTATGCTGCTTTCGAGGGAATCAGAGCTTACAAAACGCACAATGGCAATCGCATTTTCAAAGCAGCCGCTCACTTTGATCGTTTAGAACGCTCTTGTAAATTGGCTAATATTCCTTTCCCGTGGGATAAACAAGAACTCATTAAAGAAACTTATAAATTACTTACACTGAACAAACTTAAAGACGCTTACATTCGTCCTTTGGTTTTTTGTCACCCTAATATGAAATTGAATGAGCCCACTGGTGTATCAATTTTCATTTGCGCCTGGGATTGGGATGCCTATTCAGGAAATAAATTATTAAAATTAACCATTTCAGATTACGAAAGACCCAATCCAAAATCAACGCCAATGGAGGCTAAACTGAGCGGAAATTATATCAACTCCATCTTAGCTACCACAGCCGCCAATATTAAAGGTTACGATGAGGCCTTACTCCTTGATATGAATGGATTTGTTGCCGAGGCATCCGGTGCAAATATATTTATTGAAAAAGATGGTAAAATTTACACTCCATCTGTAGGCAACATTTTACCAGGAATTACCAGAGCAACAGTTAAAGAACTCTGCACAGTTTTAGACATTGAATGCATTGAGAAAAATCTGACGGTAGAAGACTTGAAGAGTGCAGATAGCGCATTTTTGTGTGGAACAGCGACAGAGGTTGCAGGTATTGCTTCAATCGATGATATTGTTTTCCGCAGTTTGTGGAGAGAATCTATCGGTTACACCATACAACGGGCCTATAAAAATCTTGTATTGGAGAAAGTAAATTACGAGGTGATTATTTAGTGGCCAGGATCAACTAGCGGGTTTCAAGTAGCAAGACCTAAAAACACCATTGTAACTAACAGAAAAATAATATACATTTTAAACAATGAATCAAAAAGTCAATCAACAGTTTCCAAAATCTTATGATCAGATTGACGAAGCAACAAAAGCTTCTGGATTTGATATGGCTTCTGATGTGTTGACTTGTTCATTATTAAGAACGCTTGCTAGTTCAAAACCTAGTGGTAATTTTTTAGAATTAGGCACTGGCACTGGCTTGTCTACATCATGGATACTAGATGGAATGGATGAAAATTCAAAGTTGGTTTCGGTAGATAATAATGAAAAATACATAAATATTGCTAAAAGCTTTTTAGAAGCGGATAACCGTTTGACATTAGTTTCTTCTGATGGTGGTGAATGGATGGCAAAAAATAAAAAAAATAAATACGATTACATATTTGCTGATACCTGGCATGGAAAATATTTGCTTTTAGATGAAGCAATCGCGATGCTCAACAAAGGAGGACTTTATATCATAGACGATATGTTACCTCAACCCAATTGGCCACATGGTCATCAGGAAAAAGTAAATCAACTAATGAATGATTTAGAATCCAGAACAGATTTCCACATAACCACCCAGGCTTGGGCAAGTGGAATCGTAATCGGAGTAAAAAAATAGATCATAACTAACAGAACCAGAATATACATTTTGAACAATGAGCGAATTAAACAAGTACAGTAAAACATTTACACAAGATCCTACACAACCAGCAGCGCAGGCCATGCTTTATGGAATTGGCTTAACCGATGCTGATATGGCTAAAGCTCAGGTTGGTATTGCAAGCATGGGTTATGATGGTAACACCTGCAATATGCACCTTAACGACCTCGCGAAGGATGTAAAAGCAGGGGTCTGGAAAAATGATTTAGTGGGCTTGGTTTTTAATACCATTGGTGTAAGTGATGGGATGAGCAACGGAACTGATGGAATGCGTTACTCGTTGGTTAGTCGTGATGTAATTGCCGATAGTATTGAAACCATCTGTGGTGGTCAGTATTACGATGGGATTATTTCCATTCCAGGTTGTGATAAAAATATGCCTGGTGCTATTATGGCGATGGCACGTTTAGATCGTCCATCGATTATGGTTTATGGCGGTACAATTGCTCCGGGCCATTATAAGGGTGAAGAATTAAACATTGTTTCTGCATTCGAGGCCTTAGGTCAGAAAATATGCGGCAACTTATCGGACGAAGATTATCAGGGCATTATCAAACATACTTGCCCGGGTGCGGGTGCTTGTGGTGGCATGTATACTGCCAATACAATGGCATCGGCAATAGAAGCTTTAGGGATGAGTTTACCTTACTCTTCTTCGAATCCAGCCATTAGTCCAGAGAAAAAACAAGAATGTTTAGATACTGGAAAATACATCAAGGTTTTGCTGGAGAAAGATATTAAACCATCTGATATCATGACGAGAAAAGCATTTGAAAATGCCATTCGTTCCATTATCATTTTAGGTGGAAGTACGAACGCAGTGTTACACTTTATCGCAATGGGTAAAGCCATCGGTGTTGAAATTACACAGGATGATTTCCAGAAGATGAGTGATATAACTCCTGTATTGGCAGATTTTAAGCCAAGCGGAAAATATTTAATGCAAGATTTACATCAATATGGCGGGATCCCTGCCGTGTTGAAATACATGTTAGATGAAGGTTTACTGCACGGCGATTGCTTAACCGTAACTGGCAAAACAATGGCCGAAAATTTAGCTGATGTAAAATCGATTATGGATTATGATCAGAAGATTATTCAGAAATTAAATAACCCGATTAAAGCAACCGGTCACTTACAAATTCTTTATGGAAATTTAGCTGAAAAAGGATCTGTAGCAAAAATTTCGGGTAAAGAAGGTGAGAAGTTTGAAGGTCCGGCACGTGTATTTGATGGTGAACATGATTTAATTGCTGGTATTTCCAGTGGTCGCGTTCAACCTGGCGATGTGATTGTAATTAAAAATTCTGGTCCTGTAGGCGCTCCGGGTATGCCTGAAATGCTAAAACCAACTTCAGCAATTATTGGCGCTGGTTTAGGTAAATCTGTAGCTTTAATTACCGATGGTCGTTTCTCTGGCGGAACACATGGTTTCGTAGTGGGGCACATCACTCCAGAATCTTACAAAGGTGGTTTAATTGGCTTGGTAGAAGACAATGACCCAATTTTAATTGATGCTGTAAATAATATCATTAGTCTTCAGGTGAGCGAAGAAATTATCGCAGCGCGAAGAGCGAAATATGTTCAACCAGAATTAAAAGTAACAAAAGGTGTATTATTTAAGTATGCCAAAACAGTTTCAGATGCCGCAAGTGGCTGTGTAACTGATGAATATTAATTCCCTATCCTCCTGAAGGGGGAAGAGAAAGGCAAGAAGTCATCCCGACTATAAATTAATATTTAAATGAAAACGATATGCAAATTATTAAAAGCATAGAAAGTAGAATTTATGTAATTCGGGGTGAAAGAGTAATGCTAGATTTCGATTTAGCATCGCTTTATGAAGTTGAAACTAAAGTTTTAAATCAGGCAGTAAAACGAAATATCATGCGCTTTCCTGAAGATTTTATGTTTCAACTTACATCAAAAGAATGGGAAGGTATCCAGTCACAAATGGTGGTGATAAATAACCCCAACTTGAAGTCACAAATTGTGACTTCAAGTTGGGGCGGCACCCGAAAGATGCCTTATGCCTTTACAGAACAAGGTGTAGCCATGTTAAGTGGTGTTTTGAAAAGTGAAAAGGCAATTAATATGAATATTGCCATCATGAGAGTGTTTGTAGATGTTCGGAAAATTTTGCTGAAACAAAGTAGCATTAACGAGCAACTAACAGAAATTAAAGAACGGATAGGTGAACACGATGTTCAGTTAAATGAACTTTATAATGCAATGGAGAATTTAGTTGATGAAAAAATTGCTCAATTGAAGTGGAAAGACAGGGAGAAGATTGGGTTTAAGATTAAAGAAAAATAGAACCGTAAAAACATATTATGGAAACTGCACAAGATACAATACAACAAACTGAGGCTAAAGCAGAGGCCTCTAAATCCTTATTTAAAGGAACGGGCTCTCAGGTTTTGTTGAATGGATTAATTGAAGAAGGTGTTAGCACCATTTTCGGTTATCCTGGCGGAGCAATCATGCCCATTTACGATGCACTTTATGATTACGCTGATAAATTACAGCATATTTTGGTCCGTCATGAACAGGGTGGAATCCATGCGGCGCAAGGTTTTGCAAGAGCCAGCGGAGAAGTGGGTGTTGTTTTTGCCACCAGCGGACCGGGCGCAACGAATCTGGTTACCGGCTTGGCTGATGCACAAATTGACAGTACCCCCTTAGTTTGTATCACCGGACAAGTTTTTGCCCATCTTTTAGGGACTGATGCTTTCCAGGAAACGGATGTGATTAATATCACTACGCCAGTTACCAAATGGAATTATCAGGTTACTGATGCGAAAGAGATTCCTGAAGTTTTAGCTAAAGCTTTTTATATCGCTAAAAGTGGCAGACCAGGACCTGTATTAATTGATATTACGAAGAATGCACAGTTACAGGTTGAAGAATTTCCTGAATATGTGAAATGCAATCACATCCGCTCTTATCGACCGAAACCAAAGGTTCGCGTGGAATACATCGAACAGGCAGCAGCATTAATTAATGCTGCAAAAAAACCGTTTGTATTATTCGGACAAGGGGTAGTATTGGGAACTGCAGAGGGAGAATTCAAAGCCTTCATCGAGAAGACTGGAATTCCTGCCGCCTGGACAATCTTAGGTGAAAGTGCCATTCCAACTGCACATCCGCTAAATGTTGGAATGCTAGGTATGCACGGCAACTATGGTCCAAACGTTTTAACTAACGAATGCGATGTTTTAATCGCAATCGGCATGCGCTTCGATGACCGTGTAACAGGCCGTTTAGATAAATATGCGAAACAAGCCAAGATCATTCACCTCGATATTGATCCGGCAGAAATTGATAAAAACGTTAAAGCAGATGTAGGCGTATGGGGCGATTGCAAAGAAACCCTGCCCCTATTAACTAATTTAGTAGATGCAAAAAAACATGAAGACTGGCTTGCAAAATTTAGAGATTACAATCAGCAGGAAATAGACCAGGTGATTACGCCGGAACTGTATCCAACCAGTGATGAAATGACAATGGGCGAAGTATTGCGCAACATCAATGAAATTTGTGGTGGCGATGCCGTGATTGTGACCGATGTTGGTCAACACCAAATGGTGGCTTGCCGATACGCGAAATTTAATAATACCCGTAGCAATATCACTTCGGGTGGTTTAGGCACTATGGGCTTTGGCTTACCTGCAGCAATCGGTGCTAAATATGGTGCTCCTGATAAAACAGTAATTGCGATTATAGGCGATGGCGGTTTTCAGATGACGCCTCAGGAATTAGGTACCATTATGCAATTCGGTGCCGCAGTTAAGATTTTGATTTTGAATAATCGCTTTTTAGGAATGGTTCGCCAATGGCAACAGCTATTTCACGATAAACGCTATTCCTTTGTGAACATCACCAGTCCTGATTTCGTGGCTTTAGCTAAAGCTTATTACATTGAGGCTGATAAAGTTGAAGAGCGTGCAAACTTAAGACAAGCACTGGAGACGATGATTAACCACGAAGGCTCTTACTTATTAGAGGTAATGGTTGGAAGAGAAAATAATGTTTTCCCAATGGTTCCGCAAGGAATGAGCGTAAGTGAAATTAGATTGAAGTAATTAAGAACAAAGATAAAAGAACAAAGAATAATGATTTTACCCAGGTCTTTAGTCTTTGCGCCTCCATCCTTAATCCAACAAAAATGAGTACTGAAAACACCATAGAACATAAAATAGATAAAGCCGATATCGAAGGCAAGCAAGAATATACCATCACGGTTTATGCCGAAAATAGGATCGGTTTATTAAATAGGATTGCGATCATTTTCTCTAAAAGAAAAATAAATATTGAAAGTTTAAACACCTCGCCATCAGAAATTGATGGTATTCACCGTTTTAACATAGTAATAACAGAAAGTTATGAGGTAGTTAGAAAGCTTGCTCGTCAAATTGAGAAGCAAATAGAAGTGTTGAAGGTTTATTTCAATACCAATGAAGAAATTATCTGGCAGGAACTGGCTTTATACAAAGTTTCTACGGATGAAATTGCAGAAAAAGTTACCGTGGAGCGATTGCTTAGACAATACGGCGCAAGTGCGGTAGTAATTCGTAAAGATTATACGGTTTTCGCCGTAACTGGTCACCGGGAAGAAACCGATGCACTGGTAAAAGCATTAGAACCTTATGAACTGATCGAATTTGTACGCTCAGCGAGAGTAGCCATTATTAAAGATAGTGCTGGCTTCCACGAGAAATTGAAAGAATTTGAAGCTTTCGAACCTGGAGAAGAATTGGTAGAAAATGAGTTCTTAGACAAAGGGGAAAAGATTTTCACCATGTAATACTGAGGTGGAGGTTAGAAAGGTTGAAGGTGAAGCATAATGCTTAGCATTCTTCGAGAAAACTTTGTAGTCTTTGCGGTTAAATAAAAAATGATGAACGAAATATTTGAATTTATAATCAACTCCAGAAAGTCTTTTATTGATTTAATAGACGGGTTAACACTTGAGCAACTGAACAAAATTCCTGATGGATTTAACAATAACATCATCTGGAATTTCGGACATATTGTAGTGAGCACACAAACCCTTTGTTACGTTCGAACAGGTATCTTACAAGATGCTGCTTCAGTGAGATTCAATGAATATTATAAAAAGGATACAAAGCCATCCTATGCGGTAACAGAAGAAGAAGTCGCAGAATTGAAGGCCATCGCAATAAAAAGCATTGAAAAAATAAAAGAAGATTATGCAAACGGAAAATTTGCAGACATCACTCCTTTTACAACCGCTACCTATGGCGTGCAGATGAACAGCATAGAAGAAGTACTGATCACTACGATTGGTCATGATAATTTGCATTACGGCTATGCATGGGCACAAAAAAATAAAATTTAAAATTGGAGACGAACGATACGATCTGTGAAATCATCCCGAAGGAAAAAATGAAAGATACTAGATAAAACATTAAATCTGTGAAATCAATCCATCTGTGAAATCAATCCGAAGGAAAAAATGAAAGATACTAGACAAAACATTAAATCTGTGAAATCAATCCATCTGTGAAATCAATCCGAAGGAAAAAATGAAAGATACTAGACAAAACATTAAATCTGTGAAATCAATCCATCTGTGAAATCAATCCGAAGGAAAAAATGAAAGATCCTAGATAACATAAAATCCGCGAAATCAACCCGAAGGAATATATATAACCCGATAAATAAATAGAAATTAACCAATAAAACGATGTCAAATTATTTTAACACATTACCTCTTAGAGAAAAATTAAACCAATTAGGTGTTTGCGATTTCATGGACAGTTCTGAATTCTTGGACGGCGTAAGCGCACTAAAAGGCAAGAAATTAGTGATTGTTGGTTGTGGCGCACAAGGCCTGAACCAAGGTTTAAATTTGAGAGATAGTGGTTTAGATGTAAGCTACACGTTGCGCAAGGAGGCTATTGAAGGCAAGAGAGATTCGTGGAAAAATGCAACTGAAAACAACTTCACTGTTGGCACTTACGAAGAATTAATCCCAAATGCTGATGTGGTAATTAACCTTACGCCAGATAAACAACATACAGCAGTTGTGAATGCAATTATGCCTTTAATGAAAGAAGGCGCTACATTGTCTTATTCTCACGGCTTCAACATTGTAGAAGAGGGAATGCAGATCCGTAAAGATTTAACCGTAATTATGGTAGCACCTAAATGCCCGGGTAGCGAGGTTAGAGCAGAATATGTTCGTGGTTTCGGTGTGCCAACATTAATCGCTGTTCACCCGGAAAATGATCCTCAGGGAAAAGGCCTGGCACAAGCTAAAGCTTATGCGGTAGGTACAGGCGGCCACAGGGCTGGTGTGTTAAAATCATCATTTGTAGCTGAGGTTAAATCTGATTTAATGGGCGAGCAAACGATTCTTTGCGGTTTATTACAAACAGGCTCTATCTTATCTTTTGATAAAATGGTAGAAAAAGGAATTGATGCTGGTTATGCATCTAAACTGGTTCAATATGGAGTAGAAGTAATTACAGAAGCATTAAAGCAAGGTGGTATCACAGCAATGATGGATCGCTTGAGCAATGTAGCTAAAGTGAAAGCTTTCGAAATTTCAGAAGAATTGAAAGATATTATGCGTCCGTTGTTCCAGAAACACCAGGATGATATTATGAGCGGCGAATTTAGTCGCATCATGATGGAAGACTGGGCTGCTGGCGATAAAAATTTATTAGCCTGG
This sequence comes from Pedobacter sp. CFBP9032, assembly GCF_034045265.1. Classification (NCBI taxonomy): domain Bacteria; kingdom Pseudomonadati; phylum Bacteroidota; class Sphingobacteriia; order Sphingobacteriales; family Sphingobacteriaceae; genus Pedobacter; species Pedobacter sp. CFBP9032. Next base: position 160,624 of record NZ_JAXCWE010000011.1, on the reverse strand, counting down.
AGAGCGGAAACTGGTGAAACTGCTTTTGAAAAAACACCTGCAGGCGACGTTAAAATCAATGAGCAGGAATATTTTGACAACTATACTTTAATGGTTGCATTTGTTCGTGCAGGTGTTGAATTGGCTTTCGAAACCATGGTTCAGGCAGGTATCAAACCAGAATCTGCTTATTACGAATCTTTACACGAAACACCATTGATTGCAAATACCATTGCACGTAAAAAATTGTTCGAAATGAACCGAGTAATTTCTGATACGGCTGAATACGGTTGTTACTTGTTCGATCAGGCTTGTAAACCTTTATTAGCTGACTTCATGAAAAAAGTTGATACTGATTTAGTAGGTAAAAACTTCAATGAAGGCAAAGATGGTGGTGTAGATAACAGAAAATTAATTGATGTTAACGAAGCCATCCGTTCTCACGAAGTGGAAAAAATTGGTGCCACGTTACGTAAAGCAATGACTGCCATGAAGGCAATTAAAACTGCATAACACCTAATCTCTCAAAGGAGAAATTTAAATAAAAACCAAATTACGCAGGTTTATACAAATCTGCGTGATTTAAAAAACCAAGAAAATGTCGAAAACATTAGTTGAAAAAATTTGGGACGCACACGTTGTAAAAAGTGAAGAAGGATTTCCTGATATTTTATACATTGATACACATTTAATTCATGAGGTAACTTCTCCTCAGGCGTTTGATGGCTTGCGCAAAAGAGGTTTACCTGTTTTGCGCCCGAAACAAACAGTGGCCACTGCAGATCATAATGTACCCACATTAAATCAATTAATGCCAATTAAAGAAGAACTATCCCGTTATCAGGTGGATATGCTGACTAAAAATTGTGCAGAATTTGGGATCGAACTTTATGGCCTGGGTCACCCTTTTCAAGGGATTGTTCACGTCATTGGCCCTGAATTAGGCATTACTTTGCCAGGTAAAACAATGGTTTGCGGTGACAGCCATACTTCTACACATGGCGCATTTGGTGCAATTGCTTTTGGTATTGGCACCTCGCAGGTGGAACAGGTTTTTGCTACTCAGTGCTTATTGCAATCGAAGCCTAAAACGATGAAAATCGAAGTAAACGGCACGCTTGAAAAAGGTGTTGGGGCTAAAGATATCATCTTATACATCATTGCTCAGATTTCTGCCGCCGGCGGAACCGGATACTTTATTGAGTATGCAGGTTCGGCAATTGAGGCTTTAAGTATGGAAGCGAGGATGACGATTTGCAACATGAGTATCGAAATGGGTGCCAGAGGTGGATTAATTGCACCCGATCAAACTACCTTCGATTACATTAAAGGAAGAGAATTTGCTCCCGCAGGTGCGGAATGGGATAAGGCTCTCGCCTATTGGCAAACATTATACAGTGATGCCGATGCAAAATTTGATAGTGTATTAACTTTCGATGCAGCAGATATTGCACCCATGATTACCTATGGAACTAATCCTGGAATGGGCATGGGCATCCAGGAAAATATCCCTGCTACAAATGCTCAGCCCGAAAAGGAAAAACTTTCCTACCAGAAAGCCCTGGATTACATGGGATTTGATGACGATGCATCTTTGATTGGTAAACCTGTAGATTATGTTTTCATCGGAAGCTGTACTAACTCTCGCATTGAAGATTTACGTGAAGTTGCAGATTTTGTAAAGGATAAACGCAAAGCAGATAATGTTACGGTTTGGATTGTTCCAGGCTCAAAACAAGTGGAGCAACAAGCTAAAAACGAAGGTTTGGATAAAATTTTTGAAGCCGCTGGGTTTCAATTGCGCGAGCCAGGGTGCAGTGCCTGTTTAGGAATGAATGAAGATAAAATTCCTGCTGGCAAATATTGTGTATCTACATCGAACAGAAACTTTGAGGGTAGACAAGGGCAGAATGCACGTACTTTATTGGCAAGCCCACTTACTGCTGCAGCAGCTGCCGTTACAGGTGTAATTACGGATGTGAGGCAAATGCTTGAAGAAGCATAAAGCAAAAAGACTTAAACGAAGGCTGACACTTAATCGTTATTGCGAAGCAGTGACGAAAACTTAAAAGATGATTTTAGAACTCGCCATATTAAATATAAAACCGGGTTTATCAGCTGATTTTGAAAAAGCTTTTAGCGAAGCTCAAAAAATCATTTCTTCAATGGGCGGCTACATATCTCATCAATTAAAAAAGTGTATTGAAGAGGCTGATAAATATCTGCTGATTGTTAACTGGAAAACTTTAGAGGCTCACACCGAAGGTTTCAGAAATTCGGCTGAATATCAGAAATGGAAAGAGTTATTACATCATTTTTATGAGCCATTTCCAACAGTTGAACATTACATAGAGGTTTAGATTAAAGCAAAAAAATTAAGTAATACGTGCAGTTCTCTTAGGTGGTAAAAAACACTAATAAGCTTTAAAACAATGGAAACACTACAGGAAATACAGAATCAATTTAATGCAGTCTCAGAAAAGTACGATAAGCAAAGGCGTTTTCTGATTCCTTGTTTTGAAGATTTTTATAATACAGCTTTAAACCTGTCTGAAGAAGTTACACGGGTAAAAAGTATCCTCGATGTTGGAGCTGGTACTGGTTTAATGAGTGCTTTTTTTCACGAAAAATATCCTGCCGCGAAAATCACCCTGGTAGATATTTCTCAGGATATGCTTAAAAAAGCACAAGAACGTTTTGAAGGAAATGAGAATATTAGCTTTTTGAATGCCGATTTCGCGACAGTTGACTTTCCGGAAAATCATTTTGACCTGGTTGTTTCCGGATTGGCTATTCACCATTTACCGAATGAATTAAAACAGCATCTTTTTGTAAAAATAGCAAAAACGCTAAAAGCAGGAGGCTGGTTTGTCAATGCCGATCAGGTATTGGGTGCAACGGCAATGGCCGAAAAAGTTTATACTGAAAGCTGGAAAAATCATGTCCAGCAAAGTCCAAATCTAACAGAAGATGAAAAGCAAAGTGCTTTCGATCGAATTAAAGTTGATATTATGGCACCATTAAACGACCAGTTAAAATGGTTGGAGGAAGCAGGGTTACAAAATGCGAATTGCTATTATCAATACCACAATTTCGTAGTATTTGCTGCTAATAAACAATAAGAAATTAATGAGTGAAATCACTTAATCAGTGAAATCATTTTAATCTGTGTAATCATTATTAAAAATGAAAAAGTTCACAAAATTAACATCGGCCACCGTGCCCTTAAACATAGAAAACATTGATACCGACCAGATAATCCCTGCCCGGTTTTTGAAAGCAACAACCCGCGAAGGCTTCGGTGAAAACTTATTCCGCGATTGGCGTTATGAAAATGATAACCAACCAAAAGCTGATTTCGTATTGAATAACCCAACCTATAGCGGGAAAATTTTAGTTGCAGGTAAAAACTTTGGTTGTGGTAGTAGTCGTGAGCATGCAGCCTGGGCCATTCAGGATGCTGGTTTTGACGTTGTTATCAGCAGTTTCTTTGCTGATATCTTTAAAGGAAATGCCTTAAACAACGGCTTACTTCCTATTCAGGTAAGCGAAGATTTTCTGACATCGATTTTTAAAGCTGTTGATGGCAATGCAACCTCGCCATTAGAAGTTGATTTGGAGAACCAGACGGTTACCATTATCGAAACTCATGCTCAGGAATCTTTTGAAATTAATCCTTACAAAAAGTCGTGCCTGATTAATGGATATGATGATATCGATTTCATACTCGCTCAAAAACATTTGGTAGAAGAGTTTGAAAAAGATAAAGTGTAGAAAGTTGAAGGCTTAAGGCTTTTAAGCAAAAGATCAATTTAAGTACACGTGGGTTTCTAAGTGCGGTAAAATAACAATTAAATGAAAGAGCGTTTCGTCAATATTCAAAATTTAAACTTAAAATACCAGCAGAAGCAGGTTTTAAAGGATTTGAATTGGACAATAAATTATGGCGAAAATTATGTTTTATACGGTGAGAGCGGTAGTGGAAAAACAGCGCTGGCAAAAATAATAGCTGGTTTAGAAAACGCTATTGGAGAAACAGAAATCAACTTTAACGCAGAAAGCCCGCTTTCAGCAGAAGTGTTATTTGTAGAAAGCTGGTATCAATTTAAAAACCTGGAAGGCGTTGCAAACTTTTATTATCAACAGCGATACACAAGTCAACAGGCTAAAGATACATTAACTGTACATGCAGAATTGGTACATTATGGCAAAGAAAAAGGCCTTCATTTGGATCAGGTTGAACGCATTTTAGAAGCCTTAAATTTTTCTTCATTTGCCAGTTCACAGTTGATTGAATTATCAAGCGGAGAGCATAAGAAGTTACAATTGGTTAAAGCTTTATGGCTGAAGCCACAGTTGTTAATTATTGACCAACCTTATACAGGATTGGATGCTGCATCGCGTAAAAACCTAAATGTTGAGCTAGATAAGCTGTCATCAGATGGCGTTCAGTTACTTTTAATTTCCAACGATTCGGAATACCCTGCATCAATTAATCGTTTTGCGAAAATAATTGATGGGCAAATTGCAGTTTTTAATTCAAAAGAAATATCACCTGTTTCAAATGAGAAAAGCACTAAAAAGATTCCGGATTTTTTAAAGGAATCACCTGTTTTCTCTTCAGATACCATTGTAAAAATGGTTAATGTGAATATCAGTTATGGCGAAAAGCAAGTTTTAAAAAATATCAACTGGGAAGTTAAAGCTGGTGAGAAATGGTTATTACAGGGCCACAATGGTTCTGGAAAATCAACTTTGCTGAGCTTGGTAAATGGCGATCATCCGCAATCTTACGCCAATGAACTTTATTTATTCGGCAACAGACGTGGAAGTGGTGAAAGCGTTTGGGACATTAAACAACACATCGGTTTAATTTCTCCAGAATTTCATTGGTATTTTGATGCCAGTTCAACGGTTTGGCAAAGCATTGCTTCAGGCTTTTATGATACGGTAGGTTTATTTCAACAATTACCCTATACAAAGAGTGCACAAGTAGATGAACTGGTAGAATATTTCGGATTGTCTACATCAAAAAATGAATTATTAAGCACACTTCCCTTAGGTAAACAACGACTGGTTTTATTAGCCAGAACCATTATTAAAAATCCTGAATTACTGATCCTGGATGAGCCATGTCAAGGCCTGGATCAAGCACAAACACAGCATTTTAACCAATTAGTTGATGAGTTGTGCAGCAACGGAATGACTTTAATTTACGTTGGTCATTTCGAATCGCAGCTGCCCACCTCGATAGAGAAAAGAATATTATTAGAAAAAGGCGAGGTAAAAGTCGTCGAAAGTTTACATACCAAAACTCGTCCTTTGCAAGATACGAAGCAATCTTTTGCGTAGTACGCGCTGAATGAAATTGCTTTATACCTTGCAATGACGACAATACATAATATAATGAAGAAGAACATTTTAGTAATACCTGGAGATGGTATCGGCCCCGAAGTAACCACATGGGGAAAAGCAGCATTAGAAAAAATTGCTGAAATTTTCGGCCATGAATTCACGTTTGATGAGGCTTTAATGGGCCATGCAGCTATTGAAGTGACGGGTGAACCACTGCCAGACGAAACTTTAGAAAAAGCCAGAAATAGTGATGCCATTCTATTTGGTGCAATTGGCCATGCTAAATATGATAACGACCCGAGTTTAAAGGTTAGACCTGAGCAAGGCTTATTAAAAATCCGTAAGGAACTTGGCTTATTCGCAAACCTCCGTCCAATATTACTATTTGATGAACTTCTTCAGGCATCGAGCATTAAACCAGAAATTTTAAGGGGAACAGATATTTTATTTTTTCGTGAATTAACCGGAGACGTTTACTTCGGCGAAAAAACACGCTCAGAAGACAGGAATACAGCTTCTGATTTAATGATTTATCACCGCTACGAAGTAGAACGGATTGCACACAAAGCGTATCAGGCCGCACAACAGCGAAGCAAAAGATTATGTTCTGTAGATAAGGCTAATGTTTTAGAAAGTTCACGCTTATGGCGCGAAACCGTTCAGGAAATTGCAAAACAATATCCAGATGTAGAAACAGAACACATGTTTATTGATAATGCGGCGATGCAAATGATCAAAAATCCTAAGAAATTTGATGTGGTTTTAACTGCAAATTTATTTGGAGATATCTTAACTGATGAGGCTTCGCAAATTGCTGGTTCTATGGGCATGCTGGCTTCTGCATCAGTTGGTGAAAGCACGGGTTTCTTTGAGCCTATTCATGGTTCTGCACACGATATTACGGGTAAAGATCTGGCTAATCCACTGGCTTCTATCCTATCGGCAGCACTCATGCTCGAAATTGGCTTTGGCTTAAAAGATGAAGCTAAATTGTTGGTTGATACTATCGATGAAGTTTTGAAAGAAGGTTTCAGAACCCATGATATTGCCGATCAAAACACCAATCGATTCAAAGTTTTAGGCACTGCCGAAATGGGAAAATTGGTATTGAAATTCTTATCCCAGAAGTTAAACCAAACAACAAACCACTAATGATACACGATCCAAATAAAGTATATATTTTCGATACCACGTTACGCGATGGAGAACAGGTTCCAGGCTGCCAATTAGATACCAATCAAAAAATTGAAATTGCCAAAGCACTGGAATTACTTGGCGTTGATGTTATCGAAGCTGGTTTCCCGATTTCTAGCCCTGGCGATTTTCAAAGTGTTGTAGAATTATCAAAAGCCATTAAAAACCCGACCATCTGCGCACTAACCAGGGCCATTAAGGGAGATATTGATGTGGCTGCAGAATCTTTAAAGTTTGCAAAACACCCACGTATTCATACTGGGATTGGTTCTTCTGATATGCACATTAAATACAAATTTAACAGCACCAGGGAAAAGATTTTAGAAAGAGCAGTTGAAGCTGTTAAATATGCCAAAAAATTTGTAGAAGATATTGAGTTTTATGCGGAAGATGCTGGAAGGGCTGACAATGAATTTTTAGCGCAAATGATTGAAGCAGTAATTGCTGCCGGCGCAACGGTAGTTAATATTCCTGATACGAATGGTTACTGTTTGCCGGATCAATATGGCGCTAAAATTCTTTATTTAAAAGAAAATGTTAAAAACATAGACCAGGCTATCATTTCGGTACATTGTCACAATGATTTAGGCTTGGCAACGGCGAATAGTATTGCAGGTGTGGTTAACGGCGCCCGTCAGATTGAGTGTACCATAAACGGAATTGGTGAAAGAGCTGGTAATACCGCTTTGGAAGAAGTTTCGATGATTTTAAAAACACACAGTTTGGGTCTACATACCGGAATCAACAGTAAACATTTTACGGAAATTAGTGGAATGGTGAGCAGAATGATGCATATGCCTGTACAGCCAAATAAAGCAATTGTGGGTAAAAATGCGTTTGCACATAGCTCAGGTATCCATCAGGATGGATTCTTAAAGCACCGTGAAAACTATGAAATTATTAACCCTGAAGACGTTGGCTTAAACAGCGCTGATATTATTTTAACAGCCCGTAGCGGTCGCCATGCTTTAAAACATCATTTAGAGCGCTTAGATTACGATATTGAGAAAATTAATATCGATGATGTTTATGAACGTTTCTTGGTTTTAGCCGACGAGAAAAAAGATATCAGTGATGATGATTTATTATTCTTAATGAGTGATGGTGAAACAGAATCGTACAAAAACGGCTATAAATTAAACTTGCTTCAGGTGGTTTGCGGCGACCAGGAAAAACCTACTGCAAACATTAAATTGCAGTATGATGGCGTTGAAAAAGAAGCAAAAGCTGAAGGTAATGGTCCTGTAGATGCTACGATTAATGCTATTGTAAGCATTATTGATAAAGACATTACACTTAAAGAATTTACCATTCAAGCGATGCACGGTGGAAGCGATGACGTAAGTAAAGTGAATATGAAAGTAGATTTTGAAGGGAGATCTTTTGTGGGTTTTGGCTTTAGCACAGATATCGTAAAAGCATCTGCAAATGCGTATTTAGATGCGATTAATAAATTTTTGTAAGGGAGGTACTCGTTAGTCAGGAAATATTTTCCTGACTGTATGAGCTGAGGATTTTAAATCCTCAATAGCAAAGAAGGGATTACAAATCCCGACTATCAGAGGAAAGCTAATACACTCGTTAGTAAGGAAATGCTTTCCTGACTATAGGATCTGAGGAAATTAAATCCTCAATTAGTAAAGACGGGATTACGAATCCCGACTAACAGAGAAAAGCTAATACACTTGTTAGTCAGGAAATGTTTTCCTGACTGCATGATCTGAGGATTTTTAATCCTCTATTAGCAAAGAAGGGATTACAAATCCCGACTAACAGAGAAAAGCTAATACACTTGTTAGTCAGGAAATGTTTTCCTGACTATATGATCTGAGGATTTTAAATCCTCAATTAACAAAGACGAGATTACAAATCCCGACTAACAGAGAAAAGCGAATACACTCGTTAGTCAGGAAATGTTTTCCTGACTATAGGATCTGAGGATTTTTAATCCTTAATTGGCAAAGACTGGATTACAAATCCCGACTGGCATAGAAAAGCGAATACACTCGTTAGTCAGGAAATATTTTCCTGACTATAGGAACTGAGGATTTTTAATCCTCAATTAGCAAAGACGGGATTACAAATCCCGACTAGCACAGAAAAGCGAATACATTCGTTAGTCAGGAAATGTTTTCCTGACTATAGGATCTGAGGATTTTAAATCTTCAATTAGCAAAGACGGGATTACAAATTCCGACTAGTAGGGAAAGCTAATACACTCGTTATTCAGGAAATATTTTCCTGACTATATGAGCTGAGGATTTTAAATCCTCAATTAGCAAAGAAGGGATTACAAATCCCGACTAACAAAGAAAAGCGAATACACTCGTTAGTCAGGAAATATTTTCCTGACTATAGGATCTGAGGATTTTAAATCCTCAACTAGCAAAGAAGGGATTACAAATCCCGACTAACTAATTGCAAAAAAAAGCTACAATAACCGAAAAGCAACAAACTGTTTTTCAAAAAAAATAACGCAGAGAGATTTGCATATTATACACCAGATAATAAAAACCACCTTTGGGGTTTAGAATTAAAAAGATGAATGATACAATAAAAAATACTTTCGATTTTGAAAATGCTTTTAAAACATTAGAAGGTATTGTAAAACGTACTCCGCTTGAGTTTAATGCCGGATTATCGTTAAAATACAATGCAAATATTTATCTTAAAAGAGAAGATTTACAAATTGTACGTTCCTATAAATTGCGTGGTGCTTATAACAAGATAAGTGCCTTGGATATAAATGCTTTAGAAAATGGCATTGTATGTGCCAGCGCAGGCAATCATGCGCAGGGTGTAGCTTATTCTTGCAAAAAGTTAAACATTAAAGGCGTAATTTTTATGCCCGAAATAACTCCTAAGCAAAAAATCAAACAGGTAAATATGTTTGGTGGCGACAACATTGAAATTATTTTAGTCGGCGACACCTTTGATGACTGCTTAAAAGAAGCCTTAATTTATTGTGAAGAAAAATCATCAACATTTATTCCTCCTTTTGATGATGAAAAAATAATTGAAGGGCAGGCCACTGTTGCGATGGAAATTTTTCAAGACTTACCTGAGTTAGATGCCATCATTGTACCTGTTGGTGGCGGTGGTCTGGCTGCTGGAGTTAGTGCCTACCTGCAAACTGTAAAACCTGCTGTGAAAATTTTCGGTGTAGAACCCATGGGCGCACCCTCATTAAGCGAGGCACTTAAAAATGGCGGACCTATAACCGTCGAAAATATAGAACGATTTGTAGATGGAGCAGCAGTAAAGAGAATGGGTTGGATTACTTATAAATATTGTAAAGAACTACTCAGTTCTACCTACCTAATTCCCGAAGGACAAATTTGCACCACAATTTTAAAGCTTTATAATGAAGATGCCATTGTTGTTGAACCAGCAGGTGCATTATCTATCGCTGCTTTAGAGCAGGTAAAAGATCAAATTGCAGGCAAAAATATAGTGTGCGTAATTAGTGGTGGTAACAATGATATTGAGCGGATGCAGGAAATTAAGGAGAAATCTTTACTTTTTGAAGGCTTAAAACATTATTTTATCGTTCGCTTTCCTCAAAGACCAGGTGCTTTAAAATTATTTGTGAATGAGGTTCTAGGTCCGCATGATGATATTACCCGTTTCGAATTTATTAAAAAGACAAATAAAGAAAACGGACCTGCATTGGTAGGAATTGAACTGACGAATAAAGATGACTATGCCAGTTTATTACAACGCATGGAAGATTTTAAATTTGAGATTATTGAACTGAACCAAGACCAGACCTTATTTGAATATTTAGTTTAACTATTTAACTGCAAAGAACACAGCGTATTTCGCAAGGGACGCAAAGTGTTGTTGATTTAAAAAAATTAACCACCTCAGATATATAAGAAAATATGACTTTAATGTTCTTGTATCTTTAAGGTGGTAAAAAAATATAATATGAATTTCAAAGATTTAGCTAACAAAACATTAATTACCGACAGCGAGTTAGACTGGCAGGAATTAGGCGCTGGAGTGAAGCGCAAAGTAATGCCTTTCGATGAAAACCTGATGTTGGTTAAAGTGGATTTTGAGAAAGGTGCAGTGGGAACGATCCATAATCACCCACATCTGCAATTAAGCTATGTGGCGAAAGGAAGTTTCGAAGTAACCATGGGCGATGATAAAAAGGTCTTGAATGAAGGTGATGTTTTCTTCGCGCCTTCAATGGTTTTTCATGGAGTAGTTTGCCTGGAAGCAGGTTTACTTGTTGATATTTTTAATCCTCAACGCGAAGATTTCTTAAAATAATGATCACACCACTTCAGACACTTGAAAGGATTCTATATTAAATGCCTTGATGTTCTTAGGTTTTTTCACACCTACCATTGTAATTCATGTCATGGTTGGTTTGGAAGCAGGATCATTCGTGAATGTTCTTAATCGCCACCTTGAAGTTTTGTAAAATAATGATCACACCACCTCAGACACCTTAGGGGATTCTATATTAAATGCCTTGAGGTTCTAAGGTTCCTAAGGTGGTAAAACATAATTAGTTAATCAAAAGTCAGTCTCACATTTTTGTACCCCAAACCCTCAATGATTGGTTTAAGTACATTAGTTGCATTCGTTTTGGTTTGTGCTAAAATATTTGATTTCTTCACTTCTGCAGTAACGTGTTTTTCGGCAGCTTTGTACGCCTCATCTACTAATCCAGCTTCGCGGAAGAAAGCCATTTTAGTATCGTAAACCCTCGAGTTTTTGTGGTCAATTTTTACATAACAAATCTCTGGCTGTGGTAAATTTACTACAGCAGTATCGGCAGTAACTTCAATATCTTCGCGAGTAATTTTGGTGAGGTCTATACAGCCAACCGCTTCTGCTTTAACAATAAGCAGCACACTGGCTTCAGGTAAAAAATCTGTTTTATTTTTATGCTCCAGTACATCACTAATTTGGTAACGAACCAGCTCCAGTTTCCCAATAGCCTCTATTTTCTCTACTAAAAGCTGATGTTTACTTTCAACAGAGGTACTAATGCTAAACTTTTTAGAGATAAAAAAGTAACCTGCCACCAGTAAAATTAACCAGGGTAAAACTCTTAAAAATAGTCTCATCATGAAGGAATTAATTCAATTTTCATTGTTGTGTAACATCGGATAAACAATTATTAATCCAGATTGTGTTCGTCAGCATTTTTGGCAGTTGTTTTGCAATAGGCAAAGTACACACACAAATAAAAACCAATTAATATGAAAAAATTTACCATTTTGATGCTTTGCATTGTCACACTAGGTTTGGCATCTTGCAAGAAAGAAACTATTGTTAATCAGGCCTTAGGGAAGACTTATAATAGATACATTGAACCAAACCAGTGGGTTCAAAATTCTAATGGAACCTATTCTTTTACTTGGAATAAAGCAGAATTTGATGGAGTGACATTAGACGATGAAGGTGTACTTGTTTATTTCACCCACCCTACAAATGACAATAGTGATGTTCAACTACCTTATACTTTCAATTACACAGTTTATAGCTATGAACTTTTTAATGGAGGTATTACTTTTGATGTTCAGGATAGCCGCAATCTATCAAGTTCAGTAAGACCGAATTATCGCATACTTGTAAAAGTTGTAGTCATCCCTTCTGAATTTGCAAACTAACCAAGCTTAATGAAACTCTAAAAAACGACTAATGTTCAATTGAACGTGGTCGTTTTTTTTATGTTCTCCCCTATTCAATTGCAGTGCTCTTACCGTTACGCCATTGCGCTCCAATAGCAATTCGTCATAAAAACCTTTATAATAAACATCCTTTACTTCGAAGCGTCTACTACTCCAGTTGCTATTAATTTCTGCCCATTCCGGATAAAAAACAACATTTGCAGAAAAGGTTTTTAAACCAATTTTTTCTGCATCTCCCCTCGACAATACTACAGCATTGCCTAAAATCTGTGCCGTATAAATGTGTTTTGGATGTTGATAGATTTCGGATGGCTTACCAGTTTGTAAAAGTTCGCCATTGCGCACAATCAATAGCTGATCAGCCAGGAATAATCCATCAGCGGGATCATGAGAAACCAAGATCACTGTAACCCCAGTTTCTGCCGCGACCCGTTTAATATCCGCCCTCAGTTGATTTTTCAATAAGGCATCAACCTGACTGAAAGGTTCATCCAATAACAAAACTTTCGTATCAGCTACCATTGCTTTAGCAATAGCTACGCGTTGCTGTTCGCCACCGCTTAACTCTATAATTTTTTTATTTTGTAATGGAAGAATCCGCAGATGTTCCATAATGGCTAAAGTTTTATCAGCCTTCGATTTAAGATCAGTATTAGATAATTGTGAAGCAATATTATCATAAACCTTGGCGTATATATTCAAAGAAAAATCCTGGGTAACCATTTTCATTTGCTTATGACCAGGAATTAACTCTTCATCAGGCCCCTTTACCTTGTCATTTTCGAAAAAGATTTCGCCTTCGTCAACCTTTAATAAACCATAGATAGATTTTAACAAGGTTGATTTTCCACTTCCGCTTTCCCCGATAATAGCCACAACATCACCTTTAGTAATATCGAAGCTGATATTTTTTATTCCACCTGATTGTTCTGCGTGGTATTGTTTGGTTAAATTTTTAACGCTGATGATAGTGTCGCTCACAAGGCAAAGATAAAGCTTAAAGCAGAAAGACTCTAGTTTAAAACAAAAAGAATATCACACGTGTGTTTTGATAAAAGTTTGCACGTATAAATATATCAATGTATCTTTACAATCAATCCGTAGTGAAGCCAATAATTAGAAGATTATGAATACTAAGTTAACATTAACCATAGATGATTCTGTTATTAAGCAGGCAAAAGCTTATGCCGAAAAGCAAGGGAGAAGTTTATCTGCTGTTGTTGAAAACTATCTTAAAGCTGTTACTAAAAGGGAGGAAGTAGTGAGTAGAGAAGAGGAGCTTTCTCCTATTGTAAAACGACTTACAGGTTCAATTAATCTACCCAATGATTTCGATTATAAAACAGCTCTTTCTGATTCAATAAATGAAAAGTATTCTCAATGAAAAATCTATTTGTCGACACAAATGTCATCATTGATATTATAAGTTACAGAATACCTTTTTATGAAGATAGTGCTAAAATCTTAGATTTTGCTGCGAAAGGTCGGGTAAAGTTGTTTATTTCAGCACTTTCCTACGCCAACATCTACTATATTGCAAGAAAAAGCACTTCCCACCAAGATTGCATTACAATAATGAAGGATTTATCTTCATTACTCACAACTATAGATGTAACAAAAAAAATTATAGATTTATCTATCGCATCATCTTTTAAAGATTTTGAAGATGCAATACAGTACTTTTCGGCAGTATCTCAACAGAATATTGATGCGATCATTACTAGAAACCCTAAAGATTTTAAGTTAAGCGAAATTCCTCTTCTCTTTCCAAAAGATGTTTTGGTAGCTGTAAAATAAAAAATCCTGTTCCGCCTAACCGAAACAGGATCTTATTCTATTTGTGTGTTTTATTATCTTTAATTAAGGCCAAAGGTTACGCCAAAGCTCATGTTTTTCAAACCAGCTTGTGCAGGTGTATTAAACATATCGTTGAAATAGTATTTGGTGAATAATCCAAATCCACCGTAACCAAGTCTGAAACTACCTCCGTAACGTACTGATTGAAAGTGATAATTATCATATTGTTTCTCTTTGCCTCGCTCATCGCTAATCTGTTTCACTTTTCCATTAAGTAAGAAGCTTACCTCTGGACCTAAGATGAAGTAGAATCTTTTTCCCTTTCTGCTTTCATTTGTACGGAATTCAAAGTTTAATGGAATATGTACGTAACTACTCGAGAAACGATTTTTAGAGAACAATATCGGTTCATCGATATAAGTTAGCGTAGGTTGATTTTTTTGAATTGTAATATTATCTCTTAATCGAATTAAAGTCCAGTCGAAACCACCAGCCACGTAAACTTTAAAATTAGAGTTAAAACGATAGCCAAACTGTAAGATGTCAAAAGAAAAAGTACTTGTTTTACCTCCCTTGTAATCCAGGAAATCATTAGTTGGAGATAAGTTGAAACTTCCATTATCAATTAATCTGGAGAAGCCTAAATCAACTCTGGTAAAGGTAATTCCCCCAACAAAGCGTCCCTTTTTAACCTTGTCTAAAGAGTCAGAATTTTTGGTGATTAAAGTTCCCCCACCAATCCTAACTGTATATTTTGCCTTTTTTTTGATCACAACTGTATCATTAACTACAGTGTCTTGTTGTGCAAAAGCACTTGGAGCCATAACACCGGCAAGTCCGCTTACCAAAAGTGTTGTAAAAATTAGATGTTTCATATTGAGTGTGTTGTGTTTTTAACGAATGTTGAGTGAACGACTAATTAATTGAATGCATGATGGCTGAATCTATCAAATCTTATCATCCTCTCATCTGAATTATTTTCTGCTTTTCTTTCCTATTCTAAAAGGGCCAATGTTTACTACGGAAATAGATGAATCATCATCATCTGTTCTGAACTGAATCACTTTATCTTTTCTCTTATCCATTGTGTTAACAATCAGGTTTACTACATCACCAACATTACGGATTCCTTTTCTCTCTGCAGGATAACTACTGTCGATAACTTCATCTGCAATTACTTCATTTAGATTGGCGGCTAAAACAGTTTCTTCCTTAGTTTTGAAAACGGCCTCTTCAATTTTAGTTTTGATATCCTTTTTAGGTTCCTCCACTTTTGCAATCATGGTTTCCTGCTTTTGTATGTCAGGTATAGAAATGATTTTTTGCTTCTCAATTGGTTTAGCATTTTCTTTTACTGCTGTTTGCACAAGAGTTGTTGAAGGTTTAACGTGCGCAGGGAGAGCTTTGTCAACATCCTTAGTTAGCTCAGTATTTGAAACTAAAGAATCTTTTACTTGCGGCTTAACAATAACCGGGTTCATGTTAGTTGCAACATTATTGGCGTATTGTTTAGGCGCAACATCCTGTTGCTGATAAACCATAATGCCCACTGTAGCAATTATTAAAATTGCGGCTGCAGATAACCAGTAGATAGGGATGATCCTTTTTTTCTTTGGTTCTATTTCGCTTTCAATGCTACTCCATAAATCTCTTGATGGTGTAATTTCCGCATCTTCAAAACGGTCTTTAAATAATTGATCAAAATCTTTATCCTGTATAGGTTGCATACCCAAATCCCTCCATTTTTGTAATTTCTTCTTTTAATATTGCTCTGGCTCTCGAAAGTTGAGATTTACTGGCCCCTTCAGAAATACCCAGCGTTTCGCCAATTTCCTTGTGCGAATAGCCTTCTATCACATACATATTGAAAACCATTCTATATCCATCAGCCAACTTTTGAATCACTTTCATCAAATCCTGCATGCCTAATGTTCCAAAATCAAAGCCGGTAGATGGTTGCTCATAAGCTTCATCAATCTCTACCACATTTAAGCTGCGTAAATTTTTGCGGTAACTTTCAATTGCTGTGTTCACCATTACCCTTCTAATCCAACCTTCAAAAGAGCCTTCCCCTCTGTATTCTTTTATTTTTTGAAAGATTTTGATATACCCCATCTGCAATACATCCTCAGCTTCCATTCTATCTTTGGCGTAACGCATACAAACGACTAACATTTTAGATGAAGTTTGCCTGTACAGCAGCTCCTGCATCTTCCGGTCGCCAGCTTTGCAGCCCTCCATCAAATCGTTTATCGTATAGCTTCGCGTCAATTTCATTGTGTGTTTGTATAGAGTAGATGGCAGATTACAAACAATGGTTGCATGAGAGGAGGAAAAAAGTTAAATAAAGTTAAATTTATTAAAAATAACCTGATTATCAGACCGATAAAATTTAAATAAATTCTAAAAAGATGTGGGTTTTGAATTGAGGAAGCAAAAGTAGGGGGTAATTATGAAGTTTTTTTTAGTCCTAAGAAGAATATAGGCTTAATGCAGACTTTTACAGGATGGCTAAAGTAAAGTGCACCTTAGCCAGTCACATTCCAGACTTCATTCTTATGCTGAATCTTTCTATCCTCTATCTTTCATCCTTTTTCACCTTAAATAACTTAAAGTCCTGTTTGTAAGTCAAGAAGAATGAGTGGTTAAACTGCAGTTGTTTATCTGTATGATCGAGGTCAATGTGCGGCTCGAAGCGAACATCAAGGTATAAATGAGGAATCAATTCTTTTTGGTACGCATAGCGTAGCGATACAATATTTCTACTGCTTTGCTTTAAGCCGTTGGTATATAAGTTGCTAGAAACAGACTCATACAAAGGCATTCCTTTAATAGAAATGAAGTTATTACCTTTCCAGTACGACGCCACTAAACTACCCCATTTACTTTCTACACCGGCATTTAACCATAATCCAAAGCCGCCTTCATAAGCCCTTCTTTTGGTAGGTGAAAAATCTTTGTAAACAGCAATGTAATTATCGGTATAAACCTGCTTAATATTGGTATTGATTTCTTTATGTAACTTCAATCCGGTAGCACCGTTAAAAACCGTACTGATTGGAATTTCTTTTAAAACGTCAATTTGACCGCCTTGATGAAAAGCTAAAAACTGTGCGGGGAAACTGAATTTCCAGCCATTATTTTCTGCTATTGTGGTTTCTGTTGAAAGACCCCCTATTATTTCTTCTTTTGCTGCTTCGCCAGAGTAAATCATTTTCTGCCATGCAATCCAGGCATCAAGGGTAAATTTTTTGCGTTCAACCAACAATTGCGTTCCATATTCTATTGGTGTAGTAATTGTA
Source organism: Pedobacter sp. CFBP9032 (assembly GCF_034045265.1). NCBI lineage: Bacteria > Pseudomonadati > Bacteroidota > Sphingobacteriia > Sphingobacteriales > Sphingobacteriaceae > Pedobacter > Pedobacter sp. CFBP9032. The sequence continues at coordinate 143,343 of NZ_JAXCWE010000011.1, read as the reverse complement.
CGTTCAAAGTTGTAAAGCGGCTCAATATATTTATGCTGAATACCACCTTCTAAACTCCCAAAAATCAGGGTTAAATTTCTTTTATGGTATTTCAGGCTGAATAATGGCTTTGCATCCGTTATGCCATTCCGTCCGAAATCTTTGCGAATAAATGCCCCAGCTGTAATGGCAAGATTTGGATGAGCGTAATAAACGATTTGTGGCTGCAATTGCGTTCCATACAAAGTATAACCATCATGAAAATCATTTGTATATTCATAGTTACGAACATAATTCAAATTATAGAAATTGAAATGAACTTCGTTGGTTAAACTACTGTCAGGTCGAATTCTATTCTCAAAAGCCGATTGATTAAACTGTGCAGATGCAAAATAGGAAGTAAATAAAAAGGCAAAAACGAGTAAGTTTTTTTTCGAACCGGCAATTGTAAACATGAGTGTGGGTTTATTGCCCAAATTTAGAATAGTTTTTCGTAAAGTATAAAGTAGCGAGTATCAAGTATCAAAAATTGGATACAAGTTTACGAAAAGCAAACAAAGAACATGATTCGGCTTTTGCTTTCAGCTTTATTGTTTTTAAGATTATTTACGCAAACGATAATTTTTATAGAGTTTAACGGCAATCATAATCGCCATTGCAACACCCATAATTCCAATCAAACCGTAAACCCAGTTTACAGCACTTTTAAGGATGACCACAAACACAATCGCGATCATAAAAATAGTTGCCAGCTCACGCCATAACCTTAATTGAAAACTGGTTAACGTAAATTGACCAGACTTCAATTTCTTAGCTATATTCCGGCAAATGAAATGATAAATCAGCAAGCCAAATACAAAACCAAGTTTAACCTGCATCCAATCTGCTTGTAACAATCCAGGACGTAAAGTAAGCATGGAAGCACCAGCAAGCACTGTAATCACCATCGCGGGAGCACAGATGATTTTCCATAAAGTGGTTTCCATCTTTACAAATTGGTTCAAAAGGATACTCTTTTCAGGCTCCAATTTTTCGTTTGCCTCCGTATGATAGATAAAGAGGCTCAGGATATAAAACAAGCCAGCCATCCAGCTGATTACAAATACAATATGTACGGAGAGAAAATATGGATAATATGGCTGTAAGGTTTCTATCATAGAATTTCTGAAGGAATAACACTTTTATTTAAATAAATCAGAATGAGTTCCAACTCTCAACAGAATTATTTCTTTTTCTTCGGTTATTTCAAACCATATGATCAATAAATCAGGCTTAATATGGGCTTCCCAATTGTCTTTATAGTTTCCAACTAATTTATGAGGATGATGCTTTTTATCAATTCCGCTGGCACCATCAATTTCTAATTTAAATAAGAAATCTTTAATGAGGTTTATGTTCTTCAAAGAACGTTTCTTCATTAGCTTAACATCTTTATCAAATTGATTAGTTGGCTTTAGAACAAACATCTATAAGGAGCTGATATATGATGTTACATCTTTAATTGGTTCCCCTATCCCAATACCTTTTTGTGCATCATCAATAGTTCTTTGTGTAACCGAATTGGGAACATGTGATGATTTGTCAGTACGTTCCTTTCTAAAAGTAACACCAAGTTCCTTTAAAAGCTGTTTCACCAATTCGCTTTTTTTTTCAGGAATGTTTATAATAAGTGTTTCCATACCCAAATATAACGTTTTACACTAACCATTCAAAGTTCCCCTTTGGGGATTTATCCCCTTAATACCTAAACTCCTTTACCACTTCGATAGCATATTTTACATGATCAAATGGAATATCAGGCATAATACCATGACCTAAATTAAAGATGAATCCTTCTGTTCCACGCATACGTTCAAACAGCTTATGGATTTGCGCTTTAATTACTGATTTATCTGCATATAAAATATGTGGATCCAAATTGCCTTGAACCGCAATACCCGCAGGCAAAGCATTTTTAATGTTCAATAAATCTGCATTCCAGTCAACAGATATTACATCAGGTTTCGCCTCTGCCATAATCGGTGCGAAAACAGAACTTCCTTTACAAAAAGAAATTACCGGAATATCTTTTCTATTTAAGTTCGAGATGATTTGCTGAATATAACGATGAGAAAATTCCTGATAATCATTCCATGATAAAGCAAGTGCCCAACTATCAAAAATCTGAACAGCGTTAACACCTGCAGCAATCTGAAGGTTTAGATAATCAGCAGTTACTTTAGCAATTTTAGCCAAAAGTTTGTGTGCCAATTCAGGCTGGTTGTGGATAAAAAGCTTGGTTAACTTAAAATCTTTGGAAGAACCACCTTCAATTAAATAACTCATTACGGTAAAAGGTGCCCCGGCAAATCCAATTAGCGGAATACTTCCATTTAAACGTTGCTGGATTACTTTAATCGCATCAGCCACATATTGCAACTCATCTAAGCAATCTACATTTAGGTTTTCAATATCTTGTGCATTCCTTACCGGGTTTGCAAACTTAGGACCAATGCCTTGAGTAAAACTCAAATCACCACCCATGGCCTCGCCAGTTACTAATATATCACAGAATAAAATTGCGGCATCAATATCTAATAAATCTACAGGTAACATGGTCACATCAGCTGCAATTTCTGGGGTTTTACACATCTCTAAGAAAGAGTATTTGTTTTTGATTTCCCAATACTGCGGCATAAAACGACCAGCCTGACGCATCATCCATACTGGTGGACGTTCGGTTTGTTTTGAAAATGCAGCGTCTAAAAATAAGTTATTCTTCATGTTTATATTTGATATCGCAGGATCGTTAGCCTGAATTTATTTCAGCATTTAGCTCACCCCATAATTAAGGACAGCATGATAAATGCCTAAAATTTTAATGATGCAAAGCTATAAATAAATAAAAAAACGAAGCACCTTTTTATTCCTAAACCGGTCTTCGTTATTCAAAATGACAATAGTAATATTATAATTTACTTATTTCCTTTTCAATCTTGGTAATAATTTCTTTTGAGCGGGCTGTTTCTGCAAGTTCTTTTGCTAATTTTGTATAAGCTTCAGCTTTTTCCTTATCCTTTTTTCTCAAAGCCAAATTTGCCAAATGGATTAATACATAACCCTTTTGCGTTTTGCCTCCTACCGGAAAACGACTTGCCAATTGAAAATGGTATTCTGCTTTATCAAAATCTTCCTCTTTCAAAGCCATATTGCCCTGCATAAATTCATAATATCCCCTTCGGTTTTTTGAAAGCCTTTCGGGATTTGGAACTTCAGCCAGCATTAATCTCGCTTTAGTAAAATCATTGTTCTTAAAATATTTGGAAGCCATTAAAACAGAACTGTGCCTAAAGTGGCTCCAAATCACAAATAGAAAAAGAAAACCGGCAACTGCTGCCAATTCGTATTGGATAAAATAGATACAAACCAATGCTGCCAGCAAGAAAACGGCCATCAGCACGTAACGGCCAAGACTGTTATACATTAATGAATATCAGTAAATTTATAGCCTACACCACGAATAGAGTGGAAATAAACCGGGTTTTTCTGATCTGGCTCGAAATACTTACGGAACGTTAAAATAAAGTTATCAATCGTCCTGGTTGATGGATAAACATCGTAATTCCAAACTGTTTCTAAAATCTGCTCTCTGGATACTGCATCGTTTTTACGCTCAATTAAAAGCTTTAACAACATAGTTTCTTTTTTAGTAAGCGGTGTAATGGTACCATCATCATGTTTCAATTCGAAAGAGTTGAAATAGATTGTTTTATCGCCGATTTTGTAAGAATTTAATTCTTTTAAATCATCAGATTTTAAGCTGCGTTTAACCAAGATTCCAACACGAAGAATTAATTCTTCTAAATTGAAAGGCTTAACTAAATAATCATCAGCTCCTTTTTTCAAGCCTAAAACACGGTCTTCCGATGTATTCTTAGCAGTTAAAAACATGATAGGAACTTCAGCATTTTCCAAGCGAATGGTTTCACAAACCTGGAAGCCATCCATTTCAGGAAGCATTACATCTAAAATAATCAGGTTGAAGCGTTCTTCTTTAAAAATTTTAAGAGCGGTTTTGCCATCCTTAACGGCGTGAACTTTATAACCCTCAAGTTCGAGGTTTAATTTGATAGCATCTAACAAGTGATCCTCGTCTTCTACCAATAGAATTCTTAATTTTTGTGACATAATTGAGATTAACTAAATGTTACTTCAAAAATACTTCCTTGAGGCAAATTGTCTTTTACTGTAATATCTGCATCATGGTATTGTAAAACCTCTTTCACAATAAACAAGCCTAAACCTGTTCCTCTCGCTTTCCTGACATTCTCATTACCAACACGGTAAAACTTATCAAATATCAACATTTTTTCGGCATCTGAAATACCCGGACCTTTATCAATTACACTTAACCTTAAATGCCCTTCGAGCTTATCCAGAACCACATTTATCTCGTCACAAGGACTCGAATATTTAACTGCATTTTCAATCAAATTTGTCACTACTGACGATAAGGCAAATTTGTCACCCATAATCTGCAAATTTGGCTGAATTTGAGCATTAATCAACTGTTCATTACCACAAGAGTGAACCTGAAGGCGATCAGTGATTTTATAAACCAACTCTGAAAAGTTAAATTCCTCTTTCGGAAAGGTGTAGGAGCGATTTTCAATTTTTGTGGCCAGTAGCATATTTTCGACTAAATCATCCAGCCGTTCTATGTCTTTTAATGAATTATTCAATAAAGAAACCTGACGGACTTTATCTAAATCTCTTTTAATAATGGTTTGAATGGAAAGTTTTATAGCTGCTAACGGTGATTTTAATTCGTGTGTAATCGACATTAAAAAGTTTTGCTGTTGTTCTCTTAACTTATCTTCCCGCTTTAGCGATTGATGAAGAAAATATCCGCCAATACAAAGCAGAAACAAAAATACAGAGCCTTCGCCCATAATCATTGTCATTCGACTTGGCTGTAAACGCACCACCAGCGTACCCCAGGAAATAAGTTGAATTAGGGCGTAAAGTAGTAATGCGTAAAAGATAATTATAGATTTCTTCATTTCCTTCGGTTTTATTTCACTCATTTTTAGATTACACAGATTACTTATTGTCCTTCATAGCTTAATTTTCCAAACCTCTTTGTTCTCTGCGAACACCCAATGTCCACTGTGGTTAATTAAATCAGCCTTACTTCTTAAATACTAGATCTAAAGCTTCAAATATAGCACGCTTTGCTTTCTCTAATTCAATTTTCGTGTGCGCTGAAGATACAAACCCAACTTCATATCCCGATGGGCCTAAATAAATTCCTCTATTTAGCAACTCCCGGTGCATCACCTTAAATTTCTCCATGCTGCCTGCATCAATATCATCAGCTGTCTGAATTTTATCTTTATCGGTAAAGGCAAACCAAAAAATAGAGCCAACGGTAAAAACTTTGAATTTATAATTTCTAGCCGTAGCAAATCGTTGAATACTTTCAACAAACCCGAGTGTTTTAGCGTTTAAATCCTTATAAAAACTTGATTTATTTAGCTCGGTAAGTGTAGCAATACCTGCAGCCATGGCTACTGGATTGCCAGATAAAGTACCCGCCTGATAAACACCTCCATCGGGGGAGATATGTGCCATAATAGCTGATGATGCACCGTACATTCCTACTGGTAAACCACCGCCAATGATTTTTCCATAGGTTACAATATCTGGTGTGATGCCATAATAAGCAGCAGCACCTTCAAAACCTACACGAAAACCAGTAATTACTTCATCAAAAATTAATAATGAGCCATTATCTGTGCAAATTTTACGCAAAAACTTAATGTACTCCTCATCCTGAATAATAAGTCCATTATTAGCTGGAATTCCCTCAATAATTACCGCAGCAACCTGATCTTTGAACTGTGCAAATGCTTGTTCAATGGCATGGGTATCATTTAAAGGAATTACAATAGTTTCTTCAGCAAATGATTTTGGCACCCCGGCAGAAGAAGTTTCGCCAAAAGTGACTAAACCAGAACCTGCTTTAACTAAAAGGGAATCGCTATGACCATGATAACAACCTTCAAATTTGATGATTTTATCCCTCCTGGTGAAACCTCTTGCCAAACGGATTGCTGACATTACTGCTTCAGTACCAGAACTGGTAAAACGAATTTTTTCTACAAAACGATTATTCTTAATAATCAGTTCTGCCAATTCATTTTCCAAAGCTGTTGGTGCACCGAAGCTCATCCCGTTTTGCATCACCTCAGTAACTTTTTCTCTAATTTTTGGATTATTGTGTCCTAAAATCAAAGGGCCCCAACTTCCGCAAAAATCAATAAACTGGTTTCCATCAGCATCCCAAATATAGCAACCATCACCCTTCTCAATAAAAAGAGGTGTACCATAAACTGATTTGAATGCCCTAACAGGAGAGTTTACACCACCTGGGAAATACGTTTTTGATTTCTCATATAACTCTGCAGATTTAACTCTGGAAATATCAGGTTTGCTTCCGGTATTTACAGGAATATCGTCTTCGTTGCCTGAAAACATCTTTTTTAATGAATCTAACATTTTTATTAAGGTTGAAGGCTGAAAGGTAGAAGGTGTAAAGCTTTGGGTGCATAACCCGCAACCAATAAACCCTCAACTTTTTTCCTAATATTTTATAGATTTTATCAACTGAATAGCTTTGGATTAGATTACGGATATAAACCCTCAACCTTAAACCTTCCGCCATCCACCTCTAAAGCCAGTTGTTATTTAAAATATCTTTAATATGGTAAGTGGTAATGATACTTGCTCCTGCCCTTGCAAAAGCATGCATGGTTTCCATTACTACTTTTTGTTCATCTATCCACCCACGCTCTGCGGCTGCTTTAACCATTGAATATTCACCGGAAACGTTGTAAACAGCGATTGGCAAATTGATATCTTGTTTTAAACGCTGAATGATGTCTAAATATGCTAATCCTGGCTTCACCATTAACACATCTGCACCTTCCTGCTCATCTAACTGTGCTTCACGCAAAGCTTCCAGGGGATTTCTGAAATCCATTTGATAGGCTTTTCTATCACCTTTACTTGGTGCACAATCTGCGGCCTCTCTAAAAGGACCGTAATAAGCTGAAGCAAATTTTGTAGCATGGCTCATAATAGCCGCATTTTCAAAACCATTTTTATCCAGCAAATTGCGCATTGTTTCAATTCTCCCGTCCATCATGTCTGACGGAGCAAACATATCTGCGCCAGCCTGTGCATGGGTTAATGCCATTTTAGCAATTACTTCAGCCGTTTTATCATTTTGAACATAGTCGTTCTCCATAATACCACAATGACCATGAGTGGTATAAGAACACACACAAACATCGGTAATCACGTATAAATCTTCACCAAACTGTTTCTTCAGTTCGCGCACTGCAGTAGGTACTAACGAATGATCATGATAAGCAGATTTTGCATCGGCAGATTTTTCATCGCCAACGCCAAAAAGCATTATTTTATTTAATCCTTTTTTCAACCCCGCTTCCACATCACTAACCAAAGTATCAACAGAATAATGGTTTACACCTGGCATGGCATCAATGGCATGCGTAACATTCGTTCCTGGCACCACAAAATAAGGGTAAACAAACATATCTTTCGATAGTCGGGTTTCGGCTACCATCTCTCTAACCAACGGGTTCTTCCTCAATCTTCTCGGACGATGTAACATATTATTTTATTAGTATCAAGTATTTAGTATCAAGTATATTGACTTGAAGTTTCATTATTTTTAATTTTTGTCATTATAAGTAACAAAGAATCTGTTTCATCATTTGCAGATGCTTTGTACTTCTACCAGGCAGCAAGATTCAAGGTTGTGGTAAAATGACTAAATGAGACACTAAAATTGCTTATCACGCAGAACAAAGATTCTAACTTGCTTTCGCTTTAGATCACTTAGTCTTCCAGCTTAAACTACTTGATCTCTATTCCAAAAACTGCCTCTGTTAGGCCGATTTCATCAGGCGAATATGGCAAGGCGTACTTCACACCCATTTCATCAAACTTTTTACCTGTAGAATTCCCGATAGCAATCACCTGTTGACCAGGCTCCAGCAAGTTATCTACAAAATAAGCGTCAACATTTGATGGGCTGGTAAAGATTAACACATCGGCATAGCTTTGATCAATGTCTTCTTCGATTACTGTTTCGTAAATTGGTAAATCAATAATTTTGGCATCGGCCGGTAAAGATTTTTGAATAGACTGCAAAGAATCCTGCGCCCGTGGAAATAAGATATTCTTTCCGGAAACTAGTTTTGCAAAATCTTCTGCAACTTCGGTAATATCGCCGCTTTCACCAACAAAATCAGCAAAATGGCCAAATTTACGTAAAGCATCTTCTGAACCTCTACCTACTACCCCAAACTGTGTTTTTTTAGGCAGCATTGGTTTAAGATTGAAGAAATAGTCAACGCTATTACGGCTGCTGAAGAAAACCCAATCAATATTTTTAAGGATAAATTGATCTAAAACCGTCACGATTGGGAACGTACGGATTAAGGAACGTCCTTCAATTTCGATGCCTTTACTTTCCAGAGCTTTTCTGAAATAACTATGCTCACCAATTTCACGCGAGATGAAGACTTTGGTTGGTTTCTTTCTTTCCTTGCTAAATTTGGCAACAATTTTTTCTGCTAAACCAGCTGAAGTTTCCGAACGTAAAAACAGGCGTTCCGGAAAATCGTCTGCTGTTTCAGCTTTTGATGTCCATACTTCGAAAACACCATCTTCTTTTTTGCAATAACAACCTAAAGGCATGTGACAACCACCTTCGAAAAGATTTAAAACTTTACGTTCTACGCCAACTTGTTCAGCAGTTTCAGGATCATGAAGTTTTTGAAGGGCTGCAAAGAGTTCGCTGTCATTTTCTCTGATCTGAATGGCTAAAGCACCCTGAGCGGGTGCAGGAACGAATTCTGTTGGTGCTAATTCTTCTACATGAAACTCACTCACGTCTAAACCTAAACGTTTGATTCCAGCTTTAGCCAACATAATGGCATCATAACTCTCATCTCTAAGCTTCTGGATCCTTGTGGGTACATTACCACGTAAATCTTCAATTTCCAAATCAGAACGCAACCCTAATAACTGGGCTTTCCTGCGGTTTGAAGACGTACCCACCATCGCACCTTTTTTCAAAGATAACTTCTGTGATACATCAACACAATCCTTCAAAATCAGCAAACATTCTGTTGCCTCTTCACGGGGAGGAATAGCAGCAATGGTTAATCCGGCAGGATGATTGGTAGGTAAATCTTTTAAACAATGTACTGCCAGATCAATTGTTCCAGCTAAAAGTTCTTCTTCCAATTCTTTGGTAAAAAAACCTTTTCCTTCCAATTTATCCAATCTCAAATTCAGGATTTTATCGCCCTGCGTTTTGATAATTTTAATTTCTGCCTCAATTCCGATTGCAGCTAATTCATTTTGAATATGGTTAGCCTGCCACAAAGCTAGTTCGCTACCGCGTGTTCCGATGGTTAATTTCTTCACTATAAACATTTAATCAACTGCAAATTTAAGGTAAATTTGCTTTATACCATGATTTGTTTAAAAATGAGACAGTGAGGTTACAGAGAAGGGAGATTGATATGAAAGTACTGTAATTTCATAGTCTACACCTGAAAGATTTCTTTAAACTAATTAGTTTATTACAGCCGAGATATAAAATGCAAAAGTATAGTGAAAACTAATTGTTGATTCAACTCTATAAATTATAGAAGAAAATATAGGCTTAATTGGCATGTTTACGCCTAACGTATGCAGTCTTTGTAGCAAGAAGTAACTTTGCTTTCTTTGCGGTTAAACCACGAAATAACTAGGATTGTTTAACCAGAATTTCTTTAGCCATTACCATTGGCACACTGATACATTTTTTCTCCATGTAATTCATCACCCGTTCTAACACTTCACGAGATGTTTCATCCATTTGACTAATTTCATCAGCAAACACACCATTTAAGGCTGTATTTTTAATTTCTTTGATTTTCCGGGGTACTTCCTGCATTGCCAACTCGATCCGACGTTGCTTTAATACCATTAAAAACTCAGTGATATTTGCACTAATGATATCTTCAGCATGAACCAATTCGTTATAACGCTCCTGAATATTTTTACGCGCAACCTCTTTTAAAGATTCTACTTCAATATAATAAACAGGGTTATTGTGAATTACAGAAGGCGCAACATCATTGGGAATGGCAAGATCTACAATTACCTTTTTCGTCTTATCGCCATTAAGTAATTTAGCATAAAGCGCTTCATTAATAATTGGCTCAGTAGAACCCGTACAAGTAATAATGACATCAAAGCCTTCAGTAAAATTTTCTAAAGCCAACAAGGGATAAGCTTTTCCATTAAGTTCTTCTGCAAGAGATTCTGCCTTTGAAAGCGTACGATTAAATACAGAAAAATTAGAAAATTTATGTTTGCTTAGGTATTTGGCAAGATTCAGATTGGTTTCTCCGGCGCCAATAATTAATACTCGTGGATTAGGAGAGACATTAAGCTCCTTAAGCTTACGGTAAGCTAAAGAAACCACAGAAACAGGATTTTTAGAGATGTTAGTGTGGGTATAAACTTCTTTCGCAGTTTTAACTACACGCTCCATAATCATTCTCATATAGTCGCCTGTAAAACCTGCATCGCGACAGTTTTCATAAGCTTTACGAATTTGCGGAAGAATTTCTTTTTCGCCAACCACCAAACTTTCTAAAGAGCAAGAGGTTCTTAACAAGTGATTAAAAGCTTCTTCATTTTCATAAACAGTAACATTATCAAGGAAGCGCTCCATAAATTCAGGAGGCAAGCCCATATCTAAAACTGTAAGAAATCTGGTTACAAACTCTTTATCTGTTTTCTCTTTAGTAAGAAAAACAAATTCTACCCGGTTACAAGTACCGATATAGAAAATTTCACTAACAGGAAGTTCATTTTGAATATTCTTCAATCTACCATCTAAACTCTGGTCACAAATAACTAATTTCCCTAAAGATTTCAGGTCGATGTGATGATGCGTGAATGCTATTACTTTTAAATATTCCAAGTTGTTCCGTTGTTAACTACTGTCGGGATACAAAAGTAGCACGGTTGCCTGATGTCATCGTCATTCATCTGTAATTTACATCAATTTAGAACGGTTTTAAATAAATGCATAACACTGACAATTGTTCCCGGATTTATAAATTCTTTTTATGGATTTATGCTTTGTTTTATATCCTGGCGGGGATAAATCATTTTAGATCAACAGCTGGTTATTCTGAGATAATGCCAGATTGGATCCCTGTACACCAGTTTTTAATTTACCTATCTGGCTTTTTAGAGCTAATTTTAGGCACATTGTTACTCTTTAAACAAACCCGGAAAGCGGCAGCATGGCTAATTATTTTAATGCTTTTGGCATTCATGCCTGCACATATTTATATGATTCAGAAAGCACCATTCCTGCTTGGAAAAATCGAAATTACACCTTTAATAGCTTGGATTAGAATCCCCTTTCAGGTATTTTTTATCTGGTGGGCCTGGATTTATACCAGGAAAAAGATTTAAACATATGGCAACCAATATTGAAGCAATCGGCAAATGCTTTCCTATAAATCACAACAAAATCTGACTAAGCTGGTTTATTCTTTACACCAATACCTTAAAAGATGATTATACAAAATGAATTTAGCCTTACTGGCGCTGACGGAAAATTAATTATTGGCGACATCACTTTTGAAGACAAAAATCCAAATACGCCAATTTTACTTTTTGTTCACGGTTTTAAAGGCTTTAAAGATTGGGGTGCACATAATTTTGTTGCCCGTTATTTCGCGGCGAATGGCTACCGTTATATCAAATTCAATCTTTCCCATAACGGTGTAACTGCCGAAAACCCTAAAGATGTAACTGATCTGGAAGCATTCGCCAATAACACAGTTTCTAAAGAGCTTTTCGATATCAACGCCGTGCTTGATTTTATCGAAAAAGCTTATGGAAAAGAGACCGAAGTCAACTTAATTGGCCATAGTCGTGGCGGGGGTTTAGCCATTATTGAAGCTGCAAATGATGTAAGAATTAAAAAACTGATTACCTGGAGTGCAATCTCCAGCTTTGATAGCCTTTGGAAAAAGGAGCAGGAGGCAGAATGGAAAAAAACAGGAAAAATCCATGTAACCAACGCCAGAACGAAAGAGCAAATGCCACTGAATGTAACACTACTGGAAGATTTAGAAGAAAATGCAGAGACATTAAATATCGTTGAAGCGGCAAAGCGGATTAACATTCCCTGGCTTATCGTTCACGGTGATGACGACGTAAATGTACCTTTTGAACACGCTCAGCTTATAGCAGATGCCAATCCAAATAGTATAATAATCAAAATTGAAGGTGCCAACCACGTTTATGGAGCAAGTCATCCTTTTAAAAATGAAACGCTTCCTCCGCAGTTATTTAAAGTGTGCGAGAAGTGTTTAACCTTTTTGGGAGAATAGATCTTTGGGAGGGGATTTAATCATCTCCTCTCTTCACAAAACCACGCATATCACTTCCACTCGGGCTTTGGAAAATTTCTAAATCAAAGTATGGTACCGCAGCTAATAAGTGATCAAAAATATCTGCAGCTACTTCCTCAAACTTCTTTAGTGCTTTTTCTTTCGAGAAGACATAAATTTCTATCGGCAATCCATTTTCAGTGGCTTGTAATTGCCTCACCATAAACGTTAAGTCGGTATTGATGGATGGATTACTTTCTAAATATTTCTCAGCATAAACCCTGAAGGTACCGATGTTAGTCATGTGGCGACCATTTACCAGATTATTAGGGTTCACCGTATTTTCTGCATTAAACTGCTCAATTTGCAATTGTGTTTCTTTCAAATAATCTTTTAAAAAATCGATGCTTTGCAGACGGCCAATCAGCTCTTCATCACAAAACTTAATGCTTGAGATTTTAATATTGATGTGCCGTTTAATTCTCCGTCCTTCACTTTCCTCCATGGCCCGCCAGTTTTTAAAAGACTCACTCACAATGGCGTAACTTGGTACAATAGTGACCGTTTTATCCCAGTTCCTAACCTTAATCGTGGTTAAGTTAATCTCGGTCACTTCCCCATCGGCACCATATTTTTCTACGGTAATCCAATCACCAACACGCACTAAATCTATAGCACTCATTTGTACGGAAGCTACAAAACCTAAAATAGGATCGCGAAAAACCAGAATAAAAACGGCGGTTACCGCACCAAAACCTCCAAATATATAGACCAAAGATTGATTGAGAATGATGGATAAAATCAATACAAACCCAAAAATATAAATAACGATTTTAGCTACCTGCTTATAACTTCTGATGGGTTTGTCGGCATATTTTCGCGATGATTCCATGATGGAAACCAATGCATTTAAAAATGCATTAATGGCAAATAAGGTAGCGAGTACGACATAGATTTTAGAAAAAATCAATGCGTAGAAAAACCAGTTTTTGAAATCAATAAATAAATAAGGAACTGCGTTATAAATAATATATGCGCCAAAGATTAAAGCAAATGCCCTAAAAACCCTGAATTCATACAAAGCCTGCTGCCAGTCTGATTTTGTTTTGGCACTTTTTACTACACCGATAAATACTTGCCGGGTAACAAAAATAGTGATGAATAAAAACAGTGTGACACTTATTGATCCGATAAGGAAATAGCTATAAATTAGTGCTCCGCCTGTTAATCCCTGTTCAATTAAGAGTTTTCTTAATTCATTAAAAATGGATTCAAACTCCAATAGGTTCATGAGCACAATTTAGATTTTATTCGTGGAAGGATAAATAAACTTAAGAAGTGATTAAACTTTCTCTACCCAATTACCGTCATTTTTGATAATATCAATCAACTCATCTAAGGCGAAGGCAGTAGTTACGTTTTTCTTTACTACTTCCTGACCGCGATAAAGGGTAATTTTATCCGGGCCAGTACCTACGTAACCATAATCAGCATCAGCCATTTCACCGGGGCCATTTACGATACAACCCATAATCCCGATTTTAAGTCCTTTCAAATGATCGGTACGAGAGCGGATAAGTTGTGTAGTTTCCTGTAAATCAAAAAGTGTTCTGCCACAACTTGGACAAGAGATGTATTCCGTTTTACTAATACGTGTACGCGTAGCTTGTAAAATCCCAAAACTAGTTGCATTGATTAAGGCTAAATTCTGGCCTTGCGCATCAATCCAGATTCCATCACCAAAACCATCAGTAAATAAAGCGCCTAAATCTGTAGCTGCGTAAAGCATTAAAGTATCTGCATCCAAATCCTGATAGCTTCTTTTGATAATTACCGGGATCTGGATATTCTTTTCCTGCAAGCCAATAAAAAAGGCTCGCTGTTCAGCCATCCCATGATGAGCTGAGGTGTTTAAGATTAACACCACAGATTTGTCTAACTGCTGAATGGCCTCAATGTCTGCATGGTTGGCATCCACTTCAATAAAATTCAAAAATTCATCTTTAGTATCAGCTTTGCTAAATCCATCTAAAGAAAACAGCGGATGACAGTTATTTTTATCCCTTAGCTTTAACCAGGTTTGATGATTATAAACTTGTTTCAGGTTTCCGGGGAAAGAAAAAGATGGCAGATTATCACCAAGAAAAGCTAAATCACACGCCTGATCGGCCAGGTTATACTTATCTAATCCGGCGCTGTAATTATATCCTACAGCATTTAAGAAATAAGGATCTTTTAGATTTTCTTTTGAAACATCGATCATTACCACCGGGTGATGATGATCACCAATGTGTTGAACAGATTGCGTAATTCTTCGGGAATAGGAATATGGGGAATAAGTCTGGAGTCCAAAATCGGGAGTCCGAGGTGTTGCTGCGCCATCAATCTTCTGACTTCCGACCTCCGTCTTCTGACTTCTTAAAGCGTACCGATCTGCCAAAGCTTTTGCAACTGGAGCTTCAAACTCTGGATCTTCTGTTAAGGAAACGCGAATGGTATCGCCAAGTCCATCTTCCAGCAAAGTTCCAATTCCTACCGCAGATTTAATCCGTCCATCTTCTCCATCGCCAGCCTCTGTTACGCCAAGGTGCAAAGGATAATTCATTCCTTCTTTAACCATGGTTTCTACCAGCAAACGATAAGCCTGAACCATCACTTGCGTGTTACTTGCTTTCATGGAAATCACCAGATTATAATAGTTTTCTGCCTCACACATGCGCATAAACTCCATTGCTGATTCTACCATGCCACGCGGTGTATCGCCGTAATGGCTCATAATCCGGTCTGACAGCGAACCATGATTGGTTCCGATTCGCATTGCAGTCCCGTATTCTTTACAGATTTTAATGAGTGGTATAAATTTTTTATTGATTCTTTCTAATTCAGCCGTGTAAGCATCCTGAGTGTATTCCAGATTTTCAAATTTCTTTTTATCGGCATAATTTCCTGGATTTACGCGTACTTTTTCCACTATTCGAGCCGCCATTTCAGCAGCATTAGGGGTAAAATGGATATCAGCAATTAATGGTACATCATATCCGCGGAAGCGCAATTCTTTTTTGATATTGGATAGGTTTTCGGCTTCCTTTATACTTGGTGCTGTAATCCGAACGTAGTCACATCCAGATTCCACCATGCGGATCGTCTGTTCAACTGTTCCGATGGTATCCATAGTATCGGTAGTCGTCATCGATTGAATCCGAATTGGGTTATGGCCTCCCAGGGCGATATCTCCAATTTTAACTTCGCGAGTTAAAAACCTGGAATACTGCGTTAAACTGTTGCAATACCCTCCACCTAACTCATGCTTTACCAATAAATTTTCCATGCGACTGCAAAGATAAGCTAAATGTTTAATTGTTAAATTGATAGATTGTTAAAATAATAATGATAGCAAATACCTCATTTTGCTATATTTTTAGAGCAATTTTATTGTTTTTTGCTATTTATTTATAGCAATTTTAAGTAATTTTGCTTCAGATTAATAGCAAATGGAAAATTTAAAGATAAAATCCAACCTAATTGTTCAGCAACAAACAATGGATATTGTTAGGCCATTATCAACAAACATAGATTGGAGCAACAGACTTATCAGTATTTTAGGTGCAAGGGGAACAGGTAAAACCACCTTAATTCTACAACACATTAAAGCAACCTACGGACTAAGTAACGAGGCGATGTATATTACCATGGATGATATTTATTTTTCAGACAATCAATTATCTGATTTTGCAAATCTATTCAGACAGAGCGGAGGGAAAATACTATTTATAGATGAGGTGCATAAATATCCAAATTGGGCAAGAGAAATAAAAAATATATACGATTTCTATAAAGATTTAAAAATTGTTTTTACAGGCTCATCTATTATTAACATTGAAAGGCAAAATGCAGATTTAAGCCGAAGAGCGGTACAATATGAATTAACCGGGTTGTCTTACAGGGAATTTTTAAGTTTTATTGGCGTTGCGAACATAGATGTCATATCAATTGATAATTTACTGGAAAATCATGTTCAGATTGCCAATGAATTAATTTCAAAGTTTAAACCATTACAATACTTTAATGAATATTTAAAACATGGTTACTATCCTTTTTTCTTAGAGAACTTAAATACTTATCATTTGCGTTTGGAGAAAGTTGTCCGGTTAATTATCGAAGAAGATTTACAATTTATAGCTGGTTTCAATCCGCATCACTCTCGGAAAATTTATCAACTACTTTATATTTTATCAACTAATGTTCCTTTTAAACCTAACATTACCAATTTAAGCGAAAAAACAGGAATCAGCAGAAACATGGTTGTGGAATACTTGTATTACCTGAATAACGCTAAATTAATTAATTCACTTTCTGCAGCAGGTAAAAGTATTAGTACTTTACAAAAACCGGATAAAATTTTTCTGGAAAACACTAATTTATCGTTTGCGTTGAGTCCAAACAATACAGAGAAAGGTTCTCTTCGAGAGGCTTTTTTTATGAATCAAATTAAAAATTCAGCGTATGAAATTAGTTTACCATTAAAAGGCGATTTTTTTGTTGATGACAAATTTACTTTTGAAATTGGAGGCAAGGGAAAATCAACAAAACAGCTTACTGGCGTTGAGCACGCTTATCTTGCTGTTGATGATATGGAAGCTGGAATAGGCAATAAAATTCCTTTATGGATGTTTGGTTTACTTTATTGATTAGAAATTGATGCTAGCCGTTTCCTAAATCAACCTATCTTTTATGACCAATGTTTCAGCAGTAATATCATGCCAGCACTGGTTTTTCTTGTTCAGAAAACTATAGAGGTATCCAAAGAAAACCGGAACTACTGATAATATTTTAGAAAAATTACGACCTAATGAACGTCCGAGAGAAACACGGGTACCCTCCATATCTGTAACCTTTATATTTAACATTCGTTTACCAATGGTGGCTTGAGTTGTAGATGCTTCTGCGAAGACTCCGTAGATTAACTTCACAATGAAGATTATGGGGAATGGCATCAAAAAAGCCTGTATTCGCTCATCTTTCCCCTCAATAAAAATGTAGCTAGTTAGGATGATGACGGTATAGATGCCGAAGATGATGAAATGATCAATAACGGAGGCTAATAGCCTTTGATCGAAAGCTGCAAAATATTGAGGCGCGGTCTTTTGATATTTAAAACCAAGAAGCTCACGCAATTCAGGAATTGCATGAGCTTCTTTATAATCATCCATTCCAGGCTTGCGAATAAATGTATTTGGTGTGATGTTCAGATCGGATAACTGAGATAAACTATATGGCCCTTGAGGCTTACCATTCATCACAACTGTATATTCAGAATTCATTAGAATTTGGCGTTAGGATTAAAGATAGAAAAAGGTTAAGCTATATAGAGCCTCAAACCTTTCGCCTTTAAGCCCTCTACCTAATTTTAATATCTACTTACCTCAAAGTTACTTAATCCGCCATCTAAATTGATGAAAATTTTATGGGTAGATGTTTTATAATTCGATGTTTCGTAGAGTCCTTCGTTAACTTTTTCAAAGCCTTCGAAATCTTTTGCAGATAAGCCAGTTTGTGTTTTTATTCTACAGCCAGAATTTGTTGGAACTTTAATTTTAACGTCTGCCACACCAGATTTGACAACAACATCTGTTATAGGTAAAAGGTCACCAAATTTTATATCAAGGGCAGCGGCACCACCATCAAATCTAAAAGTTCTCACCTTATAATCTTGGAAATCCATATTAGCAGCGCCAGCACCAAGTTTCATTAAGACATCCCAATTGGCTTCTTTATTTAGGTTAAAATCAACATCGTTTGATCCATTATTGAAATTCCATTTTTTACGCTTATCTTCTAACTGAAACGTTAATACCGTAGCGCTATCAGTAACTGCCTTCTTCAATGAAAAAATACCATTTTTCCCTTTCACACTGGCATCTATTAACGCTGATGTTTCCCCGTTTAAATTGAACGAAATGCCTCCTCCGGAAATATTTAAGACCGTTTTCTTTGTATTATCTGTTGCAACAAAGGGCTCTGATAGTTTAAATTCTTTGACTGCTACGCTATCGCCATCATTGTCATCGTCTTCATCATTATCTCCGTTGATATTAATATCTACATCTTTTTTGAAATTTCTACCCCACCACGAGCCGTGCTCCGGAACTTGTTGTCCTTTTACAAACAAGAATGACAATGCTACCACTAAAACAGCAATAGAAATGATACTGCCAGTTTGCGAACTATCTTTGTTAAATAAAATATTCAGACCGCCTATAATTAAGAATATTGGCCAAAAGCCCCAGACGTTACGCCAGTAGAAATCTATTATTCCAAAGTTTTCGAGTAGAAGTACACCGCCAATAAAAAGCAGTAAAATACCCCAAATTAATCTATCTAATTTCATAATACTTATAGTTGAGGGTTATTTGTTGTTGAATTATTTGTTTGATCAGGATGAACTGTAGGCTCACTTTCTACCACAACTCCAGAAAAATCTGCTTTCTTTTCTTCTTCAGCAGCTTGCTGTTGTTTAAAAGCCTGCCAATCATTCTTTCTTTTCGATTTTGCGATGATACTAATACCTAATGCAATAAAAATCAGTGGCCACATAAACTTAAAGAAGTTCCTGATGGTGAACCAATCCGGGATAAAATCCATCTCCCGCATTAAAAAGAAACAGCCAATAACAAGTAATACTAAACCAGTAACCGTTCGTCCGGTATCATTAGGTTTATTAAACCTACTAAAATCAGGTTGAGTTTCAAAAGGCGTTTTTTGTGCATTTTCATTAACGGGCTGTGTCCAGTTTGCATTTCCAGAACCTACTGGCCCGGTAAATGGCGGGGGATTACCGAATGGTGCACTGTTTGGATTGTTTTTATTAAAATAATCATTAAACTTTGAAAATCTAAAAGCGGGATCATTGTTAACCGGAACAATTGCCCACATAATAATATAGGCGATCAGGCCGGCCCCAGCCATAAAAATAGTAGATAATACAAATAATAATCTGATTATGGTAACCTCTACCTGCATATAATCTGCAAGTCCTGAAGCTACCCCGGCAATCATCTTATCGTGTTCGTTTCTAAAAAGCTTCTTTTCCATAACGCGGTTCATTTTGTGTTTAAAAATTGAGCGGAGTGATTAAAACCTCATCAACGTTTACCCCTTTACTTAAGTTTAAAATGGCATAAAGCGTATCTGCAATATCAGCCGGTTGTACAAATTTCTCATCAGGAATTGTTGTTCCTTCCCATGATGCTGTTTTTGTGGAGCCGGGCAAAAAAGCAGTTACCTTAACATTGTGTGGTGCTAACTCTTGCCGCAATACATGATTAAGACTAAACATCGCTGCCTTTGTTACACTATAACTGCCACCATTTTCTACAGGACTTTTGCTTGCCACCGAACAGATATTAAAAATATGACCTTGCTGACGCAAACGCATCTCTTTCCCGAAAAACTTACTGATGTAGTAGGTTGCATTTACATTCAGATCCTGTTGCTTTTCAAATGCTTCATCTTCTTCATCCAATAAACTTCCTGGCATAAATGCACCCACGTTATTCACCAAGACATCTATAAAGCCGAATTCATTTTTTACTTTATTCAGGAATTGATAAACTTCTTCTTTTATGCTACAATCAACAGGGTAAGTAAGGATTGTTCTATCAGGAGCAGTAAGTTCTTTTTGGAGTTGCTTTAAATCTTCAGCGCTTCTGGCGATCAACACTAAATCATATCCTTCTTTCCAAAGTTTAGTGGCTACTGCCCGGCCAATGCCTTTTGTTGCGCCAGTGATTAAAGCTTTCATTTTTTATGGTTTAATTTTTGTTGACAAAAAACCATATTTATATTCGAAACCACGAATATTTTTGTAATTATCAAAGCGCTCCAACTTTTTTATCGTTTCTTTGTAGTAATATAATTGATCATTTAAATTAAGCAACATATACGGAATGAATTTTACCAATTTCGGGAGATACATCCTGCTGCTCAAATCTGTATTCAGAAGGCCGGAAAAACTAAAAATATATTTAAAGGAAATTGCCAAACAAATGGATTATGTTGGTGTGGGCTCTTTGGGCCTTATCGCCATCATTTCTACTTTTATTGGTGCGGTAATGACTTTACAAATTGCTTTCCAGTTGGTAAGTGATTTTATTCCTAAAACCATTATCGGGTCTGTAAACCGGGATTCCAGTATTCTGGAGTTAAGCCCAACCATCAGTGCGATTGTTTTGGCTGGTAAAATTGGTTCAGCGATTTCCTCTGAAATTGGTTCGATGCGTGTAACCGAACAAATTGATGCCCTGGAAATTATGGGAATTAATGCGCCTGGCTATTTAATCCTTCCAAAAATCATTTCAGGAATTACGATGGTACCCATGTTGGTAATCATTTCTATGTTTTTAAGCATTTCTGGTGGTTATTTAGGTGGTTCATTATCTGGCGCGGTTACTCCAGCAGAATATCTTCAAGGCATTACGACTGATTTTAATCCTTACACCATCGTTGTTGCCTTGGTAAAAGCTTTTGTTTTTGGTTTTATTATTACATCGGTGCCGGCATACGAAGGTTTTTACGTTCGTGGTGGCGCTTTAGAGGTTTCACAAGCAAGTACCAGAGCGGTTGTTATTAGCTGTATCTCTATCCTTGTTTGCGATTATTTAGTTACCCAATTGTTATTGTAATGATCGAAGTTAAAGACATATATAAATCATTCTCTGGAAACGAAGTTTTAAAAGGCATCTCTGGTAAGTTTGAAGAAGGAGTTACTAATTTAATTATTGGTGGCTCAGGCTCAGGTAAAACTACCTTATTAAAATGCATGGTTGGTTTACATCAGCCAGATTCGGGGTCCGTTTTGTACGATGGGCGTGATTTTACGCCAATGACATACGAGCAAAGGATTGAGGTTCGTAAAGAAATTGGAATGCTTTTTCAGGGATCTGCTTTATTTGACAGTATGACGGTAGAGGATAACATTATGTTTCCACTCAATATGTTTACTGATCAAACAAGAAAAGAAAAGCTGGAGCGTGTTAATTTTTGCCTGGAGCGTGTAAATCTTGCCGGTAAAAATAAATTATTCCCGGCAGAACTTTCCGGCGGGATGAAAAAACGTGTAGGGATTGCCCGTGCCATTTCTATGAACCCAAAATACCTTTTTTGTGATGAGCCTAATTCTGGCTTGGATCCTAAAACATCGATCGTTATTGATGAGTTGATCCAGGAGTTAACAGAAGAGTTCAAAACCACAACGATTGTAGTTACCCACGATATGAACTCTGTGATGGGGATTGGGGATTATATTTTATTCCTGCACGAAGGAAAAAAATTCTGGGAAGGCAGCAACAAGGAAATCGCACATACCGAAATCAAGGAATTAAATGACTTCGTTTTTGCAAGTCGCTTTATGAAAGCTGCAAAAGATAAGTTTTAAGAAAATTCTTATATTTGTTTAATGACTACGGCTACAAAAAACATCATTCACAAATTAGAAACCTTACCTGAAAAGATGGTAAATGAGGTAGAAGATTTTATTGATTTTTTAAAGGCTAAACACTCGAAGAGTTTTTATAAAGAAGGCACAGATCAGCATCAAATTGTTGAGGAGCCAAAAAGCTTATACGGTGCTGCGAGGGGAACTATACTTTATATTTCTGAAGATTTCAATGAGCCGTTAGATGATCTTAAAGAATACATGTAAATGCGTTTCTTATTAGACACACATATATTTTTGTACTTTATCAATGGCGATCCACAAATTCCTCAGAAAACGATCAATCTCGTTAACAATCAGAATCTGAAAAAGTATTTTAGTATGGTGAGTATCTGGGAAATTGTTATTAAAATCAACATTGGCAAACTTAAATTAAGAGATGATATTACCTCAATTTATGCTTTGCTTATTCGACACAATATTGAATTTCTTCAGCCAGGTGAGCATGACTTCAAAGTGTACTCAAAGCTTCCATTAATCCATAAACACCCATTTGATCGGCTGATTATCTCACAAGCAATTGCTAACGATCTAACAGTTATTTCTGATGATCAATACATCAGAAATTATCCAAATTTAAAGTTACTTAATACATGATACAATTATTGGCCCCAACGCACTGGAAAGATTATGAACTGATTGACTGCGGGGATTTTGAAAAATTAGAACGTTTTGGAAATGTGATCTTAATCCGTCCTGAACCACAGGCCGTTTGGAAGAAAACATTATCAGAGCAGGAATGGAAAAAAACAGCCAACATTACTTTCAGAGGCCGTTCGGCAACTTCTGGCGAATGGGTAAAGAAAAATCAATCTATTCCTGATCGTTGGCATGTGGAATATAAAAACGACGAAGTGGCCATTAAACTTCGTTTAGGTTTAACTTCGTTTAAACACGTTGGCGTTTTTCCTGAACAAGCCGTAAACTGGGATTTCATCTCCTCATCTATAAAAAAGTTTAAAACTCCGCAACCAAAGGTGCTTAATCTTTTTGCCTATACAGGTGCTGCATCATTAATTGCGAACGCAGCTGGTGCCGAAACCACTCATGTTGATTCAATTAAACAAGTGGTTACGTGGGCAAATGAAAACCAAGAATTATCTGGTCTGAAAAATACACGATGGATGGTCGAAGATGCCTTGAAGTTTGTTAAAAAAGAACTTAAAAGAGGTAAAAAATACAATGGTATTATTTTAGACCCACCGGCATATGGTCATGGCCCAAATGGGGAGAAATGGAAACTGGAAGATCATATTCAGGAGATGATGCAAGATGTAGTGCAACTCTTAGATGAGCAGGAACATTTTCTGATTCTGAATACTTATTCGCTGGGTTTTTCTTCTGTAATTGTCGAAAATTTAATCCGTACCTCTTATCCAAAAGTAAAAAATTTAGAAGTAGGTGAATTATATTTACAGGCAACTGCAGGCATTAAATTACCATTAGGTGTTTTTGGCAAATTCTGCAATGTGTAAGTTTATTTAGTTTGATTCACCAAATTTACATACCTTTTCAGCGTAAAAGCAGATACATAAAAAAGCGTATACCTTAATCACTATTAATAATATCTATGAAATTTCCCCATTTAGCTGGCACAATTATGCTCGGTTTTGCCGCAATCAGTTTGTTTGCCAACTGTAATTCAGAAGGCAAAAGCGGTAACGGAGTGAGCCAGTCATCATCAGACACCACTAAAAAGAAAACGGATTCAGCAGCAAACGTAATGAAACCTGTTGATCCAAAACTATATGATTCTTTAGTAAAAAAATTAGCTAATGGCGATACCACGGGCAAATGGCCGGTAAAAAACCAGCCAACTCCATTAGCCGGAGCAATCCTTCCATTTAAACGTATTGTTGTTTATTATGGAAACCTGCACTCAAAAAAGATGGGTGCCTTAGGCGAATATGCGCCAAAAGAAATGTGGCAACATTTAAATACAGAAGTTAAGCGTTGGGAGAAAGCAGATCCATCTACTCCTGTGCAGGTTGGCTTACATTACATTGCTGCTGTAGCCAGCGGAACTCCTGGAAAAGATAAAAAATATATCAACCGTATGGGAAATAAACAGATTGATTCTGTTTTAACCATTGCGAAGATGCAACCAAACACCATTGTTTTTCTTGATTTACAGGTTGCCTTGAGTACAATAAAAGCAGAACTTCCCCATATCGAAAAATACCTGCAGATGCCGAACGTTCACCTGGGGATAGATCCAGAATTTTCAATGAAAGATGGCTCACTTCCAGGAAAGAGAATTGGAACTTATGATGCGGTAGATATTAATTATGTAACCGGTTATCTTGCTGATCTGGTAAAAAAGTACAATTTGCCTCCAAAGGTTTTTGTACTTCACCGTTTCACAAAAAAAATGGTAACGAATGCTGATAAGATCAAATTGCGCCCTGAAGTACAAGTAGTAGTTCATATGGATGGATGGGGCGAGCCAGAACTGAAAAAAGGTACTTACCGTCACTTTGTTTACGGAGAACCCGTTCAGTTTACCGGATTTAAACTTTTTTATAAGAACGATTTAAAGAAAGAACCTAAACGACTATTAACTCCGGAAGAGTTATTGAAACTCACTCCGAAACCAATATATATTCAGTATCAATAATATTTTAAGCCTGCAACTTCAGATTGCAGGCTTTTTTTTGCATCTTTATTTAACCCTCATCAACCATGAAAACAATCTTTTCCATCATTGCTTTATTCATTTCGCTTTCAGGTTTTGCTCAAGACCTAAAATCATCGAAGTCTTTACGCACAGCGCTTTCACAATCTGCAGAAACCGATAAACCTGTATTGCTGATCGTTAATACGCCTAAGCTAGCATCCCAGAAAGACCTAACAGCAAATGCGAAAGTTTTCAAATCTGCATTAACTGAAAAAGATGTCATTGAGAAAATTGAACAAAATTTCAAGGTGTATGAAACAACGATGATGGATACAAGCATAAGGTCTATAATCCGTTCAGGCAATATCAAACGTTTTCCGGCCTATATTTTTTTAAGGCAGAGTAAGGAAATTTTCTTCAGTGATTTTGGCAATTCGACAGATAAAAAGAAATACCTATTAATGGTGGATAATGCCTTGGCAGCTTACAAAGAAGAGCCTATAGCAGAACTGGAAAAAGATATCGAAGCAGATGGAAGCAATATTAGCCTTATCAAAAAACTGATCGATTCGAGAAAGAAAATTGGGATCACTAACAATGCAGATTTAATTGAAAAATACGTTAACAATTTAAAAATCAGCGATTTTGATAGTTATGACAATATCCGCTATATTTTAGAATCTGGCCCTTACGCGGATGGCAAGGCTTATAGATTGATTTACAACAATAAAAAGCTGGTTGATAGTTTTTATAAAAATGAGCCTTTGCAAAAAAGAGTAGCGGTTAATAATGCGATTATTTCTAACACCATGATTGCGGCAGCGAAAGAGAAAAACGCGGCCAGAGCCATGGCGGGTGCGAATTTCGCACGTTCTTCCTGGACCAGAGATTACAGGGCGGGAGATAAAGCTTATAACAATCAAATGCTTTGGTACTATTATACGGTAAAAGACACGGCCAGTTATATGAGATCAGCCCTATATTTCTATGATAATCATTATATGAATGTTAGCGCCGATAGTATTAAAAAAATTGAAGCAAGAAATCATAAAGCTACCATGCCAAGTCCATTTCCTGACAAGCAGGTAAAGATGGTATCTAAAGAGAAAATGGATAGCTTAATGAGACTTCCTGGGGCAAAAAATGTAACCACACAGTCTATTTTTTCTGTT
Organism: Pedobacter sp. CFBP9032; assembly: GCF_034045265.1. Classification (NCBI taxonomy): domain Bacteria; kingdom Pseudomonadati; phylum Bacteroidota; class Sphingobacteriia; order Sphingobacteriales; family Sphingobacteriaceae; genus Pedobacter; species Pedobacter sp. CFBP9032. Next base: position 117,594 of record NZ_JAXCWE010000011.1, on the reverse strand, counting down.
ACCTCTTCATCCAGCAACTATGCAATGGAATTAAACAATGCAGCGTGGAAGTTTTACGAAATTGGAACAAAAAATATCAACAACCTTTCAAAAGCAATGCTCTGGAGTCGCCGATCAATAGAGCTGGCTCCATTATCAGGATATTATGATACATTGGCACACATTCTCTATCGAATGGGTTATTATGAGGAAGCTGTTAAAACACAGGAAACAGCTATTGAAAAAGGCAAGCAAGAAAAAATGTCGGTTACTAATTTACAATCAGAGTTAAAGAAAATAAAATCCAAATCACTCTAAATCAAAACACTCGCTAAATCTATTCCCAAATATTTAATAGATACTAAAAAAGTACCATTTGCGAAAACTACCAAGCCGTTTTGCACCTTTGTGATTCCGCCTAAATTAGAGAAGCTTCATCACAGATTGTAGAACGAACCTGAAATCAACATAACATGTATCAGCTTTCGAAAGTTAGCAAGGCATGTTGACTGGCGGTATGAAGATCTCGCCAAACCCGGTTTATTTCTGATTCTTTCCTGGCAGCCTCCAACCCGCAATAAGGGAATAGTGTGTCTGCCGCTCGCCTGCAGGCATGCGCAAGTTTCCTGCTCACTTTACTTACGGCATCCAGTTGCTCATCGGCTATTGAACTTTTTTGAATCAACTGATCCCAGGATTGATCAAAGTTCTTATAGAATGCTTCTTTTAGTGAACTAACTTCTGTTTTGCATTTTCCCAATTCAGACTTAAAGAAAGCAATCTGGTTGTCGTTGTATCTGCGAAGGCCTGTACGGGCGTAAAAAGAATCTTCCACTAACCTGATAAAGTGTTGCGCCATCCCGAGGCTATTTACCGCCAGTGTTGTTTCTGCCAATTGCAAAAACGGATAATCAAAACCCTCATCTGCAACCGCTATATCATTGTTAATTTTAAAAGCCCTGTTTTTTGGAACCTGCAAATTATCTACTTCAAAGGCATGGCTCCCTGTAGCAATAAGGCCGAAGTAAGACCAGCCAGAAAGAATTGTTACTTCATCTCTTTTTAGAATGAACGACATGATTTCAGGATTCCCTTCCTCATCCAGGATATCGGTTCCATCTCCATTTTTCAAGATACAATTGGCAGTAAATATAGTAGCATGTAACGCACCACTGGCATATTTCCAATGTCCAGTGATTAGATAGCCATTTTCAGTTTCTATTGCGACCCCACCAACAGCACCACTCCCTGCGAAGCAAGCTTTTTCATCTTCAAAAATTTCTTCTGCCAGTTCCGGATTTAAAAAACCGGCGAACCATCCGGCACCGGCACAAAGTGTAACCGTCCACCCTAAGCTCCCATCAGCTTCTGCCAGCTCCTCTTCCAATCTTAAAATTTCAGGGAGTTTTTTCCCTGCCCCGCCGTAAATTTCAGGCACAAAAAGTTTAAACCAGTTTTCCTGATAAGCAAGTTCTAAAATTTCAGGATGCAGCTCACCCATCTCTTCAGATTGTGCCGCAAATTTGCTTACTTTTTCTTGCCAGGTTTGTATTAGTGTATTTTGCATGTTCTCTTTATGTGTTCCCGATGGAGACTTTTTACCCCTCAACATTGTTGTCTATTCTACAGAAGCTGTTTAGACTGTTCTTAGTTTCCGCTTGCCAATAATATTTTTCCAATCTAAAAAGCCAAAGATGGCCACGATAAATAGAAATGTAGTTAAACAGGCCACAAGCGGCAGTTTTTTATGAAATAGTAATGGGATGGCCACGATATTTGAAATGTTCAGGAAAATCCAGTTTTCAATTTTACGCTTAGCTAAAAGCCACATGCCGGCCCAGGCAGTTGATGAAACAAAAGCATCCAGCAAGGGCACATCAGAATCAGTATGGTTTTTTAACACAAAAAATAGCACAAAAAACCCTACAACCGAAATAAGTATCGCAGTTAACAACTCACTATTCGTACTCCACGAAACTTGGTTTTCGCCATCTATCTTGCGCTTTTTCCAAATAATCCATCCATAAACACTCATTACCAGGTAATAAATACTCAAAAGCATTTCGGCATAAAGCTTCACATTCAATAAGAGGAACATGGATAAGAGGATTGAAATGATCCCTGTTGGGTAAAGCCAGATATTATTCTTTTTGGCTAACAATACTTCAGAAACGCCAAAGCCGACAGCCAGCCACTCCACAAAGGAAGTATGTAAAATTTGTTCGTAAAAAAGCCTGAACCACTCTTGAAAATTCATTTCAAATAATTTTGCCTTGCGACTAATAAAAAATAATTGAAACTGCTTTCAGGGCGAAACAGTATGGTAAATTTAACCTCTTCCCTACGTCGGCATTATCCGAATCAGGTCGTTTAAGGTAGAAAGATTAAAGGCTTAAAAGTAGAGGGTAAATCATCTACCTTATGGCCATCTGTCTTCTACCTTTTTTGGGTGTAATCTCAGCCTCCGATTGCAACAGGTGTTGCACCATTCGAAAGCACCCCTTTGAGTAAGGCAAATATAAGTTTTAAATTGATAGGTTTTTGTTCTATATGGAATTTACATTCCAACCTACCTCGGGCAAATTAATCGCATATTGTTGTTCCAAGGATAGCGACTGGGTTAAGATTAATTTATACCTATGCGTTTTCGGTTCGTGAGACACCAAACCGATCGATGTCTGGGAATAGCTATAGCATTGAGATTCTTCATTGTTCCTCCTCCCAGTGATAACCTATGTTAAAACAACCCTAGCTGGCCTTTATCATCTATCTCGATATCATTAGGATTGGTGATTTCAAAATCTACCTTCTTTGCGGGCTTTTCCGCTGCTTTTGGCTTCTCTTTCACTTTGGAATCCTCTTTCTTCAAAGTTGCAGGTTTTGGTTGCTCAGGAACTATTGGTTGTTCAGTTACTACTTCTACAACAGCAGGTTCTTCAACTGTCTTTTCTACGGCTTTAACTGACTCTGGAGCAGGCTTTTCGCTTACCAACTTTTCTTCTGGCACAACCATCTCTTCAACAGCGGGCACTATCTTGCGTTCAAACTTAGGTTTCGGCGGCTCTACCATTGGTGTTTCAGCTATCTCCCCGCTAACTTCTGGCTTAGGAGTGTCTTCGATTGCGTCAGGCTCAACAAGGTCTTCAACAATTTCTGGTTCCGCTACCTCAACTTCCATAACCTCATTTAAACCGCTATTATCTCCACCCTCTTCGTTTTCATCCAGTTCTTCAACTTCTGGTTGAGGTTCTTCTAATACAACCTTTTTCACCTCATGTGGAGATAATCGATTACCATTCGCTTTCAAACCTTTCACATCAATTAATTCAGAAAGCATTAAATCTAATGTCTCCGGAATTTGCGTTTTACCTTTCAATACATCCACAACCACCTTTGCTGCCGGGTGTGCAGTTAAAAACAAGAGCTTGGATTTCTGCTCTTCACTAATGAAAATCGTTTTTCTACCTACAGATTGTAACTCGAAAACAAAACGTTTAATGAAATAATTCTGGGCTTTACCTTCAAAATGAACAGCTGCAAAAACTTTCTCCGGATCAAATTTTTCAATCAGAATCAAACCATCATCAAAGTGATTGCTCAATTCAAAAGAACTTAATTCGTAATAGCCATCTTTATGAACCTGTAAAATGCGGTCGTCGCCATCAAATTCACCAAGATATTTACCTCTGCCATCAACGTTTAGTCGTTTTAATAAATCATCATACCAGATCTTTAATCCTGATAAAGTAGAAACGCCTTTACTCTTCAATGTAACCTTCTTGATCGGGAATTTTGAAATAATATTTCCTTGCGAACCGCGACCTTTGATTGCCACCTCTGCAAAATCCTGATCGAATTGCAGTTTACGCAATTTTGAATGCGGTTTTAGTGCAACATTAATAATTTCAGCTTCACCGTTAGGGTTAGCCGTGAAATATAAAACTTTAGAACCTTTGGTTCCTTTGGTTAAATCGTATTCCTTATCTCTTGTTACGCCAACAACGGCAAAACGTTTAATGTATGATGTTCCGGTACCACCATCTTTATAAATCATATTGTAGATGGTGCGCTCATCGTTCTTTTTAAACACCTGAGCGTGAATAATCCCCTTACCTACAAAGGTTTTATCGGCCACTTTGGTAATCATACACTTTCCATCTTCACGGAAAACAATCACCTCATCTATATCTGAACAATCGGCAATAAATTCATCCTTACGTAAACCCGTACCAATAAAACCATCTTCACGGTTCATGTATAACTTCACGTTTGCCAGGGCTACTTTCGATGCTTCCACCCGATCAAAAAGGCGGATTTCGGTTCTCCGTTCCCTTCCTTTTCCGTACTTGTCTTTCAACCGTTGAAACCAGGCAATGGTATAATCAGTAAGGTGTCTCAAATGATTTTTAACCACCTTAATTTCATCTTCCAGATTTTTCATCTGCTCATCTGCCTTTTTCACATCAAAACGGGTGATGCTACTCATTGGCTTATCGATGAGTTTTTTGAAATCCTCCGGTAAAATTTCGCGATAAAGGGAAGGTTTGAAAGGATCAAACAACAAGTGTAAAACCTCAACAACGGTATCGAAATTACTCGAATTTTCATATTCAGGGTTTTTATACATGCCCTCCTGAATAAATATCTTAAGCAGCGAACTAAAGAAAATTTTCTCCTGCAGTTCATGCAATCGAATCTCTAATTCCCGTTTTAATAATCTTTTGGTATGCTTTGTATTTTCAATCAGAATGTCGTTCACACTTAAAAAATGTGGCTTATCATCCTGAATGATACAAGTATTTGGTGAAATCGAAACTTCGCAGGCGGTGAAAGCATATAAGGCATCAATAGTTACATCAGGCGAGATACCAGGTGCCAAATGAACAATAATCTCTACATGAGCAGCTGTACTATCCTCAATCTTTTTGATTTTGATTTTGCCCTTATCGTTAGCGGCCAGAATACTATCAATCACCGAGCTGGTGGTGGTGCTATAAGGCACTTCCGTAATCACAAGCGTTTTCTTATCCTTCTCTGTAATTTTTGCCCTAACCCTGATTTTGCCACCACGCTGACCTTCATTGTAATTCGAAAAATCGGCCATGCCCCCGGTAAAAAAATCGGGAACTATATTTGGCCGGATATCTTTAAGCACCTCAATGGATGCATCCAGCAGTTCATTGAAATTATGCGGCATCACTTTCGTGGCCAAACCTACCGCAATACCTTCTGCCCCTTGTGCCAATAACAAAGGGAATTTAACCGGTAAAGTAATCGGTTCGTTATTCCGCCCATCGTAACTTAACTGCCACTCGGTGGTATCCGGATTAAAAACCACTTCGTTAGCAAACTTCGATAAACGTGCCTCGATGTAACGGGGAGCAGCTGCACTATCGCCAGTTATGGGATCGCCCCAGTTCCCCTGCATGTCTATCAGCAAATCTTTCTGACCAATCTGCACCATCGCATCGCCAATGGAGGCATCACCATGTGGGTGATATTTCATTGTATTTCCGATTACGTTAGCGGCTTTATTGAAACGCCCATCATCCATTTCCTTTAATGAATGCATAATGCGGCGTTGAACGGGCTTTAAACCATCATGAATGTGCGGCACGGCACGATCCAGAATTACGTAAGACGCATAATCCAGAAACCAGTTTTCGTATAAACCGTTAATTGGGGTTATGGTATGTTTGTGTTCTTCGTTTACGTTTTGGTCTAATTCTTCACTCATTTACTTACAAAAATTGGCAGCCGTAAATATAGGAAAAATGATGTGACCGAGTGAATAGAGGTTATGCACATTTCGATGTTAGAAAAGCTGCTCATTTTAATTTGGAAAGCAATATTTCTAGCTTTTTTTAATGTTCTTCCTGCTTTACGCTAAATCTGTTTTGCACCTCTTTTGAAGAATAATAATTTATACTCTACAAAAAGATATCGCTGCAATCAGGTTTAAATGGCAAGTTGGTGCAGATGGCCAGAAAAAACCTTCCCAAAGCCGATAGTTAAAGGTAAATTCGAAAAAAGCTAAAACGCTGAAAGACAGCAACCTGATATGAGCGCTAATACTTAAAGACAAGCGCTGAACATTTCATTTGCTCACGCAAAACTATTCCGTTCCCATCAATAAACCTGATACATTCCAGGCACTGGCATACGAACCTTCCGGAAGCCCCATTGGAATCGCGACCTTGATCGTATGTGTTCCTGCCTTCAAATCACCTAAAGGAATGATGTTCGGATTTGTTACGGTTCCCGGGCACCAGTTCGAACGGCTCAAATCTGACGAAGACAACCCGGTTTCAAAATTTCCGGATGCCGGATTAGATAAGCGGTAAGAACCACAGTCCATTCGCCAGGGCACAAAAGCAAACGTTTCTTTGCCATCCAAAATGATGGTGTTTTTCTTTGGTACAAATTCATCTCCACCACCCCAACCACCATGGCCGGTAGTAATGTAGCGCAGTTTAGCGTCTTTCAAATCTTTGGCAATGGTAAAAGAAACTTCCAATCCTTTTTCGCTACTGAACATGGTAGCATACTCCTGACCGGCCATTTCCATTACATTGGTAGAATTAAATAAAGGCAGCAAAACCTCTTTCTCAACTTTCTCCTGCCTGTCTTTATGTAAAGTAATATTCATTGATACGCGATGGCCACCTTTATCATAGTTACCAATAAAAACAGCTACCCAAACTTCTTTGCCATTCATTAATGGAAAAAGTTCTGATACATCTTGCCTGTAGTAAACTTTTTCTGCCCAATTTTTATCTTTCAGCTTGAGGTTATTATATTTCCCAACACCAAAAGGCGTAAAAAAACGCATCAACTCAATAACCGGATCGTAATTCGCGGTTGCAATAACCCCCTGGTAGGTTTTGCCATTTCCATTATTATAAACAGGCAAAGCTTTCACCGAACTCTTCAACGCGTCCATTAAACTGAGCGATTTATCAGTGGGGATGATAAATACAGAACCTGTCCGATCATAAGCATCGCCATTAGATTGCTCGGTTAAATCAACAAAAACATTCGGCCTGGATTGCAGTTCTGGGAACTTTACTTTCCTGGCAATCACGGTTCCACCTGCAAACCTGAAAATGGAATCGTTTGATTGTGGTTTGTCTATAAAATTGATCGTTTCATGATTAAAAACGTTCAACGTAGTAAACCTGCTTTTCCATAACAGGTCTTTATAAGATAAACCATCGGTTAACTTTAAATGTGCTACATCAATAAATTTATAACTCTTGACCTCTTCAATCTTAGTAGCCGTAACATAACTGTTTCCGTTACGAACCTGTTCTAAAACCAGCCCAAGACTTTGCCCCAAAGCCGTTGGTGCTGCTTTAATACCAGCATCGGTAGTATACCACAATTCGATGGTATTCGAGTTAACCACCGTTTTTGCTTTCTTGCAGTTATAGCCAAGAATCACTTTAGTTTCATTGCTAAACTCAAAAGCCTGCTTTGCTATAGCAGAACTATCTGCAAATGCAATCTGGCTTTGCTTAGTCAAGCTAGCCATCTGAAATAAGATATTTTCTGGTTTGGCAACAACACTCTGCTCATAAGGATAATTCGATCCGTTGCGCTGGATGTTTTGCGAAGTAATTAAATTCTGCTGCTCGTTAACTATAATTATTGTTGGGTTTCGATCTTCTTTTGGTTTCCCGTCAGCAGATCGGCTATAAGTAATCTGATAGGTAGCCTTTGGTTTTAAAGCTTTTTGAGCTTGTGCAACAACTGAAATGACAAGCAGAAAACAGAGGATAGAAAATCGTTTCATATATGGAGAAAGACCAAATATAAGCAAGCGAAATCTTATCTTTCTAACCGATCTTCCACAAAAGAAAATGGCAACAAACTCTTTACACTCGGCACCTTTAAAATCTCGCCATTCAGACAATAAAAAATTACCGCAATTGGCATTGTTTGCTTCCGTTCGAACTCTGCCATTACCTGTAAGCAACCTCCACAAGAAGTAACAGGTTTAGTAATTTCAAAATTATCCGTTTGAGCGGTAATGGCCATACTTTCGATAATTGCATCAGGCTGATTAGAACCAATTGCAAACAACGCCACCCGTTCTGCACACAATCCGGATGGATAAGCAAGGTTCTCCTGGTTACTTCCTAAAATAATTTCTCCGGATGACAGGCGAATAGCCGTACCCACCCTGAACTTGGAATACGGAGAGTAAGATGTGGCTAAAGCCCGCTCCGCATTTTCACATAGTTCCTTGTCGTTTTCTGGCAATTCACTGATACCACTGTATTGTTCAAAACTTATATTCAGATTTAATAATTTCATTTTTAATATTTTACGAAACCGCCTATGTTAAATTTTTGTGGCGGGCGAACAATTTAGGTTATTTTTTGTATTATTTGTAAACACGCTATTAAAATTAATTTTGATAGCGTGTTTATAGTATTATAAAATCACCAAACACCATCCGCTTTGAATAAATACGTACGTAAAAGTTTAAAAGTTTTACTTTGGGTAATCGCTACGATAATTATCCTGATTGTAGGTATTGCACTCTCACTCAACATTCCTGCAGTACAAAACTTTGTTAAAGGAAAAGCAATTAATTATCTCAAAACTAAAACCAAGACTGAGGTTAGTTTAGAAAGCATCAAGATTGCATTACCGAAAGATGTAGTATTAAACAAATTTTATATCGAAGACAGAAAAGGAGATACACTTCTTTATGCAGAGAAATTGGCGGTAGATATTAGTCTTTTTAAACTGTTAAAAAACACTGTTGAGATTAATAACATCGAGTTAAAAAATATCCGCGCAAATGTAAAACGGATTGATCCGGATACCACTTTTAACTTTTCTTTCCTGGTGGATGCTTTCATGAGTGATCAAAAAAAACCTGAAGAAAAAGTTGACAAGGATACTACCTCAACGCTTAAATTCTCTGTAGATAAAGTTTCTTTCGAAGATATAGGCATTACCTATCGTGATGATGTTGCTGGTAATGATGTAAAACTTTATCTCGGCGCACTTAAAACCAAATTGAAAACGTTCGATTTGGCTAATCAGCATTATGTAATCAGCAACCTTAATTTAGATAATACATCTTTAAGCTATCTGCAACAGAAACCGCTAACGCAACTGGTGCAACACCTTACCAACAGTGTAGATAGTACAGAAAAAGAAACAGGAAAGCTTCCTCTAGTAGAGGTAGAAAATTTCGCTTTTAATAATGTGAAAGTGAATTACGATGACCAGATCTCTACTACCAAAGCGATAGCCAACATAAATGAACTGGGCTTAGTAAATTTAAAGGTTGATTTAACAAACAGTAAATATGCTGTTGAAGATGCTAAACTGAATAAATCCAATATCCTTTTCGCTTTCAAACCAGCAGCAAGCAATGATTTGAAGACAGTTAAAGATACCGTTGTTCCTGAAAAATCTTCATTAGGATTGATCATTAAAAACATTAGCCTTGCTGATAATAATGTACAATTTGATAATCTGGGTGCCAAGGCTGCTCCGAAAGGAATGGATTTCAACCACCTTAAAATTAGCGGACTTACTTTTGGCGCAGGAGATGTAAGTTATAGTGCAGATGGAATTAAAGCCAATGTAAAAAATGGATCGTTAAAAGAGAAAAGTGGCTTTGCACTAACTGAGTTGAAGGGTAATGCTATTTATAACGATAAACAGATTAAGCTGAGTAATTTCGTTTTAAAAACACCAAATACTGATATTGAAAACGCTACCGAGTTAAATTTCACCTCAATGGAGGACTTAACTAAACATCCGGAGCGGGTTAAAATGGCTTTAAGTTTAAAAAACACCACTATAGGACTTAAAGATGCAGGCTATTTTAGTGATGCCATTCCTGCCAGTTACAGGAATGAAAAGATTAAAATCAACACTGAAGTGAATGGTTATTTGAACGACCTTAAAATTCCACGCTTACAAATTACCGGGTTAAAGAATACGCAAATAGACATTAGCGGTACGGCCAAAGGTTTACCAGATGTAAATAAGACCTATCTCGATCTGAACATTAAAAAACTCTATATCACCAAGGGAGATATTTTAGTTGTTGTTCCGAAAAAATCTCTTCCACCATCTATCGAACTGCCGAATGTAATAAACGCAAGAGGTAAGTTCACCGGATCAATGACAGATTTTAATACCAACATGAATATTCAAACCGATATGGGTGGGGCTGTTGTGGTGGCTGGTATGAAAGGACCAAAAGGCCGTGAAAGTTATCAGGCAGATATTAGCCTGAATAATTTCAACGTGGGTAGATTGTTGAAAATGCAGCCTAAATTAGGTCGTGTGTCAGTTAAAGCAGATGTTGCTGGTACTGGTCTGGATCCAAAAAAGATTAACGCAAAGTTCAATGCACGGGTATTAAGTGCCTTTTATAATAAATATACTTATCGCAATTTGAAACTTGCCGGTACGTATGCCAATCAGAAAGTGGCCATTAAAAGTAGTATGCCAGATAGCAATGCAAACTTTGCTTTGGATGCCAATGTTAACCTTGCCGGAAAATACCCTGCTATACGAGCAGATCTAAATTTAAAGCAAATTAACCTTCAGGCATTAAATTTCAGTCCGACAGTTTTAAGTGCTGCGGGTGTTGTAAAGGTTGATCTGGCCACAGCAGATGCAGATTATTTAAATGGAAATATTGACATTACAGGACTTCAGGTTGCAAAGGATGCACAACGAATCAATGTAGATACCATCTCTGTTTTTGCTAAATCTACAGATACAGAAAATCTGCTAACATTAAAATCAGAAATTTTATCAGCAAAGCTGGATGGTAAGTATCAGTTAACGAAAGTGAGCAATGCCATCATCAATGAAATTAACAAATATTACGCTTTTGGCGAGGTAACGAAAATCCCGGATCAAAGAATGCGTTTTGCCGTTCAGGTTTATGATTCTAAATTATTAAAACAATTCGTTCCTGAATTAACTGTATTTAAACAATCCCAGTTTTATGGATTGATTGATACCCAAAAAGATAGTTTGCAGGTTAAAGGTAACTTCCCGCAAATTGTTTACGGCGATTTCAAAGTGGATACTACCGTTTTAAACATTAATAATGATAACAATAAGTTAGATTACGCTTTAACAGTTAAAGCACTTCAAAGTCCGTCAGTTTCACTTTTCAATACCGAAATCAGCGGTGATGCGGCAAACAATTTATTAGGTTTAAATATTTTCCTTCGCGATAGACAACGAAGAGATAAATATGTAATTGGTGGAAACTTCCAATCGATTAATAAAGATTACAAATTCACCTTAGATCCTCAGAAACTATTACTCGACTATCAAAAATGGGTAGTTTCACAAGACAATTATATTCAGTTTGGCTCATCAGGAATCCTGGTTAATCAGTTCCAGATCAGCAATAACGGTCAGTCGCTATCCATTAACAGCAATCCAACACAACCAAATGCACCACTATCTGTTGAGTTTAAAGATTTCCAGTTAGAGACCTTAACGAAGTTTGCCGAAACGGACACGACTTTAGTTGGCGGACGTTTGAACGGAACAGCAAATGTGAAAGACCTGGCGACTAGTGCTAAATTCGAGGCCAATTTAACGATCGACCAATTACGTTACCAAAAAGACCAGTTGGGAACGTTGCGTTTAGCCGTAAATAATGATACCCAAAATGCTTTTGAAGTTAATGTTGCGTTAACTGGTGTTCATGATTTACGTGTAAATGGGTTTTACTATACAGCGCCACAAAGTGCACTGGATTTAACCGTAAATATTGATAAGATTGAGATGAAAAATATTGAAAGCTTATCTGCAGGGCAATTAAAAAATGGAACCGGAACGCTTACTGGCGCGCTTACGGTTAAGGGGGCACTAACCGCTCCTAAAATCCTGGGTGATTTAACTTTCAACAATGCCGGCATTAATGTGGCCTACGTGAATTCCTATTTCAGGATGCCGAACGAAAAGATTTCCTTCACCAATGAGGGAATTTCATTTAATAACTTTACGTTAATTGATTCACTTAACCAGAAAGCAACCATTAATGGAAAGGTATTGACAACTGATTACCGGGATTATCGCTTTGGTTTGGATATCAAAATGAATAACTTCCGGGTGATTAACTCTACTGCCGCAGATAACGATATGATTTATGGTAAGGTTTTCCTCACTACTGACATTAAAGTTAGGGGAGATTTAAATCAGCCTGATGTGAATATGAATATCAAGGTAAATAAAGATACCAGGTTTTTCTTTGCCTTACCTACCAGCGATCCATCTATAATTGATCAGGATGGAATAGTTCAGTTTATTGATGCAGATGCGCCGCCATTTAATGGGCAGAAAGCGCTAAAGATAGATAGTATTAGTAAATCTCCGGTAAAAGGAATCAACCTTGTCGCGGCGATTAGCATTGATCCAGAAGCAGAACTTAATGTGGTGGTAGATCCATCTAATGGCGATGCATTGAATATAAAAGGTGATGCAAACCTAAATGCCACAATGGATCCAAGTGGAAAAATAAGCATGACTGGCCGATATGAAGTGATAGATGGTTCTTATAACTTATCTGTTGGTCCGTTAGGTAAAAAAGCATTCAAACTGGTAAAAGGAAGCACTATTGTTTGGACGGGCGAGCCTACCTCTGCTAATGTAAACTTAACGGCCCTATATGAAGTAAACGCTGCACCAATCGACCTACTTAATCAGCCTGATTTATACGAGGCAAGAACGAAATTACCATTTCAGGTTTATTTAATGATGAAAGGTGAATTATTAAAACCAATTATATCTTTCAGACTGGATTTACCTGAGAATGAACGTAATGCTTTAGGCGGACAAGTTTACACTAAGTTAATTAATGTAAATAGAAATGAAAGTGAATTGAACAAGCAAGTGTTCGCTTTACTTGCGCTGAATAGATTTATAGCCAATAATCCTTTCGAAAGTTTAGCTGGCGGCGGCGGAGGGGTTTCAACACTTGCCCGTTCCAGCGTAAGCAAGCTTTTAACTGAACAGTTAAATAACCTGACTTCTGATTTAATTCAAGGTGTAGATCTTAACTTTGGCGTAAATTCTTCAGAAGATTATTCAACAGGTTCGATGCAGCAAAAAACCGATCTTGAAATTGGATTATCTAAAAAATTACTAAATGATCGGTTAACAGTTACCGTTGGAAGCTCATTTGCTTTAGAAGGTCCACAGGCACCTGGAGAAAAATCTACGGATATTGCAGGAAACGTAAATGTAGAATACGCATTATCAGCAGATGGAAGATATAGGTTACGGGCATACAGAAGAAATCAAAACGACGTAATTGTTCAGGGCCAGATTATTGAGACAGGTTTAGGATTTACCCTTGTTGTAGATTACAATAAATTCAGAGAGATATTCCAGAAGAAAAGAAACAGAAGAACAAGAAACATTGAACAGAAAGCACAAAATGAGAAAACTAACTAGACCTATCCTATTTTTATTGGCCTGTTTAGTTTACGCGGGCTGTAGCAGTACCAAATCTTTAAAACCAGGTCAGATTTTATATACTGGCGCTGATGTAAATATTAATCCGGATTCTTCTGGAAAAATTGATGATGAAAAGCAGGTAAAGGCAGATCTAAAAAGTAAAACCCGGCCAAAGCCTAATAATAAATTGAAATTAGCCATCTATAATTTTGCCGGTGAACCGAAAAAAGCTAAGGGAGGTTTAAGAAACTGGATCAGAAAAAAAGGTGAAGCACCTGTGCTGTTGAGTGAAGTAAAGCTAAAGTATAATAACGATGTATTAACCAGTTATCTTTTGAGTGAAGGGTATCTTCAGGCTACGGTTACAGGCGATACCGTAGTAAAAGAGAGAAAAGGAAAAGCCATTTATACAGCAATAACTGGTGAACGATATAAAATCAATAGCATAACGTTCCCGCCAGATACGGGCACATTGACCAAAATTATTAATAATAATAAAGGCAAAACCCTGTTAAAAGTAGGCGACTATTATGATTTAGATGTATACAAAAACGAACGGATTCGAATTGACAACGATTTAAAAGAAAATGGTTTCTTTTATTTCAGCCCGGATTACCTGATTATGCAGGTAGATAGCACCATTGGCAAAAACCTAGTAAATATATCAGTTAAGGTGAAGGACATTGCTCCTGATGCAGGCTTGAAACCATATACGATCAAAAACATTAATATTTACCCGAGTTACTCCTTAAGGAGAGACACTGTTCTAAGGCGTTTAAAACCGTTAGAATATAAAGATTTTAATATTTACGATGACAGAAAAACCTTTAAACCGAGGCTGTTCGATCGTTTAGTATTTTTCCAAAAAGGAGAACCATATAACCGTAGGGATCACAACCAATCTTTAAACAGAATGGTGAACGTGGGTGCTTTTCAGGATGTGCGGGCAGAATTTCTTCCAGTTGATAGTTTTAAGAACAATGAGCTTGATCTGAATATCTATTTAACACCACTAAAAAAGAACTCGTTAACTTTTGGTGTAACCGGAACGAGTAAATCAAACAACTTTGTGGGTTCTGAAGTTAGGGTAACGCAAACCACCAGAAACCTTTTTAGAGGTGCCGAGCAATTGGATTTAAGCGTAGCCGGGGGCTTTGAAACACAAACAAGAGGAACATCATTAGGTAAAAACTCCGTGTCGCTTACTACCGAGGCGAAGTTAACCTTCCCAAGATTCATCATTCCATTTTATAAGCCAAACAGTACCACCGCTTTCATTCCTAAAACCATTGCTTCGGTTTCCTATCAAATGCTGAACAGAGGCGGTGAATATACCTTGAATGCTTTTAAAGGTGAATTTGGTTATAACTTTAAAGAAAACCAATATAAGGAACATAATTTTAATCCTATTTCGGTGAGTTATATTTCTACGGGCTTTCCGAGCACTGATGTGAGAGATAGTTTATATGATGCAAACCCACTCCTTAGATCAACCCTTGAAAATCAATTCATCATTGGTAGTAATTATAATTTTACTTACACCAATCAAATGGAGACTAACCGCAGAAATAATACTTTCTTCTTTGGAAGCATAGAAACTGGCGGAAATTTATGGGGAGCTTTTGTGCCGAAAGATGATGAAGGCAGGCGTGCAATCTTCAAT
The DNA here is from genome assembly GCF_034045265.1 of Pedobacter sp. CFBP9032. NCBI lineage: Bacteria > Pseudomonadati > Bacteroidota > Sphingobacteriia > Sphingobacteriales > Sphingobacteriaceae > Pedobacter > Pedobacter sp. CFBP9032. The sequence goes on along the minus strand of NZ_JAXCWE010000011.1, from coordinate 102,488 downwards.
GTGCCGTTATCGCAATTTGTTAGATTGGAAGCAGATTTAAGAGATTACTATAAGGTTACCAGAAATGTAACCTGGGCAAATCGTTTAAATTTTGGCTATGGTTATGCCTATGGAAACAGTACTTCCCTACCCTTTGTGAGGCAATTTTTTGCTGGAGGAAGTAATGATATCAGGGCTTTTCCAGCCAGGACATTAGGACCTGGGACATACAAAGTGGGTGAAGATGCTACCTTTGCAGATCAGGGTGGAGACATCAAAATGATGCTAAATTCAGAATTAAGATTTAAATTGGTTAGCGTTTTATATGGTGCACTATTTGTAGATGCTGGAAACATTTGGTTAAGAAAAGAAGATGTAGGGGTTCCAGGCACTGATGATACTGGCCGCCCAGGTTCCGAATTTAAACTTAAGAATGCTTTAAATGAATTGGCGGTGGGTACCGGAGCTGGCTTACGGGTAGATGCAACCATTTTTGTGGTTCGCTTAGACGTAGCTTTCCCTGTTCGGAAACCTTATCTGCCAGCAGGACAACGTTGGGTATTTGATAATATAGCCTTTGGAGACAAAGCCTGGAGAAGAGAGAATTTAATCTTTAATATTGGAATAGGATATCCATTTTAATTTTTCGAATGAAGTTAGTTAAGAAGATCAAACATTTTTTTATTGCCCTATATCATTTATTCATAGCTGCCGGAAAAGGCTTTATGGAAGATCGGGTAATGAAACTTAGTGCAGCGTTAGCTTACTATACTATATTTTCGCTCACTCCTTTAATTATTATTGTTTTATCTGCAGCTACCATTTTCTTAGGCAATAAAAGTAATACGGATACGCGTGATAAGTTTTTCGCGCAGGTTACAGATATGGTTGGTCAGGATGCTGCAACGCAAATTCAAGGTTTTGTTGAACATTCAACCAAAAGCGGACAATCTACAATAGGCCTTATAATCGGGATAGGGACACTTATTATTGGTTCTACAGCAATTTTTATTGAAATTCAGGATAGCATCAACATGATCTGGAAGGTTAAAGCCATCCCTAAAAAAGGCTGGCTGAAAATGTTGACTAACCGGTTGCTTTCTTTCTCTCTGATCGTTTCGATGGGTTTTTTGCTACTGGTTTCATTAGTGGTCAATAGCGTAGTGGTTGGTCTGGGAGATAAATTAATTTCATTGCTTTCTAAAAGTCAGATTGACGAGGTAATTCCTGTTGCTGATGATACCATGGCATTGATTATTTACATATTAAATAACGTGATTACACTCGCTGCAGTTACCGCAGTATTTACCGTAATTTTTAAGGTACTCCCAGATGTGGTGATTAAATGGAAATCTGCTATAATTGGTGCATTATTTACAGCCGTACTTTTTAGTTTGGGTAAATATTTAATTGGCATTTACATTGAAAAGGGCAATCCTGGTTCTGCATTTGGTGCAGCAAGTTCAATCATTGTGATTTTACTTTGGATCTACTATACTTCTATAATCCTGTATTTTGGAGCTGAATTTACACAGGCTTACTCTGAGAAGTTTGATGGGGGTATAGCGCCAAGCAAATATGCTGTGTTTACGAAAATCACCATTGTAGAGAAACAGGTAGATGTTCTTCCGCCTCAGCATCCTGAAGATACACTTAATCCTCCGGATAAATAATCTGGTGATTCATATAATCAACATGCAAAGTTTGGAAGAAACCCATAGCTGGATGCCATCATTTTGGGTAATTGGAACTTTACATCGTCGATCGAGTTGAGAAGTAATAGTGTGAGCAGACATAAAAAATTCACAAGCACCATCACGCACATTATGTTAATTTAGGAGATCTATTTTATTTAGCTAACTGATAAACTTCAGGATTTTCTCCAATAGTTCGTGTTCAAGAAATGGTTTCAAAACCAATTCATTCATTCCAGAGGCAAGGTATTTTTGTCTATCCTCTTGTAAAACATTTGCAGTTATGCCAAGTATAGGTGTATTTCTTTTATAAACTTCTGCATGTTTTCTTATTTTATGCGTAAGTTCAATCCCACCCATTTCTGGCATTTGTATATCAGTTAAAATAAGATTATAATCATTTACAGAAAATAAGGCATAGGCTTCTTCTCCATTGTACACCGCATCAAAGATGATTTTGTATTTTTTTAGGATTGTGCTGGCCAGTAAAATATTTAAGATACTATCGTCTGCCAGCAAAATTCTTTTTCCAGCCAGGCTTGCAACTTCATCATAGCATTTTGGCAAAGGATAATTGGTTGCAATTGGTTTAGCAGCTAGTGGATACAATAGTTCAAAAGAAAAAGTAGAACCTTCATTTTCAGCACTTTCTACACTTATTGTTCCACCTTGAAATTCTACAATTTTCTTGCAGATGGCTAAGCCGAGCCCAGTACCTTGCTGCCTTTCTTTTGTAGATGCATAATACACCTGCGCAAATTCATCGAAAATAATTTGCTGATCTGCGGCTCTTATACCTAAACCAGTATCCTTGATACTTACTTTAAGTTTGGCTTGCCCTTCCTGAGTGATGGTTAAATCTCCATTCAGCTTCACAGTTCCATTTAAGGTGAATTTAATTGCATTGCTTAACAAATTCATCACCACTTGTTTTAAGCGCAGAGGATCACCAAGTAAGTAAACATCTTTACTGATATTCAACTCCATATTAAAGCCAATTTCCTTCTTTATGGCTTGGACACTCATACTATCAAAAACATCTTTTATGGCCGTATAAGGTGAGAAAGCAACCTGTTCTAACACAACTTTACCGGTTTCGTATTTCGAAAAATCAAGAATATCATTTACCACCTCCAGTAGCATTATAGAGGAAGTTTTGATGGCGTAAACCTGTTCCTTTTGCTCGGTTTCCAGGTTAACCTGAGTTAACTGTTCGGAAAATCCAACAATGGAATTTAAGGGGGTTCTGATTTCATGACTCATGTTAGCCAGGAAACGGCTTTTCGATACCGCATAAGATGCTGCTTTATCACTATGTGCTATTAATGTTTTCTCATTTTCATAAAAATGATAAATCATATAAAAAACAAAAGCCAAGAGGCCCGTGGCCAGCGCAAGCAATACTTTGGTAAACTTATCTAAATTTTCTACCTCGTTAAAGGCATTTATATCTGCAATTTTTTGTGCGGATGTGTTATAATCTCTTTCAATAGATTTATACTTTTTCAGCTCATTAACAATTTTAAAAATCAACTGGTAATTAATCGTAAGCAATTGCTTTTCCTTAATTTTAAGTCTGTTATTGGTAAGATAGAGTTTAAGGTAATAATCGTTAATGGTATTAAGCTGTAGCTTATTGTAAGTTAAATTCAGCGATGAGGTATCAACAGAAATGGTTGTTCTAACGATTGTTGATTTTGCGCTATCTGTCTCATTGGAACTTTTACCGTTAATAGCAGCGATTACACGGCTAAAAAATCGTTTTTTTTGATGGCTGGCTTTCTTTGGCTTAATCGTATCAATTTTTATGATGTTTTTAAATTGCCTTGTGGTGAAAAGCTTAGCCTGAGATTTATTTTTTTTTGCTATCTCACCAACTTGAACAGAAAAATTAATCAGACTATCTGAAAGCCTTTTTAAACGTATAAACTGCTGTGTCCGGAGTTTCTTTTGTCCAATTAACCGATCAAAATCTTTAGCAGAAGAATCATTCTCTTTATAGTTTTTAAGTTCGATGGTTTTCATTATTAAGGAGATTTGTTTAATCTCCTTAATAAATAAATTGTAGTAATTCCGATCCCCACTAACGATATACATTCTGCAGCTATTATCTGCATTGTAAAGTTTAAAGATACAGCTATCTAATTTTGCATAATCGTATTGCACCTGAACAATTTTCTTCACCGACTTTAGCAGTGGTATATTAGAGAAATTCACAAATAAAACTGCCGTTATACCGAAAATCGCTAAAATTGAAGATACGACTATTAAATACTTTCTTGCTGAACTTTTTGTGGGTTTCAAATACGTTGATTTAATTTGTGATTATATCAACGCCGAATTTTATGCTACTTCATCAATAATTTTAGGTTCTTCTTCTACCTCATCTTTTTCTACGCGTAAATTTCTAATAATGTGCTGCTGCCTGTCGGGAGTATTTTTTCCCATATAATATTCCAGCAAGCTTTTAATGGTCTGATCTTTCAAAATAACAGGATCAAGCCTGATATCTTTACCAATAAACAAACCAAATTCATCAGGAGAAATCTCACCTAGCCCTTTAAAACGAGTGATTTCTGGTTTATTACCTAATTTTGCGATGGCATTTCGACGCTCTTCATCACTATAACAATAAATAGTTTCTTTCTTATTTCGAACCCTGAATAATGGGGTTTGTAAAATATAAACATGCCCTGCTTTTACTAAATCAGGAAAAAATTGAAGAAAGAAAGTCATCATCAGTAAACGAATGTGCATTCCGTCTACATCTGCATCAGTTGCAATAACAATATTATTATAATGCAGACCTTCTAAACCATCTTCAATATTAAGTGCATGCTGCAATAAATTAAATTCTTCATTCTCGTAAACCACTTTTTTGGTTAACTCATAACAATTCAGCGGTTTACCTTTTAAACTAAAAACTGCCTGGCAATCTACATCCCGGGATTTTGTAATGGAACCCGATGCGGAATCTCCTTCGGTAATAAACAACGTGGTTTCATAACGCTTTTCATGCGTAGTGTTGAAATGCACTTTGCAATCGCGAAGTTTCTTGTTGTGTAAGGAAGCTTTCTTCGCCCGGTCGTTTGCCAACTTTTTAATGCCAGCAATATCTTTACGCTCACGCTCCGATTGGTTAATCCGCTTTAAAAGCGCATCTGCCACATCCGGATTTTTGTGCAGGTAATCATCCAGTTCCTTTTTGACGAAATCATTGATAAATGTAGCTACAGATGGCCCTTCTGGTCCCATGTTTTGGGAACCCAGTTTAGTTTTCGTCTGCGATTCAAAAACAGGTTCCTGCACGCGTACAGAAATTGCTGCAATGATAGAGGAACGCACATCCGCAGCATCAAATTCTTTTTTAAAAAACTCCCTTACGGTTTTTACCACTGCCGCACGAAAAGCAGCCTGATGGGTTCCGCCCTGTGTAGTGTGCTGTCCGTTAACAAATGAATGATAATCTTCGCCATATTGCTGACCATGCGTCATGGCAATTTCGATGTCGTTACCAATCATATGGATAATCGGATAACGAATTTCTTCTGGCTTATTAAATTTAGAAAGCAGATCGTACAATCCTCTTTCCGAAAAATATTTCTGGTTGTTAAAATTTACAGTTAAGCCGGTATTCAGGAACACATAGTTCCACACCATACTTTCTACAAAATCAGGAATGTAGTGGTAGTTTCTGAAAATCGTTTCATCTGGATAAAAGGTAATGGCTGTACCATTTCGCTGAGTAGTATCGATAATGGGTTGCTCATTAACAATTTCCCCTTTCGAAAATTCGACTTTTTTACTTTTGCCATCACGATAGGATTGTACAGTGAAACTAGTAGATAGTGCGTTTACCGCTTTCGTACCTACCCCATTTAATCCTACAGATTTCTGAAACGCATTACTATCGTATTTACCACCGGTGTTAATCTTACTCACACAATCTATCACTTTACCTAATGGAATACCGCGACCATAATCCCGAACATTTATTTTTTGCTCTGAAACCGTAATTTCGATGGTTTTACCAGTCCCCATCACAAACTCATCAATAGAGTTATCTACAATTTCCTTTAACAAAACATAAATTCCATCGTCTTGTGCAGAGCCATCACCTAACTTACCGATATACATACCGGGCCGTAATCTGATGTGTTCTTTCCAATCTAATGAGCGAATACTGTCGTCGTTATAAACTACTTCTGCCATAAATTTTTAATTGTTATCAAGTTGATAGAACTTCGTGATTACACAAAGGAGCTAAACCGAGGGATGTTCGGAGCAAGCTTTAACGTTCAACATGACAATAGTTTTGGGATGATTTGATATCGAATAAAGGAGAAAAATACAATGATCTTTCTACAAAAATCGAATAGCAAAATTATTATACAATAATACTTCTATTCTTCGAAGCTAGCAAATGAAAATTTCAACATTAAAATGATTGGATGTGGATATTGGTTTGGGATATGTTTTTCGCTGGTCATTCCTGTTTATTCTCCATTTTCCTATTCCCTATTCTCCATTTCCCGTTCTCCATTTCCACTTTTACCCCTTATTCATTTTTTCCCTATCTTCAGCCCATAATTTATTATCCATTTAATGCAACAAAAAAAGCAACTTTCGCTCTTTGATTTATCCATGATTGTGGTCAGTTTGGTTATCGGCATGGGTATATTTCGTACGCCTGTAAACGTGGCAGCAAAAGCCCAGATTCCCGAACTATTTTATCTGGCCTGGTTTATAGGCGGCTTTGTGGCGTTTTGTGGTGCGTTAACTTATGCAGAAATTGGCTCAAGATATCCGGTAACAGGTGGTTATTATAAAATTTTTTCTGCGGCTTATCATCCTTCTATTGCTTTTGCCATCAACTGCATTGTAATTATTTCAAGTGCAGCGTCGGTGGCAGCAATTTCGATTATTGGTGCCGAATACTTAGGTAAAATTATATTCCCTGCAGATATGCAAACCGATTTCTACAGGGTTGCGATTGCGATCACGACCATTCTAACTTTCTATTTCATCAATTTGCTGGGTTTAAAAGCGAGTGCTAAAACCCAAAATGTGTTAACGATTGTCAAAATTGCCTTAATCTTACTGCTGATTTGTGCCGTCTTTTTTGGCTCACAAACTCAGGGCATAGCACCCGTATTCAAAACTCAAACCGGTGCCATACCTATTTGGTCTGATTATGGAAAAGCCTTAGGTTTATGTTTAATTGCCGTTTCGTTCTCTTATGCAGGGTATGCACAAACCATTAATTTTGGAGGAGAAGTAAAAGAAGCCAAGAAAGTTATTCCCCGTTCAATCATTATTGGCCTATCAATAATCGTATCCCTTTATCTAATTATTAATTATGTTTATGTAAAAGTAATTGGCTTTGAAGAATTGAAAACGGCTGAAAGTATTGCGGCAATTCTGGCCTCGAAAATATTTGGTCCGGCGGGTTTTAAAATGCTTTCAGTGATTATTTTTGTCTCCGTAATGGGTTACGTTAATGTGAATTTATTAAGCAACCCAAGGGCGATGTTTGCCATGGGCGAAGAAGGGGCACTGCCGAAAATATTCAGTAAAATGAATAAAAAAACAGAAGTAATTACTTTAAGTTTAACCGTTTTTACGCTCATTGCTGTAGTCATTATTTTCTATGCCAAAACCTTTGATAAGATTCTAAATTACACCATTTTCCTGGAAAGCATCAGCATGGCGAGTTCCGCAGCCACTATTTTCATTTTAAGAAAAAGAACGGCACATCTTGATCAGAAAACAATTTATACAGTTCCGCTTTACCCCATTTTGCCAATTATATTTATTGCGGCTTATACTTTCGTAGCATTTAGCATTTATGCAGACGACCCAAATGCCGCCTTGAATGGTTTGTATATTTTTATAGGCTTTCTAGTTATCTATTTTGCTTCCAGGTATTTTAAAAAATAAGTGATTAATCAGTTTTCTAAACGCCAATTAATCAGCGCTAAATCGCGTTCGCTGCTGTTTTTCGAGCATCAAAAATAATGGAGTCTTAAATCCACACCCCATTAGCGAAATAACGATCAGTTGTAAGACTTAAACTTTCTGGGTAACCAATTTCAGGAAAAAAAACCTTACAAATTGAAGAGAATAAAATGTAAAGCAAAGCTGTTTTTACCAATAAAAAATAAGACCTTGCTTTACAAATTACTTGACCAGATTAATGAACAAAACACTCTCCCTAAAACAAGAAATTGCTTATGCTGCAGGAATGATTGGTTGGAGCACAATGACTAACATCATCATTGTAATGCTTCCATTTTTCTACCTGCCACCAAGTAATTCCGGCCTACCTGCCTTAGTTCCACAGCTTGTTTTTTTGGGTGCATTTAATATTTTATCCATCATTGCTGCTTCCGGTAGATTAGTCGATGCCATATTCGACCCTTTTATTGCCGGTAAAAGCGATGCCAGTGAAAACCCAAACGGCCGACGGATGCCTTTTATGAAATGGGCAATTTTACCCGCCATGATATTTTGTGGATTGGTTTTCTATCCTATTGAAAAGGGAGAAAGTTTACATAATGCCTGGTGGCTCACGATTACACTTTGCTTATTTTTTGTTTCGGTAACTACGTACATTATTCCGTATAATGCCTTACTAGCCGAAGTAACCAATACGCCTCGTCAAAAAGTTAAATTATCCAGTTATCAGCAGGTGGGTTTTGTAATTGGTATTATCTTTTCTGCCTGTACCAACAACTTCGCAGATTTAGTTCAAAATCATTTTGATGTTGCAAACCGAAGCGAGGCCGTACAAATTGCCATCTGGGGTTTGTGTATTTTATCTGGCCTGGTTATGCTGATGCCAATATTCTTCATTAATGAAAAGGAATTCTCTGTGGCAAAGCCCACTCATGTTCCCCTTTGGCCTGCCATAAAAAACACCTTCAAAAATAGCAATTTCAAGTATTATTTAATTTCTGATTTTGCTTTTTATACGGCTTTGAGTATCATCTCCAGTGGCCTATTATTCTTCTGTACTGTTTTGCTTGGCTTACCAGAATCAGAAGGCGGAAAATTTATGGCTGCAATGGTTTTTGCTTCACTTTTATTTTATCCGGTGGTTACATTAGGATCAGCGAAAATTGGCAAAAAACCGTTTGTTTTGCTGGGATTCGGTGTACTTTGCATCATTTTTGTAACTATCTTCTTTCTTGGGAAGCTCCCGCTCAGACCTTACACTCAAATTTATCTTCTGGTACTTTCAGCATCTTTTCCACTTGCTGCCTTAGGCATTTTACCTACAGCAATCTTAGCAGATATCGCCCAAAAAGATACGATCGCAACAGGTGAGAATCATGAGGGTATGTTCTTCGCCGTAAAATACCTATTTGTGAAACTGGGTCAAACCTTAGGTATTGCCGTTTTTGCTATGCTTACCATCTATGGAAAAGATCCTGGAAACGACTTTGGACTACGGTTAAACGGAGTGGTTGGTTTTGCCTTATGTTTGATCGCCCTGGTGGTTTTTAGCAGGTTTAAAGAAGAAAAGTAAGCGGGTAAATTCAAGCTAAAAATAAAACGCATGGAACAAATTGCTCCATGCGTTTTGTTATAAATAGTTTCGATAGTTAGTATCCCGGACTCTGTTTTAATGTCCCGTTACTTCTATCAATCTGATCTTGTGGAAGTGGGAAATATTCATCTCTTGATTCAATTGTTACGCCATTTAAATAATTGAAATACCTTCCTTCAAAAGCAAAATAGCTTTCGAGCGTTTGTTTTGCAATTCCCCAACGCACCAGGTCAAAAAAGCGGTGTCCTTCCATGGCCAGTTCAAGTCTGCGCTCAAAACGAACGACATTCCTGGCGTAAGTTGCATTTGGAAAAGAAGGATAAGGATTAACTTTATAAGCCGCGGCTGGCGCACCATTAATAGTGGCCGGGGTTATTTTTGCTGCACGAAGTCGTACCGCATTCACCAAGGTTAATGCCGTAGAAAGGTCATTCGTTTCAACGGCACATTCTGCCGCCATTAAATAAACATCACTCAAACGAATCAGGTTTACATTTAAACCAGTTACGTTCGTCATGCCCGGACCGGTACCTGATGCAATCTGCGAAGCTTCAATTGAATTTTTTACAGCAACAAAAGGACCTCCGTTACTGGAATCACGAATCCAGCTATCACCGGCCATAATTCCCCAATCGCGATAGGGTACACCACGACGGCCAATTGTAGACTCTATTCTTGGATCAAATGCGATGGTACGATCTACCTGATAACTTGCTTTTGCAGTTGCTGATAAATTTAAATCTGAGGTATAAGGATTGGTTCTGTAACTACCATCCAATAGCGGTAATCCTGAAGCATCTACTTTAAAGGCATTTGCCAGATCAATAGTAGGCTGGAAAAATCCGCAGCAATTGATCGGTGTTACTCCTCCATAAGGAAAGTTAAGCATATCACCAACGTTACCGTTATCGCCACCGGTGCCATCTGTACCAACTGAATGCTCTACCGCTACAATAGCTTCCGGACCACCCTCTTTAGTAATATCAAAATTATCAGTATAAGGCATATTTACCAAACTGCCCTTTGCTACAATTACGGCATTAAGTTGAGCATAAGCTTCAGCATAACGTTTTTGGTACAATAAAACCTTTCCAAGATAAGCCTGAGCAGCATATTTATCCATACGCCCCTTTTGATTTTTTGGCTTAGTGGTGTTCAGATTTGCCACTGCAGCCTGAAGATCTTCAATGATATTCGGGTAAATATCTTTATCATTTGGAACGATCACTCCGTTTGAAGCTTCGGTAACATAAGGTACAAATTTAAAAACCCTAACCAGAAAGAAATAATAATGTGCCCGGAGCAATCTGGCTTCACCTTGAATTTCTTTCGCCCTGCTATCCGAAAACTTGGTAGCTCCGCTTCCGGCTTGTAGGGTTGCAAGTACTTTTAATGTATTGTTACAACGCTGAACGCCTTCAAAGCACCTGTCATATAAGTTAGAAAGATTATCATTTGTACTGGTAGGAGAATGTTGTTCTATGGCATTCATTGGCGGTTGATCACCATTACTACTCCCCTTATGTGCATTATCAGAAGCAACCTCACCAAATAGCCACTGGCTTGGAGCTGCACCATAATTACCCCATGTGCCATTATTATTGCCATTGAGAAGACCATATGCACCAAGCAGTAAACCTTCTACCCCATCCTGGGTGGTTAATTGCTCTGCTGTAAGTTCAGCCTGTGGGTTTAGCGAAAGAAATTCCTTTTTGCAGGATACGCTACTTAAAATCAATATGGAAAAGAAAATATATTTTATATGTTTCATCGTAAAATCTTTTAATTAAAATCCAACATTTATACCTAATAAAAACTGTCGCGGTGATGGATATACCCCTTGATCAACACCTGGAGCGGTGAAACCATCCGTAATCTGACTAACCTCTGGATCTACACCCGTGTATTTAGTGATGGTAAATAAGTTACTGGCTGCCACATATACCCTGAATTTGCTGATCCCTGCTTTTGCACCAAAAACCTTATTTGTAGGGATCGAATACCCAACCTGAAGATTTTTAAGCCTTAAGAAACTACCATTTTGAATGTAATAACTCGAAGAAGCAAATTCTACATCAGATGCACCAGCATAAGCAGATGGAATAGTGCTGGTCGGGTTGCTCGGACTCCAGGCATTTAACAAACGGGTACTTTTAGCGCCATCAAAGGATGGAAAATCGGTAAAGTAACGAGTGGCCTCAAAGATATCGTTGCCCTGTACACCATATAAAAATGCTGTAATATCAAAATTATGATAAGAAGCATTCAGATTTACGCCGTAAGTGAAATCAGGATTTGGATTTCCAATAATTGTACGATCTTTTGGGTCAATCACACCATCTCCGTTAATATCCTGGTAACGTAAGCCGCCTACACGAGCCCCCGTGTATGATGGGTTATTCTGAATGTCTGCTGCACTTTGATAAATTCCGTTGGTTTTATATCCATAGAAAGATCCAAATGATGCACCTTGCTGTAAAACACTGGTTTGCAAACTTCTGTAATTACCATATACCTGGTTAAAAATTCCGGGAGCAAGCTGGTCAATTTTATTTACGTTTCTTGAAAAGTTAACGCCAAAATCAAACTTAAAAGGATTATCAGCTTTTCTGCCATAGTGGTAGGCCACGTTAAATTCAACCCCTTTATTGCTCATATCGCCAATATTAACAAACGGTGAACTTCCTAACCCAACTACACTTGATGGCAAAGGCAGGTTGTAAAGCATATCGGTAGTTTTTTTATTGTACCAATCTACCGATCCATCAAAAGCACCTTCAAATAAGGTAAAATCCAAACCTACGTTCAGGGCCTTTAAGGATTCCCATTTAACATCCGAATTCAGATAAGCATTTTGCCATACCCCGGTAGTAAGCGTATTCCCTCCACCAACGGCATAGGCTGCATTAGTAATCGAACTTTGGTACCTGTTGATATACTGATATGGCGGAATCCGTTGATTACCGGTTTGACCATAACCTACACGAAGTTTTAAATCAGATACCCATTTAATATTTTTCAAAAATTCTTCTTCTGATAATCTCCATGCAACACTTCCTGCAGGATAAACACCATATTTATTTGCCGGACCGAAGTTAGATGATCCATCTCTCCGAACGGTTACGCTGGCCAGATAGCGGTCATTAAATGAATAATCAACCTTTCCAAATATGGAGAAAAGAGAACCGATAGAACCCGTACTGGAGTTACTGATATTGGATGATCCGGTATTGAGGTAATAGTAATCCTGATCACCTAATAAAAAGAAATCGTTTCTTGATCCATTTAACTGCCTTGATCTTGAACGTATGGCTTCAGTACCTACCAACACATTTAACTTATGCTTTTCATTAAAGGTTGCGCTATAATTTAAGGTATTAGACCAGGTCCATTCCGTATTATATCCCTGATATTCGCTTAAATTATTGGAGTTATTACCTTCTGAAAATTCAAGATTTGGATAACGCATAGACAGGCCGTTATAGTTCTCATAACGTACACCGAAATTGGTTCTTAACACCAAACCTTTAACAATATCGCCTTCCGCGAACATGTTGCCAAAGAAGAAATTGCTTTTGTTTACGTTATCTTTTGCTCTGTAAAGGAAAGCAACAGGATTTTCTGCATTTCCAAGCTGACTTCCCCGGCTACCTGCAAAATTTCCATTAATGTCATAAACAGGAATAATGGTGGGAATCCGATAGGCCCAACCCAGTGCACTTCCCTGATCCTGATAGCCGCCGGGTGTATTTGGATTTACACCAAAACCATATCCTTCAGAATAACTGTATTGTGCATTTTCACCAAAACGAATACGTTTATTGAATGCACTCACAGTAGTATTGGTACGAATATTATAGCGTTTAAAGCCTGTATAATCTATGGTTCCTTTCTGGTTAAGATAACCAGCAGATAAGGCATAGGTTGCATTTTCTGAACCGCCTGTTGCACCCAGTTGATAATTTTGTACCGGTGCTGAACGGGTAATCTCATCAAACCAGTTCGTTCCTGCTTTATTGGCCCTTGTAATCTGATAAAAAAGCGATGGATCACGGCTGTAATTATATCTCGATGGATCAGCATCAGCTGAAGTAACATCCTGGCCTAAAGCAGATCCTGCTACTAAATATTCGGGTAATACAGGAGTTGTGCCAGATCCATAATTTCTCCCTGCCGCAATTGCTTTTCCAGCATTGGTATAGCTATCAAATACATATTGTGCATACTGTTGCGGGTTCATCATTTCCGGAAAACTATTTTTCCTTGGTACCTGTGTTCCATAATAAGAATCAACGGTAATTTTTGGCGCACCGGATGTTCCCTTTCTGGTGGTGATAATTACGACCCCATTGTTTGCTCTGGAGCCATAAATGGATGCCGATGATGCATCTTTAAGCACCTGCATACTTTCGATGTCATTCTGGTTTAGCCAGGATAGCTTGCCTTCGAAGGGCACACCATCAATCACATATAATGGCTCATTATTATTAATAGTACTCGTTCCCCTGATCCGAATTTGAGGGGTAGAACCTGGCGCACCATCATTAATAATCTGTACACCGGTGGCTTTCCCTTGCAAGGCCTCTACAGCACTTGCAGCTGGCTGCGCTTTTAAAACGCCCATATCTACTACTGCTACCGCACCTGTTAAATCTTTTTTACGTTGTGAGGAATAACCCGTTACAACCACTTCTGTTAGATTGTTATTTTCTGCTTGGAGTGTTACGGTAATATTGGTTTGGTTACCAACGGTTACTTCTTTGTTAGAAAAGCCGATAAACGAAATGACCAGCACATCTGTAGGCTTCGCACTGATGGAAAACGCACCATTGGCATCTGTAGTTGTACCTCCGGCTGCATTTTTGAGTTTAATGGTTGCTCCAATGATTGGAAGCTGATCATCACTGGCAATAATTTTACCAGTAACTTTTGTTTGGGCCGTTGCGCCGATGGCATACAACAAACCCAAGCACAGAAGAAGAAAGCCCCTCCTGAAAATGGATAGATTTTGTGTCATAGTTTATATATTGGTTAGTATTAGTTTTTTGGTTTGAATGAACCAACGCAAAAGAATTGGCTTAAATTCAATCAGGCGCCTATCAGTAATTCCTGTGAAAAATAAAAGTGTGATGTCGGTTTAATCGAAAATAAGAAAATACGACTGAAAGAAAGCGTAGTAAACCGCTTGAAAAGTAAGGTACATGTAGTCCCATAAATAATGATTTAGTTGGTTAGAATTCGTAATTTTAATCAGACATCATAAAGCAAAACTGCACAACGCTGATTACAAACTAATTACAATTTAACAAAAATTATATAGGCAACCAAAAACAATATTTTTTTTTAGGTTAAGTTTAGCTAATTATTTATCGTTTTTGAGTCTTAATCATAGCCTGAAGCATCTAAATCTTCGTAAGATAATTTTCTCACCCGCTTCCCGATAATTTCTGTATCTTTGCCGCTGAAGCAGGAATATGGGCTTGCCATTCTAAATGGCATATTCTCTCCGCAAGTTAGTCCTTCAATAAATGATTGTTCTAGCTTCTTCGATAAATATTACATAGAAACATACATGTTATTCAAAGAATTAAACCTCATAGCGCCAATTTTACAGGCACTTGAGAAACAAGGTTATACACAACCTACACCAATACAGGAGCAATCCATCCCCACTATATTAAAAGGTAAAGATTTACTAGGCTGCGCGCAAACCGGGACGGGTAAAACAGCTGCTTTTGCTATTCCGATGTTGCAGTTATTGCACGAAAAACATATCAATACCAAAGCAAATAAAAACATTAAAGCTTTAGTATTAACACCAACCCGCGAACTAGCGATACAGATTGAAGAAAGTTTTAAAGCTTACGGAAGCAATTTAAATTTGCGTCACCTGGTCATATTTGGAGGTGTTAATCAACACTCGCAGGTAGAAGCGCTTAAAAAAGGTATCGATATTTTAGTGGCAACCCCAGGTCGTTTACTGGATTTAATGAACCAGGGTTTCATTAGCTTAAGCACCATCGAACTTTTTGTTTTAGATGAAGCCGACCGTATGCTGGATATGGGCTTTATTCACGATGTGAAGAAAGTAGTTGCAAAATTACCTGCAAAACGTCAGACTTTATTTTTCTCTGCAACTATGCCAGATGAAATTCAAAAGTTAGCGAATACGATCTTATCTGATCCAACCAAGGTGGAAGTTACGCCAATTTCTTCTACTGCAGAAACCATCGTTCAATCGGTTTACTTTGTAGATAAGCCCGATAAAAAGAAGTTGTTAATCCATCTCCTTGAAGATAAGAATATTCAAACTGCTTTGGTTTTTACCAGAACAAAACATGGTGCAGATAGAATTGTTAAAGATTTAGGCTTCGCAGGTGTAAAATCTGCAGCTATCCATGGGAATAAATCTCAAAATGCCCGTCAGCGTGCATTAACTGATTTTAAGGATAGAAAAATACGTGTTTTAGTGGCAACCGATATTGCTGCTCGTGGTATTGATATCGACCAGTTATCACATGTTATCAACTACGAATTGCCGAATATTCCGGAATCTTACGTCCATAGAATTGGCCGTACTGGTCGCGCAGGGGCAAACGGAATTGCGATTTCTTTTTGCGATGCGGAAGAAAACGAATACTTATTAGATATTCAGAAACTGATTAAAATCACTTTGCCAGTGGTTGATGACCACCCTTACCCATTAAGTTGGGAAAGTATGTTGGCTAAAAACCAGGTGAAGCGTAAACCACAAGCCCAATCTAAAGGTGGTGGCGGCGGTGGCGCCAGAAAAAGTGGCGATGGCAACATGAGCGGGAAACCACGGAATGCAAGCAGTCAGCGCAAATTTGGTGGAAACAGAAATAAGGCGAGATAAGGCTAAAAGCGGAAAGACTAAAGCAGAAAGACTAAAGCGAAAAGCATAGAGGCCAAAAAAAACCCAGGTTGTTAAAAACAGCCTGGGTTTTTTGCTATTTGATATTAGCCATTGGCTGAAGCCAATGGCGATGAATAGGCAGATTGGTTAAGCATGGCAGACAAAAGGATATATTTAAAAAGATTTTTTAGCCATTGGCTGAAGCCAAAAAGAGCATAGACTAGCTAATAGGCTGGACTTAATAAGTATTCTGATTGAAGTGAACGCTTCGTCTTTCGTACTCAAAAAAAGATCTTTCAAAAACTGTGAGCCAGAAATATATTAGATAAGCGAAACGAAACTCAAGGCTATTACCTGTAACTTAGAAATAAAGAACAGGAATCATCGGCTTAAAAAAACTCTGCAAATGAAAAATAAAAAAGAGGCCGTGATCTGCGCGCGCGCAAATCACGGCCCTTTTATAGACAATGGTAAAAAGCTTTCAGCTTCAGTCTTATCGTTTTAAGCTTAACAAGCTTAAACCACTACATTGATAATCTTTCCTTTTACAAAAATGACTTTCTTCGGTGCCTTGCCATCTAAAAACTTTTGAAATTGCTCATTAGCAAATAAAATGGTTTCCACTTCTGGTTGGGCTAAAGTTAAACTCAAGTTTAAGTTCATCTTCATTTTACCATTTACAGAAACAGGATAAGCAAATTCATCTTCCACCAGGTGTTCTGGATTAAAAACCGGGAAAGCTGTATACGATAGCGTTCCTGCATCATTACCCAATTGTACCCAAAGCTCTTCGCAAATGTGTGGCGCATATGGCGATAAAATCACTACCATATCTTGCAGAATACTTCGTTTGTTAGATTTAAGATCTGTTAATTCGTTTACTGCAATCATAAAGCTCGATACGGAAGTATTGAACGAGAAACGTTCAATGTCATCCTGAACTTTTTTAATAATCTTATGTAAAGTTTTCAGCTCCGCTTTTGTAGGTTCAGCATCTGAAACTGCGAATTCCCATGCTTCGTTATGGAATAATCTCCAGAATTTACGTAAGAACTTGAAAACACCTTCAATTCCATTGGTATTCCAGGGCTTGCTTTGCTCCAACGGACCTAAGAACATTTCATACATCCGCAAAGTATCTGCACCATAACGCTCAATCAAATCATCCGGATTAACCACGTTAAATTTTGATTTAGACATTTTCTCAACCTCTATACCACAGATGTATTTTCCGCCCTCAAGAATGAATTCTGCGTTTGCATACTCTTCTCTCCAGGCTTTAAATTTATTAAGATCTAAGGTATCATTCTCCACAATGTTAACATCAACATGAAGCGCAGAGGTTTTGTATTCCTTCCTTAATCCTGCAGAAACAAAAGTATGAGTTGGCTTTCCATTCTCATCATTAATGCGATAAACAAAATTACTTCTACCCTGGATCATCCCCTGGTTAATCAGTTTTTTGAAAGGTTCCTCCTCTTTAGTATAACCTAAATCTTTCAAAAACTTGTTCCAGAAACGGCTGTACAATAAATGACCAGTGGCATGTTCAGAACCGCCAATGTATAAATCTACAGCTTTCCAATATTCAACCGCTTCTTTTGAGGCAAAGTCAGCATCGTTATTAGCATCCATGTAACGGTACCAGTACCAGCTACTTCCAGCCCAACCTGGCATGGTGCTCAACTCATAGTTTTCGCCATCTTTTGGCACCCAACCTTCAGCCCTCGCCAAAGGCGGTTCGCCTGTTTCAGTTGGTAGGTATTTATCTATTTCTGGCAATACTAAAGGCAATTCTTCTTCCTTGATTAAATAAGGTAAACCATCTTTAAAATAAACCGGAATGGGTTCTCCCCAGTAACGCTGACGACCAAAAATCGCGTCGCGCTGGCGGAAATTAACTTTCGCCTTGCCTACACCTTTCTCCTCTAACCAGTTATTCAAAAGCGGTACCGCTTCCTTATAAGTTAAGCCGTTAATGAAACCTGAGTTGATATAAGTTCCTTCTTTGGTAGGGTCGGCTTGCACATCAATATCTTTCTGCCCATCCAGAATCTGAATAATCGGCAGATTGAAATGCGTTGCAAATAACCAATCGCGCTGATCGCCACTTGGCACACCCATCACCGCACCTGTTCCGTAACCAGCAAGTACGTAATCGGCAATCCATAACTGAACGCGTTCGCCATTCACCGGATTAATTACATAAGTACCAGTAAAGGCACCCGAAACGGTCTTGGTATCCGCCATGCGGTCTAATTCTGATTTCTTTTTCGTTTGAGCAATGTAATGCTCAATATCCTGTTTTTGCTCAGGCGTAGTCAATTCTGCAACCCATTCATGCTCGGGTGCCAGAACCAGGTAAGACACACCAAAAATGGTATCTACACGGGTAGTGAAAACCTCAATATAGTCTGAAGTCCTAAGTCCGGAGGCAGGAGTCTCATTCGTAGACCGTAAATCTTCAATTTTAAATTTAACTGATGCGCCCACACTCTTACCGATCCAGTTGCGTTGCATTTCTTTAATGGGTTCAGGCCAATCGATGGTATCTAACCCCTGCAACAATCTATCCGCATAAGCAGTAATTCTCATGCTCCACTGCATCATCTTTTTCTGTTCTACCGGGAAGCCACCGCGTTCAGAGAAGCCGTCTTTAACTTCATCATTGGCTAAAACAGTCCCCAAAGCAGCACACCAGTTTACAGTGCTTTCTCTAAGATAAGTTAAACGGTATTTCAGTAGTTCAATCTGTTTTTCCTCGTCGGTAAACGTTGCCCAGTCACTTGGTAAGAAGGATCTTACATCGTCATCACATGCAGCTTTAACATCAGCAGAGCCAGCCGAGTTAAACTTTTCAATTAAAGTGGTAATATCTTCTGCACGATCATTCTCCAGGTTATACCAGGAGTTGAACAGTTGCATAAAAATCCACTGCGTCCATTTATAATAAGATGGTTCACTGGTGCGCACCTCTCTGCTCCAATCAAAAGAAAAGCCAATTTGGTCTAACTGGCGACGGTAGGTTGCGATATTTGCTTCTGTAGTAATGGCCGGATGCTGACCAGTTTGTATGGCATATTGTTCTGCTGGCAAACCGAACGAGTCGTAACCCATTGGATGCAAAACGTTAAAACCTTTAAGGCGTTTATATCTCGAAAAAATATCTGATGCAATGTAACCCAGTGGATGACCAACATGTAAACCTGCGCCAGATGGGTAAGGAAACATATCTAACACATAATATTTCGGTTTTGTAGAATTGCTTTCGGCTTTAAATGTTTGATGATCTGCCCAAAATTTCTGCCACTTTTGTTCTATTTCTTTGAATTGGTAATCCATTGCAGGTTTTAAATTTTTAAAGGAGCGAAAATACGGAAATAAAGGGGCTTAGTAAAAACAAAACAAGTTAAAACGTTAAGTTATTTATTATTATTTTCGTTAATCAAAATGAGTGGTTATAACACATATCTCAATCGAAAATAAAAAATACGCCTCATCCGCGAAGAAAGTTACAAAGCGCTGCAAAAGTCTGCAGCTTTAAAACATCATCCTGAAAAGACTTTTTCCATTGCCAAAGCAAAAGCGCTTAGCAAAAGGTTAATCAGGAAATGATCAGCAGAAAAACAACAAGTAAAGAATCTATTGTCGAAAGCATTAACCTACCAATGGGTGTCTCACTACCAACAGATAAATAAGTAAATTTTAGCCCAGCATAAGAAAGCGCCATTGGCTATCAAAAACCAATGGCGCAAGCAAACACTAGGGATTAGACCTTTTATCTCGTTAAGTAATAAGTTTTTACGATATTGGTTTTATCAATTTTAGCCGTAAACTGAAACTGTGTACCGGTAATCGTTGCTACGGTGCAATATGAAGCCCCTTCGGGAAAAATCATTGAGAATTCATCCCCTAACGAGGTGGTATAATTACCAATGGTACGTTGGTTCGTCAAACTTAATTCAACCTGATCATCATTATTAGATTTGAAATCCATATAGTCATCTTTCGTATAATTGAAGGTTCCATTTAGATTTTGGTTGGTATATCCCGATACTTCTATCTTATTTACGATCCATTTTCCCATTATCCGGGCTTTTAAGGAAGTAGTATCTTTCTTACAAGATAATAATGCCGAGGTTGCTATAAAAAGCAATCCAATCAGGGTAATTTGTTTTTTCATTCAGAGTAGATTTAGGTTTTATTACAATTATTAACGTCGTTTTTCTGAATTTCGTGCGGATTATGAAAAAAGTCTACCTTTAAAATTAATAATGTTATACCTAAACTAAATCGTTTACCAACGCGTTAAAGTTCATTTAGAATAGCTTTATATTGGTGTTTATCAGGTATAATTTCTATTTTCGCAAAAACTAAATTGAAATACATGGAAGAATTCGAAGTAAGTGATGCATCTAAGAAAACCAAAACCGTATATATCTCTACGATTATCAGTATTGCGCTGGTTTTATTAATGCTGGGCCTGCTTGGGTTGGTACTTGTACATGCCAAAAACCTGTCTAATTACGTAAAAGAAAATATTGTACTCAACATCATTGTTGATGAGGGCGCAAAGGAGACAGACGTTCTAGCTTTTCAAAAGGAATTGAATGCCAATCGTGCGGTAAAGCAAACCCAATATGTAAATAAAGAGCTGGCAGCAAGAAACCTTACGCAAGATTTAGGTGAAGACTTTGTTAATTTCTTAGGTTACAATCCGCTTACCTCTACTTTCGATGTTTATTTGAAAGCTGAATATGCCAATAATAAAAGCATAGAAGGTTTAAAACAAAGCATCGCTAAAAATCCAGTTGTGAAAGAAGTGGTTTACCAAAGTTCTTTAATAGACATGGTGAACAAAAATATCAATACCATTGGCTTAATCATTTTAGCATTTGCAGCACTGCTATTAATCATTGCAATAGCACTGATTAACAATACTATAAGATTAGCCATCTATTCACAGAGATTTTTAATTAAAAGTATGCAGCTGGTTGGTGCAACGAAAAACTTTATCCGACGTCCTTTTTTATTATACGCAGCTTTACATGGATTAATTGCAGCTTTCATCGCCATCATTATCTTGTTAGCTACTTTAATTTATGCACGTAAAGAAGTTCCAGAAATTATTATCCTAAACAATTACAAAGAATTTGGCTTTGTATTCGTTGGCTTAATTATTATCGGAATATTTATTACCGGCATCAGCACCTGGTTTGCAGTAAGCAGGTATTTACGTTTAAAATCTTATAATCTATATAGATAATGGCATTAGAAAAAAAGACAAGTCCGATCACAAAGGACGCCAAAAGCGAATTGGTTTTTACCAAGAAAAACTATCAGTTATTGTTGATTAGCATTGGAATTGTGGCTTTAGGCTTCATTTTAATGATGGGTACAACAGGCGATATTTATGATTTCAGAAGAACCTTACTGGCGCCGCTTGTTGTTCTTTTTGGGTTCGCTTTCGGCATTTACGCTATTCTCAAAAAGTAACCAACTTAAATGTACCGGAGAAACTGAATTAGGTTACATGATTTTAGTCAGACTATCTGTATTGGATTTTTAAAAATCCTTTTAAGATTGGCTTTGAGTAAACATTTACAACTAACCTACCCTTTTCTCCACTCATAAAAAAATATATGAATTCTTTTGAAGCCATCGTCCTTGCTATTATTGAAGGGCTGACTGAGTTTTTGCCTGTATCAAGTACCGGGCACATGATTATTGCCTCTTCCTTTATGGGCATCGCGAGCGATCCATTTGTAAAATTGTTTACTATTGCCATTCAATTAGGGGCTATCCTGTCTGTACTGGTATTGTATTTCAAAAGATTTTTTAAATCCATCAACTTCTATATCAAATTGCTGGTTGCCTTTATCCCGGCAGCAGTTTTTGGTTTACTATTGAGCAAGAAAATAGATGAACTATTGGAAAGTCCGATGGCAGTTGGAATTTCATTACTTGTTGGCGGCGTAATTCTGCTTTTTGTAGACAAGTGGTTCAATAAGCCAACCATTCATGAGGAAGAAGAAATCAACTACTTAACTGCGCTAAAAATTGGTTTTTTTCAATGTATCGCCATGATTCCCGGGGTTTCCCGCTCTGGAGCAACCATTATTGGTGGTATGACACAGAAACTAAGCAGAAAGTTAGCTGCAGAATTTTCCTTTTTCTTAGCCGTTCCTACCATGTTTGCCGCTACAGGCAAAAAGTTATTCGATTTTTATAAGGAAGGTAACACCATTACACACGAGCAGGTTAACCTGTTGGTTATTGGAAACGTAGTGGCCTTTATTGTAGCGCTCTTAGCCATCAAAAGCTTTATTGGTTTCTTAAATAAACATGGCTTTAAAATGTTCGGTTATTATAGAATCGTCGCAGGCCTTGTAATTATCATATTGTTGCTGAGCGGCCACTCGATGCAAATTATTTAATCTGTATCTTTGCGCAAAAAAGATTTGTGAGTACAGAAAATTCAAAGTTCAAAGATTTCAATTTTGCCGAGGGCGAACTGCTTTTAATTAACAAACCATACAAATGGACATCTTTTGATGTGGTAGGCAAGATCCGCAACTCTTTAAAACCATTAAAACTAAAGGTAGGTCATGCAGGCACGTTAGATCCCTTGGCAACCGGCCTGTTAATCATCTGCACCGGAAAGTTAACCAAACAGATAGATACCTTCCAGGCAGAAGAAAAAGAATATACAGGTACCATGGTTCTTGGTGCCACTACACCATCATTTGATCTGGAAACAGAAGTTGATCAAACTTTCGATATTTCGGCCATTACCGAAGAGCAAATTTACGCGGCCACAACACCTTTTACCGGAGATATTGAGCAGTACCCACCAGCCCATTCGGCGGTGAAGATTAACGGCGAACGTTTATATGTTAAAGCACGTTTAGGGGAAGAAGTAGAACTGCGCAAGCGCTTTGTAACGGTTCCGGCTTTTGAAATTACCAGAATTGAACTTCCGGAAATCGATTTCCGCATTGTATGTAGTAAAGGTACTTACATTCGTTCACTGGTTTCTGATTTTGGCAAAGCATTAAACAGTGGTGCATATTTATCAAAACTTACCCGCACCAGAAGTGGAAACTTTTTACTCTCAAATTCGTTTGAGGTTTTGGAGCTTGTTAATTATATTCGTAGCAAGAAAGAAGAAATTAAAATTCAAGAGTAAAAGATGAACCGAATTAAAAACAAGAATGCCCGGTTTGCAAAAGAAATTATTTTGATTGCTGCAGGGGTTACTTCAGCTTGTTTTGGTTTAAAAAGTTTTTTAATGCCCAGTCATTTTATCGATGGTGGCGTTACAGGTATTTCACTACTATTAAGCACTTTAACCGGCTGGAACCTCTCCTACCTCATTGCCATTATCAATATTCCTTTTGTGATGCTGGGTTTCAGACAGATTGGAAAAGGCTTTGCAATTAAAACCGCCATTGCCATTGCAGCCTTATCTGTGGCCTTAATCGTATTGCCCTTTCAGCCCATTACCCACGATAAATTGCTCATCGCTTTCTTCGGTGGATTATTCCTGGGTGGAGGAATTGGCCTGGCCATGCGTGGCGGATGCGTAATTGATGGTACCGAGGTACTCGCACTTTACATCAGTAAAAACAGCATTTTAACCGTCGGTAATATTATCCTTATTTTAAACATTATCATCTTTGCTTTTGCCGCCTACTTTTTAAATATAGAGACTGCGCTATACGCTATACTAACTTATTTATCAGCCTCTTATACTATCGATTTTATTGTAAACGGAATAGAGCAATACACAGGCGTTACCATTATTTCAGAACATCAGGAAGAAATAAAAAGTTATATCATTACTGAAATGAAACGCGGTGTAACCATTTACAAAGGCGAAGGTGGCTATGGAGAAAGGAAAGACATCGACATTGTTTTTACCGTGGTAACCAAACTGGAAATGAGCAAACTGCAAACAGCCATCAGAAATATAGATCCCGATGCTTTTGTAATACAACAACAAATTGCAGATTTAAAAGGTGGCGTGGTGAAGCGTCATGCTTTGCATTAATAAACATAATTATAGAAATTTGGGCGTGTCCCCAAGCGATGCAAGGGGTCGGGCTGTACGCTATATCTTTTTCGTTTTTTATCCCCTTCGTTATTGAGGAAAAACAAAAAAGGATGCCGCTTCCATCCCTCACGCAAAACCCATAGTTAAAAAGATTATTCCATTGAAAATATATCATAACCTATCAGAATTTACTAAGCTCAACAATGCAGTAGTTACCATCGGTACTTTTGATGGCGTTCATTTCGGACACCAAAAAATTATTAAACAATTGGTTGCAAAGGCAAAGGCCACTCAGGGTGAAAGTGTTATTTTAACGTTCTTCCCACATCCAAGGCTCATCATCGATCCGGAAAACCAGGACTTAAAAATGATCAACACCATTAATGAAAAGGCAGAAATTTTAAAGAGCCTGGGCGTTGATCATTTAATCATCACACCTTTTACCCGCGATTTTTCCAACCAACTGCCAGAAGACTACATTAAAAATACCCTGGTAAATAATATCGGAACCAAACACATCATCATTGGCTATGATCACCGTTTCGGAAAAGACCGCTGCGGCAATTTAGCAGATTTGAAAGTTGCAGGCACTCATTTTGGCTTTACAGTAGAAGAAATTATGGAACAGGATATCCACGATGTAGCCGTGAGTTCAACCAAAATCCGCCAGGCACTTTTAGCCGGAGATGTAGGCCTGGCCGCAGATTATCTTGGTTATGCCTTTTCCATTTTCGGACGCGTAATAAAAGGTGATAAAATTGGCAGAACAATTGGCTTTCCTACTGCAAACATTTTTGTAGAAGAAACCTATAAGCTTATTCCGGGAGATGGCATTTATGCCGTAACCGTTGAGATGGAGGTGAGGAGTTTGGAGTCTGAAGTCGGAAGTCTGAAGTCTGGAGTTGAGGCACTAGAACCTTCAACCTTAAACCTTCAACCTTTCAAAGGTATGGCATACATTGGTCAAAGGCCAACCATTAACGGCATGACGAGAAACATCGAAGTCAATATTTTCGACTTTAATCAGGAGATTTATGGGCAGGATATCAAAATGAATTTCTTAAAATTCCTCCGTCATGATGTGAAATTCACGGGCTTAGATGCATTGAAAATACAACTTCAACAAGATAAAGAAGATACATTAGCTTACTTTTCATCGCTCGAATAGCTAAACTTAATCTAAATTTAACTTTCAAAAAACCCTCATTTTCGCTATATTAGCAGCAATGAGGGTTTTTTATATCATATTTTTTTTCAGTACGCTGTTGAGTTTCGAGAGCTTTGCTGCTTCAAAAAAAAATACTGCATTAAAAAGTCATTCTACACAGATCACTACGTTTTCCAAAAGATACAACCTGAAATTCAATTTTGGGATTGCTGCCGATCAGGAAAATATCCAAAAAGATTTAATCAATAATACCGTAGTTAAAATCCTTTTGGATCTATTTGCTGTTCTTCTTATTGTAATGCTTCTATCCTTACCTGTTAAAATAGGTGATTCGATTTTGAAGCGATTGAAATACAATTACTGGTGTTTACTTGAAATGCTTTACCCGAAACACGTTTTCTGGTAATTCTTTGAAGTTCACCACCATCAGGTGGAATTGCAATAGCCGGTTTTTGCCGGAAATGTTTTACCATAATACCGATTACCATAAATGCATTTACCAGATTTAATTGCCGATTTAGGATTAATCCTCGCCGCAGCAGGGATTACCACACTCATATTTAAAAGAATAAAGCAACCCTTAGTGCTGGGTTATATTTTAGCAGGCTTACTTGTTGGCCCGCATCTGGATTTTTTTCCTTCAGTTACCGATACCAAAAGTATTAACATCTGGGGCGAGATTGGAGTAATCTTCCTTCTGTTTAGCTTAGGGTTAGAATTCAGTTTCAAAAAACTCGTTAAAGTAGGTGGCTCGGCATCAATCACCGCCATTGTAGAAGTTGTTTTCATGCTCCTTATTGGCTTTTCTGCGGGTAAACTGATGGGGTGGAAAACCATGGACAGTATTTTCCTTGGTGGTATCCTATCCGTTTCTTCCACCACCATTATTATCAGGGCTTTCGAAGAGTTGGGTGTTAAACATAAGAAATTTGCCGGTTTAGTATTTGGTGTACTCATTGTAGAAGATTTAGTGGCGATTTTATTGCTTGTGCTCCTCTCAACACTGGCGGTTAGCCAGCAATTTGCCGGTACTGAAATGTTAATTTCGATTGCTAAACTTGCTTTCTTTTTAGTGCTTTGGTTTTTAGGTGGAATATTTCTGATCCCTTCTTTCCTTAAAGCCACCAGAAAACTCATGAACGATGAAACTATGTTAGTGGTTTCTTTGGCCTTATGTCTAATCATGGTACTCCTAGCCGTTAAAGTCGGTTTTTCTCCAGCTTTGGGTGCTTTCATTATGGGTTCTATTTTGGCAGAAACTACACAGGCTGAAAGAATAGAACACCTTACCAAATCGGTAAAAGATTTGTTTGCAGCAGTATTCTTCGTTTCAGTAGGCATGCTGATTGATCCGAAAATTTTGATCGACTACGGCTTACCCATCGTTATCGTAACACTTGCTACTATTCTAGGCAAATTTTTAAGTTCAAGCCTTGGCGCCTTACTCTCTGGTCAACCTTTAAAAACATCTGTTCAAGCCGGGATGAGTTTAGCGCAGATCGGGGAGTTTTCTTTCATCATTGCCACACTTGGATTAACCCTGAGGGTAACCAGTGATTTTCTTTATCCAATTGCCGTGGCCGCATCAGCAATCACTACTTTTACCACCCCATATCTGATTAAACATTCTGAATCGTTTTATAACTTCCTGAATAGAATTTTACCAAAAAAATGGCTCGATGGTATCTCCAGGTACAGTTCCAGCACTGCTGGAATGACCACACTGAGTGATTGGAAAATCCTTTTGCGTGGCTATGCTTTTAACACCGTAATCCATTCCGTTATCATCGTAGCCGTTATCTTTCTGGCATCGCGCTATATTCAACCCTTTATTGCAAACAACGTTGTAAATGGAATGAAATCGACGATCATTAGCCTGGTTGTTTCATTTATCATCATGGCGCCTTTTTTATGGGCCTTATCAATCAGGAGAATCCAGAAAACTGCTTATTCGCATTTGTGGCTCAGTAAGAAGTTTACCCGGGGACCGCTCATTGCAATTGAAGCATTTAGAATTGCGTTAGGGGTATTTTTTGTAGGCTTCCTGGTATATGAATTCTTCGACACCTGGGTAGCTGCCGGAATTGCCCTCGTACTTATAGTATTAATGATGTTTATCTTCTCCAGAAAACTTCAGGCATTTTATAATAAACTGGAGAAACGTTTTATTTTAAACCTGAATGCGAGAGAAAACCAAAAACCAGATATTTTACCCTGGGATACCCATTTAACGGAAATAGTGGTTTCTCCTGAATCGGAAGTAGTAGGCCAAACGCTTGCCAGCCTAATGATTCGCGAAAAATACGGCGTAAATATTGCCATGATTGAACGAGGGAGAACCCATATCCCAACACCTGGAAGAGACGAAAGATTATACCCGAATGATAAGCTACTCTTGATTGGTGCAGATGATCAGCTGGCAGCGGCAAAAGCAATTTTAGAAGTAGATATTCCAGAAACTGAAAGCGAGAAAAACTTCCCGGATAAGGAAATGACTTTGCAGAAGGTTGTAGTCAACACGGAATCTCCTGTTTATGGTTTAAGTATCAGAAATGCAGGGATCCGTGAAAAAGCACAGGCACTGATTGTAGGAATTGAACGCGGAACAGAAAGAATATTAAACCCCTCATCTGATTTCACTTTCGATAATGGTGATGTTATCTGGATTGTGGGGAATAATAAGAAGATTAAAGAGGTTATATAGCGGGTTGGAGTCTTGAGTCCGCAGTCATGAGTCTGGAGTCGATATTGCCTTACGACTTTAGACTCCCGAATAAAGACTTATTTTTTTTATCTTCGCATACAACCCTACCTATGAAAGTTGATATAGAAAAAAGTGAGTTTCTTGATGAAATGATTGAGCAGTGGCAACATGATGGCTTAATTAACGAGGAAACAGGCAGCAAACTTCGACAAAGCTATGAAGCCAAAAACTTCGACTGGTTAAGACTTGCCCAGTATGCCTTTTGGGTAGCATTGGCTTGCGGCTTTATTGCTTTAGGATCGCTTTTGATTGATAATTCTATTCTTAATTACCTCAAACGTGTTTACAATACTCCAAACATCGTTATTGCTTTGGTCTCTGCATGCTTGGCGGGCTGGCTTTATATTTTAGGTTTCCGAAGGAAGAAAAAACTACCTAACCTTCGGTTTAGCAATGAAGCAATTGTGTTTTCGGCCATTTTACTCACGGCAAATGCGATTGCCTATTTTGGTAAATCGCTGGATAATGGCTCTGGAAACTTCACTGTTCTTATCTTAATTTCGGTATTTATTTACGGCGGATTGGGTTATTTTTTCAATTCAAAGCTAATCTGGATATTTGCATTAATATCCTTAGGTGCCTGGTTCGGTACTGAAACAGGTTATCTGAGCCGCTGGAACTATTATTTCCTCGGCATGAATTATCCGCTTCGGTTCGTGATTTTTGGTGCTGCGCTAACGGCATCATCCTTTATTATGAAAGCAATTCCGAAAACAAAGCAGTTTTTTCAGGTGACTTATCTAGCTGGAATGGTTTATTTATTTATTTCACTTTGGGCTTTATCGGTATTTGGCAACTTTGCCAGTTTGGAAGAATGGTATGCGGTTAGGCAATTAAACTTATTTTATTGGGCGTTAATTTCTGCTGCAGTTTGTGTAGCAAGCACTTTATATGGCCTAAAATACCGCGATGATATTGCCCGCGAATTTGGAATCACTTTTCTTTTCGTAAATCTCTATACGCGCTATTTTGAATACTTCTGGGACAGCTGGCACAAAGCACTCTTCTTCTCTGTACTCGCAGCTTCATTCTGGCTCATTGGTAGAAAAGCAGAAAAAATCTGGAATGTAGAATTTTTGAAGTGAAAGATGTATACATCCTCTTTAATAAAAGGCAACCTAACTAAATGAATTATTTAAATTAGGTTAGCAATCACTGGCTATAGGTAAAATCAAAAACAAAGATGATCTATTATCTAATTAAAAGCGGAGCAAGTATATTATGGTTTTGCGTATATCCATTTGTTGGCTATATGATCAAAAAGTTCTTTTCAAAATCAAAAATCATTGTCTTACTTGTCTTATCATCTATACTTTTCTGTCCAATTTTAGTTGGATATAGCTACGTACAACCACTATTAAATGAATCATTATTTCTTATAATTATTTCTTGCACTTATAGCCTGATGATTAAAGATACCAAGTGGCAATTAACCAGTATAACTTCACTATCAAGTTTTCTGTTTTTAGGCTTTGTAATTTTTTTTGGAAAAATGCTTGTAACATTAAAGAAAAAGAATCAATGGAATATTGGAAATTATAAAATTGAATATTTTGAAGAAAGAGGCTTTTCTGGAGGGCCACTCCTTGTTTACAAATTAAACAAATACACGGAATTTCCAGTATTTATAAAAGAAATAGAAAGTAAAGAAGACACTGATACGATAAATAATTGCATCATAAAATTTCCGACGAGCAAATTCCAATTCAATAAATGTACAGGTGGCAGAAGTAGTAAATTGCAACTTACTATAGAAATACCAACTGCCCCCACACCAACACATTAACATAAAAAAGAGAGCATTAATTAAGCAATAAAGATTGCTTTCTGAAAACCGCTTTAATAAAAACTGCGCTAGTTTGACGTCTTGTTTTTTGCTCCTTGAAGATCCTTGTGTTAACATTTTCCGATTCTTCATCGGTAATGCCCCTAGTTTTTGCACTGCTCTAACCGCTATGAGGTTGACAGAAAATAAAGAAAAACTATTTTAATGATGATTTCACTATACACGCTGGGTATTTTCTATAAACTTTTCGTACTGAAATCATTCGTCTTACTGAACTAGATTTAGTTTTCTATTTCACGAAAAACTTCAGACTAAAGACTTAGGACTAAAAACTAACCACAATTACAAAATAATAACAACCTGTTTCACGATTAAATAAACCGCGAGTACATATAGAAATATCGCAATAGATTTATTAATAATCAAACTGCTTAATGCAAATTTATCCTGAATAAAAGTTGCAAAATGAGCATAAACATATAGGGCACCCGCAGAGCCGAAGCCAGATCCAATAGCGAAAACGATCAGCGACAAATAATCAGTTTTTATCCATTCGTGCAAAATCACGTAATTGCCAAAAAATAGCCAGAAAGGAATCTGAACCGGGTTTAACACCCCAAGAATTAATCCATACAAAACACTACCACTTCTTTTATCGTCCTTTTTATTACTGGTTATTGGCACCTTTTTACGGTTAACCCAGGTAATAGTACCCATGGTAATAAACATCAGAATCATAAAGCAATCCACTAAAGTACCTAAACGTACTTCACTTACTGCTTCATTAGGATTAATGTCGCTCATGGCCCAACGTGCAAAACGCATCATCCCAAACGTAAAAAAAATTTCTACGCAAGAAAACGAGAGGATAAAATACCACACCTGCCGCATGCCTTTGTTAATGGCCAGCTGTGCAACGGTGAGATTGATATTGCCAGGAGGAATATAGCCCATGGCGTTGAGAGCAATGCCTATAAAAAACGTTAGAAAAAGCATTGCCGAAATTATGGATTTAAATTCAAATGCGTTGCTAAATATTTACCTGTGTAAGAAGTTTTCTCTTTAATCAAATCTTCTGGCAAGCCTTCAAAAACCAATTTACCACCACCATCGCCACCTTCAGGGCCAATATCAATTACCCAATCTGCACATTTAATCATGTCCATATTGTGTTCAATTACTAAAATAGTATTTCCCTGCTCTATCAAAGTATTTAAAGCTTTTAATAGCTTTTTAATATCATGGAAGTGTAAACCAGTGGTTGGCTCATCAAAAATAAATAGCGTTTTATTGGCATTGTTCCCCTTAATTAAG
The DNA here is from genome assembly GCF_034045265.1 of Pedobacter sp. CFBP9032. NCBI lineage: Bacteria > Pseudomonadati > Bacteroidota > Sphingobacteriia > Sphingobacteriales > Sphingobacteriaceae > Pedobacter > Pedobacter sp. CFBP9032. Next base: position 71,298 of record NZ_JAXCWE010000011.1, on the reverse strand, counting down.
AACGATGCGAGCTTAATTCGCTGTGCTTCCCCACCCGATAAGGTATTTGAAGACTGCCCTAAATGCACATAACCTAGACCAACATCTACCAATGGATTTAATTTATTTAGGATCTTCTGTTCATCTTTGAAAAATTCGACAGCCTCATCGATTGTCATATCTAAAATCTCAGAAACATTTTTTTCCTTATAAGTAACATCTAAAACCTGTTGTTTAAAACGTTTTCCGCCACAAGCCTCACAAGGCAAATAAATATCTGCCATAAATTGCATTTCAATTTTCACCTCACCTTCACCCTGACAAACATCGCAACGCCCACCTTCCACATTGAAAGAGAATGCAGCAGGCTTTAATCCTGCAGCTTTCGCAGAAGCCAATCCTGAAAACAAAGCACGAATATCATCCCAGGCTTTTACATAAGTAACCGGATTCGAACGACTGGAACGTCCAATCGGATTCTGATCCACCATCTCCACGGCACTTACTAAATCAGTATTTCCGAAAATTCCATCATAAGCACCTGTTTGCTCACCCGCATAATTACCAATGGCTTTTTGCAAAGCAGGATAAAGAATTTTCTTTACCAAACTGGTTTTTCCAGAGCCTGAAACACCACTCACTGCAGTGAAAACACCGAGTGGAAACTTCACATCAATATTCTGAAGATTATTTTCGCGGGCACCTTTAATCAGGATATGATCTTTCCATTTACGGCGCTTCTCCGGAATAGCAATTTTTTCAATGCCCGCCAGATATCGGCCGGTTAAACTATTAGTATCCTTTAAAATTTCCTCGTAATTTCCACTAAAAACCAAATTCCCGCCATGTGTACCTGCTTCCGGACCAATATCAATAATATAATCAGCAGCACGCATCATTTCTTCTTCGTGTTCTACCACGATAACGGTATTTCCAACATTCCTTAAAGATATCAGTACTTCAATTAATTTGTTGGTATCGCGCGGATGGAGTCCGATACTGGGTTCATCCAGCACATAGATAGATCCCACAAGACTACTGCCTAATGATGTTGCCAGGTTTATTCTCTGCGATTCCCCACCAGATAAGGTATTAGATAACCGATTCAGTGTTAAATATCCTAAACCTACATTGTTCAGGTAAAGGAAACGGTTATCGATTTCAGCCAATAAGCGTTTGGCAATTTTAGCATCATTTACGCCTAATTTTAAATCATTAAAGAAAACCAAGGCCTTAGCTAATGGCATCAAAACGATGTCGATAATGGACTTTTCAGCAATCTTTACATAAGAAGCATCCTTCCGCAAGCGAGAGCCCTGGCAATCGGGGCAAGTTGTTTTTCCGCGATAGCGGGATAACATTACCCGATATTGAATTTTATACGTTTGCTCTTCCAGTTCCTTAAAAAAGGCGTCAAGTCCGGCAAAGTGTTTATTACCTGTCCACAGTAACCGTTGTTCTTTAGCCGTTAACTGACTAAAAGGCCTGTGAATTGGAAATTCGAACTTTGGAGCCACTTTAACAAAATTCTGCAGCCAAACACTCATCTTCTCCCCTCTCCAGGGCGCAATGGCATTATCGTAAACACTTTTACTTTTATCGGGAATCACTAAATCTTCGTCGATACCAATTACGTTCCCGTAACCTTCGCAACGTTTACAAGCGCCATATGGATTATTGAAAGAGAAAAAATTAGGTGTTGGCTCTTCAAAACGAATTCCATCCAATTCAAACCGATCGCTGAAATGTTTAGTATTTCCTTCGGCCTCTACATAACAATCCCCTTTACCTTCAAAGAAAGCAGTTTGTGCAGAATCTGCCAATCGGCTTAAAGTTTCTTCTTCCTGATTAACCACAATCCTATCGATGAGAATCTGTACCGTTTTATCATCGGTTAGTTCTGCATCCTTAAAATCTGCATCATCAAGCACAGATTCGATTTTCAGAATTTTCTCTTCAATCAGCACCCGCAAAAAACCCTTCTGTAATAAGATAGCGAGTTCCTCTTTGATGGTTCTATTATTATGTGGGTAGAGCGGACAAAAAATGGTAACCGTGGTATCTTCCGGCATGGCGCCCACATAATCTACCACAGAACTTACCGAATCTTTTTTTACTTCTTTACCAGATACCGGAGATATTGTTTTCCCGATCCGCGAGAAAAGTAATTTCAAATAATCATAAATTTCTGTCGAGGTGCCTACCGTAGAGCGGGGATTGGATGTAATTACTTTTTGCTCTATTGCAATAGCGGGTGCAATGCCTTTAATATAATCAACATCGGGTTTATTCATCCTTCCCATAAACTGACGGGCATAAGATGATAAACTTTCTACGTAACGGCGTTGTCCTTCGGCATATAAAGTATCAAATGCAAGCGAAGATTTCCCCGATCCAGACATGCCTGTTACCACCACTAATTTATTTTTAGGGATAGCAACATCTATATTTTTAAGGTTGTGCACACGGGCACCTTTAATGATTATATTTTTATGCGGATCTTTTTCGGCCTCTTTTTTGCTCATGTAGTGTTAAGAATATATTATAAAACCCCAGAAAGTAATTTGGGTTTTGAGATGATACAAAAATAGGGTACTAAGGCGGTTAATTTATTTTTTAACTTTTATTTTTTGCATTTTGATAAAAAAATAACTTTCTTTGAACATTAACGACCTCAGAACCAAACCAACTCAATCAAAAAAACATAGGAGATAAGCTATAGAAATTAAACATCTACAAATTAATTTTTAGCAAACAGTACGGGATTTAGTGTAGGTAAACCTATGAATTTACAATCATATAACGATCAGGACCTCGTAAAGGTATATATTACCGGAAACGAGAACGGATTACAGGAACTTTTACGAAGACATAAAAGCAAGATTTATACATCTATCTACTTATTGGTTAAAGACCAGTATCTGGCAGAGGATATTTTTCAGGATGCGTTTATTAAAGTAATTAATACCCTGCGATCAGGAAGATATAACGAAGAGGGAAAGTTTTTGCCTTGGGTAATGCGTATTGCGCATAACCTGGTTATTGATCATTTCAGAAAAGAGAAACGAACACCAATCATCACCAGTTCTGATGGAATGGATGTCTTTAATACACTACAGTTTTATGACGAGAGCGCCGAGGATAAAATGCTTCGCGATCAAACCCATAAAGATTTAAAGGAAATGATTCATTTATTGCCTGATGAGCAGAAAGAAGTGCTTTTAATGCGTCATTATGCAGATTTAAGTTTCAAGGAAATTGCCGATTTAACTGATGTAAGCATCAATACCGCATTAGGCAGGATGCGTTATGCCCTGAGCAATCTTAGAAAAATGCTTAAAACGAAAGAGATGACATACAAAGGGTAGCACAAATGTTACAGTTTTTGTAGTAGGGTATAAAATAAAGCATCTGAACTATCGTTAAGTTTATAAACTTATCACATTTCATTGCTTATGACAAAAACCTCTACATCAAACACTAGTGTAAACTTACCTATTCAAAACATGTTTCAGCCAAAAACTGACATCGAATCTGACGCAGAAATCAGCTTATTTTATGATCAAATAAAAGGTAAGCTGGATCGCTTAGCGAAAAATCCTCAGGACGAAACCATCCGGAAGATTTTAGCTTACAGCAGCAAGAAGTAAAAACTTACATGAGTTAAAAAGGCTGTTCTACAAGTGTAGGGCAGCCTTTTCGTTTTTTCATCATGCTGTAACTTATCTTCGAGTGCATTTAAATAAAGATTAATTCAGATCTTGATTACGATTGCCTGCAGTGAATATTCTATATCATTACCCTACCGTAAGAGATGCCGCTTAAGGAAGCCAGGCGTGATTGGTTTGCTCAATTTGTATATTAGAAAAAATGAAAAACGCAATTGAATAATTACTTCTGGGATGAGAAAAATCTTTGGTGGAATTATTGACAGGGAAACATTGAAAGGTGTTTGTCTTAGTGATGTAGCGCCTACTGGCTATCCAGCTACAGACGCAGCAATCGAGGCCTATGTAGAGAACTATTGTGAGAATTTAGCAAACGGCCATTAATTAAGATGATGAAGAGAATATTAATAATAATAGGTTTCTTCGTTGGAATTCAAGGTTTGCATAGTCAAACCCTGAGTTGCAAAATTGAAGGAACACTGATTAATCAAGCTGCTTACAGGTATGCTTATCTATATTTCAATGATAGTAAATCTACCTTATTAACTGAAATAAAGGATAACCATTTTTTATTTGAAACTCCGCAACCAGGCATTTTTACTACTGCTCAAATTTTTTTAGGATTTGATTCCCTCAAAACGCTGCAAGATTTAGTTAAAGAGCGACGCATGGGGATAAATGGAGTAAGGCCAGTTGTAGTGGAAAATCTCAAAATTATTGTAAACACTGACATGCCAAATGCAAAAATCTTCGGAAGCGACTTGAATAGAGATTTAGATGAGATGTACCAGGCAGTCAAATCTCTTGAATATAAAAATTTCATAGCGCAACACTTGGATTCTCCAGTATCCCTACATCTTATCGACACACTCAGCAAAGTTAATAAAGTGAAACTCCCATTCGGAGAATCTGTCCAATATGATGTTGAAGGTTTTTATAATATGCTTTCTGATCAAATCAAGGCATCGACATATGGTAAAAAAGTATGGAATAATATTTCAAAGAAATAACTAGTTTTAATATTATCTATCTGCCAATTGATAGAGCATAGCAATAAAACCAGGGTTACGCACTTAAATTCTAACTTCGTTATATTTTCTTGATATAGAAGCCCAGAAATCTATCCCTCGCCTGTTTCACTCATCTACCACTAAAAACGGGTATTATTTTAAGCATCTGGTATTTCTTGAAAAGAACCTTCTAAAAGTACAGGCTTTAAATAGTCAGGTATTAAAGCAAAAGAAAATTCAACAATTAGAATCTGCTAACCGGGAGGAGAAATACAACGCTTATACAAAACTTTATTTATTTCTAGAATCAATAACAGCACCTTTTAAGATGTCCCGATTTTTACAATTAAAAATCCAAAAAGCCTTACCTTTGCATAGTGTAATTTTAACACTAAGCACACTATGAATAAAAATCTTCTTCCACTAACGCTAGGTGGTTTGGGTATCGGCATCACAGAGTTTGTAATGATGGGTTTGCTGCCCGACATTGCAAAAGATTTAACCGTGAGTATACCAAAAGCCGGACATTTAATTTCGGCTTATGCCCTTGGTGTGGTTATTGGAGCGCCTCTGCTAATTATGATTGCAGGAAAGTATCCGCCAAAGAAAATACTCATCGCTTTAATGGTAATGTTTACAGCCTTTAATGCATTCTCTGCCTTTGCACCTACGTTTAATACCTTATTTATTGCCAGATTACTCTCAGGTTTACCCCACGGTGCCTTCTTTGGAGTAGGTTCTGTAGTGGCCAGTCGCATTGCACAAAAAGGAAAGGAAGCACAGGCCGTTTCTTTAATGTTTATGGGTTTAACTATTGCCAATATTATAGGCGTGCCACTAGGCACGTACATCGGTCATAATTTTTCGTGGAGGATTTCTTTTGCGGTGGTGGTTGCTGTCGGACTGATTACTTTATTGAGTCTCAAATTATGGCTTCCAGCTTTAGAGGCAGCTAAAAACCGCGATTTGAAAGCCGAACTCAGTTTCTTCAAAAAGAGGGAAGCCTGGATTATCATTTTGATGATCTCTATCGGTACAGGTGGTTTATTTACCTGGTACAGTTATATTGCACCACTCATGACAGACGTAGCACGCTTTTCACCAGAAGCGGTTACTTATATCCTTATGCTTGCTGGTTTGGGCATGATGGCAGGAAATTTCATCGGCGGCTTACTGGCCGATAAATATTCCCCAGCTAAAGCATCAGCCGTATTATTATTGGCTATGGTGGTTGCCTTAACCATTGTGCATTTTGTTTCTGCAAACCAGGTACTGGCGCTTGTAATGACATTTATAACAGGTGCGGTTGCCTTTTCACTTGCTGCACCAATCCAGATGCTCATGATTCAATCTGCCAAAGGTTCTGAAATGCTGGCCGCATCTGCAAGTCAGGCGAGTTTTAATATTGGAAATGCCTTAGGTGCATTCTTCGGAGGATTACCTCTGGTTTATGGCTTCGATTATACTTCTCCCGCCTATGTAGGTGCAGCAATGGCACTCATTGGTGCATTTTTCGCCTTCTGGCTGATCAAAAGTAAATCAGGCAAAGTACTCGGAGCATCGGAGCAAAAATATGCGGTGATGCACTAATTTCCTCGAATCATTATGCATTGAGCAAAGATAAATGGTAACTCAACAATTTGCTTGCTATATTTGCCCCATGCTAAAAAAAGAACGTTATAAACTTTTTGTAGAACATTTCTCGGCCAAACAGCCAGATGCAGAAACAGAATTACATTACAACAATCCGTACCAGTTATTGGTAGCGGTAATTCTTTCTGCACAATGCACTGATAAGCGGGTAAATATGGTTACACCTGCCTTATTTCAGCGTTTTCCAAATGCAAGGGCATTGGCAGAAGTTACGCCAGATATCGTTTTTGATTACATCAAAAGCATCAGTTATCCAAATAATAAGGCAAAACACCTGGTTGGCATGGCCAATATTTTAGTTAACGAGTTTAATGATGTAGTACCTTCGGGAATAGATGATCTGCAAAAAATGCCAGGCGTAGGGCGTAAAACGGCTAACGTAATTGCTTCCGTAATTTATAACGCACCAGCAATGGCGGTGGATACACACGTATTTCGGGTAGCTAACCGATTGGGATTAACATATGGCAAAACGCCGTTGGCTGTTGAAAAAGACCTGGTTAAAAATTTACCAGAACACGATATTCACATTGCACACCACTGGCTCATTCTTCATGGGAGATATGTTTGTTTAGCCAGAAAACCTAAATGCGAAGTGTGTGAGATTACCTTTATGTGTAGGTATTTTGAACGATTAACTGCTCAAAAACAGCGGGATGAACTTAAAATAAAAATAATTTAACTTTACTATTGACATTAGCTAAAAAACAACTAACTTAGCTAAATATTTTAGCAATACAAGTTACCAACACATTTATATTTAGCCGACAATTCAATTATATTTACGTAATCAAATCAAAAAAAGAAAATGGCAAGCGCAAATCCTGATAAATTAAAAGCATTACAGTTAACTCTAGATAAATTAGAAAAATCTTATGGTAAAGGTACCATAATGAAACTTGGCGATACCGCTATCGAACCGATTGACTTCATTTCTACAGGTTCAATAAGTTTGGATATTGCCCTGGGCATTGGTGGAATTCCAAAAGGAAGAGTAATTGAGATCTATGGTCCGGAATCTTCTGGTAAAACCACTTTAGCTACCCACATCATTGCCGAGGCACAGAAAAAGGGTGGTATAGCCGCATTTATTGATGCAGAGCATGCTTTCGATCAGTTTTACGCAAAAAAATTAGGAGTAGATACTGACAACTTATTAATTTCCCAACCAGATAATGGTGAGCAGGCATTGGAAATTGCTGATAACCTGATTCGCTCTGGTGCTATTGATGTAATTGTGATTGACTCTGTTGCCGCATTGGTTCCTAAAAGTGAAATTGAAGGTGAAATGGGCGACAGTAAAATGGGTTTACATGCCCGTTTAATGAGTCAGGCCTTACGTAAATTAACCGGAACCATTTCCAAAACAGGATGTTGCTGTATCTTCATCAACCAGTTACGTGATAAAATTGGGGTGATGTTCGGGAATCCAGAAACTACAACGGGTGGTAACGCCTTGAAATTTTATGCTTCTGTTCGTTTAGATATCCGCAGGATTTCTCAGATTAAAGATTCAGACGAAGTTTCTGGTAACCGTGTAAAAGTTAAAATCGTTAAAAATAAAGTGGCTCCACCTTTCCGTATTGCAGAATTTGATGTAATGTTTGGTGAAGGTATTTCGAAAAATGGTGAAATCGTAGATTTAGGTGTCGACTTCGGAATTATCAAAAAAGCTGGTTCATGGTATTCTTATGGAGATACTAAATTAGGACAAGGTAGAGATGCAGTAAAACAATTGCTGAGTGATAACCCTGAATTAGCAGATGAACTAGAAATCAAGATTAAAGCTGAAGTTACGGGCGAGAAACTAGCTGAAAAGTAAGTTCCAATAAAATGATCACAGTAAAGGCGCTGCGAATTACTTCACAGCGCCTTTACTGTTATAAATCCTATATGGAATATTTAGACTAGGCAATTCTATAACAAACTTTTAAATTGTTAAGATTCTCTTATTAGCCCACGTTTTTCTCGTTATTGAAATTAATTCTGGCTGAATATAGCACTAAAATCTTTGGTTACATAAACAATAACCAATAATGCAGAAATAAGCAAGGCACCTAAAATAATCACACCCCAGCTTCCGTTCAGCTTATTTTTATCTTTTCTGATCAGGTAATATAAAATTCCGATAAGTGGTATCGCGCATACAATCCAAAATATCAATGATGCTCCAGTCATGTCTATAAATTCAATTTAATTATTTCTATTTTGAAGTTTAAGATTGCAATTGTGTTGCTTAGCTAATTCTTTCCCCAACGATCTAAACACCTCCCCCATCTAACCAACTAACCTATCTAAACCCCTAACCTATCTAACCGTCTAACCTATCTAACCCCTAGCCCTTCTCAACCAACCTAAAACTCCATTCTCGCCATAGGCGATACTTCCTGTCCTACAAAATCTTTCACTAAAAATTTCTGATAACCAGCAATAGCAATCATTCCTGCATTATCAGTACAATATTGAAAGGCTGGAATATAAACCTTCCATCCAAGCGCATCTGCAGTTTCTTGTAATCCACTTCTCAAGCCGGAGTTAGCGGAAACGCCACCAGCAATGGCCACTTCATTAATGCCATACTGTTTAGCCGCTTTTTTTAACTTATTTAGTAAAATCTGCACAATGCTGTGTTGAACAGATGCACAAATATCATCTAAATTTTCGGCAATAAAGTTTGGATTTTCCTTTTCCTGTTTCCTGATGAAATAAAGAATTGAGGTTTTAAATCCACTAAAGCTGAAATTGAGTTCTGCAATCTGCGGTTCAGCAAACTTAAAAGCTTTAGGATTACCCAATTTAGCGTGCTGATCAATTAATGGTCCGCCAGGGTAAGGAAGCTGCAAGATTTTTGCCGTTTTATCAAAGGCTTCTCCTGCTGCATCATCAAGGGTTTCTCCCACAATCTCCATATCGAAATAATCCTTTACCAGCACAATCTGTGTATGTCCGCCAGAAACGGTAAGGCATAAAAACGGAAAGTTTGGTTTTGGATCGTCAATAAAATGCGCCAGGATATGGGCATGCATATGATTGACAGAAATTAATGGTACATTTAATGCAAGTGCAAAAGATTTAGCAAAGGATACTCCTACTAATAGGGAACCTAGCAAACCTGGCCCACGTGTAAAGGCAACAGCATTTATGTCCTGTTTTGTAACCTTTGCATTCTTTAATGCCTGCTCAATAGTTGGGACAATATTTTGTTGATGTACCCTGGATGCCAATTCAGGGATTACGCCACCATAATTTTCGTGAATAGTTTGGTTTGCAATAACATTGGCCGTAATTTTGCCGTTGTTACATATAGCGACTGAAGTATCATCGCAAGAGGACTCGATAGCAAGTATAACAGACAAATTATTTAAATTTTTAAGCTGCAAAATTATTAAAAAACTATTTAAAATACTCCTTTGGGTAATTGCATCAATAATTTTGCTGCTTGCGCTTATTATTTTCTCATTACAGTTTAAGCCCGTTCAAACGTACGTTGCTCAAAAAGCAGCGGCATATTTGTCAAAAGAGCTTAATACGACTATTTCCATTAAAAGCCTTTACATTAAGCCTTTCAAATCTGTCGTGCTCGAAGATTTGGTAGTGCTCGATTTGCAAAAAGACACCTTACTCCGCACCCCGCAGTTTATGGTTGACATTAATCAGCTTTCTATTAAGAACAAGATAATTGATGTCAATACCATTCAAATTAATAATGGCCAATTTTTCCTAAAGGATTTCAAAGATAAGTCTTCTAATCTCGATTTCATCATAGACTACTTTGATTCTGGTAAACCTAAGGTAAAGAAAAAGAAAACCAAGCCATATGATGTGAAGCTTGGCCGCCTTATTTTAAACCAATTTGCATTTCGCTACACCAATTACGCGGCGAAAGATACCACTCAAGGCAAAACGGTAAACTTTGATAATGTTGATGTTAAATCGCTAAGTGGAATCTTCGAGGGGCTTGACATGAAAAATCACCTCCTTAAAACCAATGTTAAGAATCTGACATTGAAAGAAAAAAGTGGTTTTTACCTCAAGAATTTAACAGCAGAAGCCACCCTAGATAGTAATGCAATAGAACTGAAAAACCTGTTATTGGTTACCAATAATAGCCACCTCACGAATTACTATCAAATGAAATATAAATCTCTTAAAGATTTTAATCATTATGTAGATAATGTGAGGATGAAGGCGGTGTTCAAAGATAGCCACCTTTCTTCCAAAGACATTGCTTTTTTTGCACCAGAACTCAATGATGTGAAACTGGAATTGGATATAGACGGTCAGATTACAGGATTAGTAAATAACCTAAGGGCAAAAAAGCTATCTATCAAAGCAGGAAAAGCCACTTATATTAAGGGCGATTTCATTCTGAAAGGCCTACCGAAGTGGCGCGAAACTTTCATGGATATGAAAATTGAAATGGCCGGAACGAACAAAACTGATTTGGATGCCATTCTTGCTGATGTTACCAATAGCAAGAAAAAGGTTATTCCGATGATCGTAAATAAATTTGGCAATATCAATTTCAACGGTAGTTTTACGGGTTTCCAAAATGATTTTATTGCTTACGGAGAGTTTAAAACAAAGCTGGGTCGAATCGTTTCCGATGTAAATATGAAGATTGATAAGAACAATATTCCTTCTTATACCGGTAATGTTAAAACTTTCGACTTTAATATTGGCAATTTAATTGATGAAAAATCTTTAGGAAGAATTACATCATCACTTTATGTAAAAGGTAGAGGAACAGAACTTAAAAACCTCACCGAAAAAATCAACGGTGATGTAGATTATATCGATTTCAACGGATACAGATATAGCAATGTGAAAATTGACGGTACTTTCGACAAGAAATATTTTGACGGAAAACTAAGTATCGACGATCGGAATTTGAAACTTGTTTTTGACGGTGGTGTTAACCTGAATCCAAAACTTCCGGTGTTTAACTTCAATGCCACCATCTCAAAAGCAAAACTCAAAGCATTAAAACTACTTAAAGATTCTTTAATTGTTGATGCAGCCTTTAGCACCAATTTCTCTGGCACAAACCTAAATAACATTGAAGGAAGTTTGCTGATTGAAAAAATCAGGCTTCAAAACCCTAAAGGAATTTACAATGTAGATTCGGTTCAATTAATGGCAGAAGGCACTGGTATTAATAGAACCCTGAATATTAAATCAGACATTTTAGATGCGAGTATCTCTGGTGAATATGACCTTAACTCAATTGCTTCGTATTACAAAGCAATAGCGAAAACTTACATCCCATCGCTTAAAGCAGACATTATAAAGTACAATAATCAGATTTTTAAATTTGATCTCCGGGTTAAAAAGTTCGAGCCATTGGCGCAGTTCATCTCCCCTGGATTGGAAATGGAAGAAGGCGCCACCTTATTGGGTGATTTTGATTCGAGGAATAATACGGCTACCCTGACCGGGTTTGTTAAAAAACTAAAATATAATGGCATTGTAGTGAACAACATCATCCTGGATGAAAATACGACCAAAGAACAACTTCAGTTAATTGTTACCTCAGATCGTGTTCAGTTAAATGACAGTTTATTTATTAATGACGTTAACGTTTCAAACATTCTTCGCAACGATAGTCTGGCCTTTAACATCAAGATGTCTAATTCTAACGAAGTCAATCAACTGGATTTGAACGGACTCGTTGAGTTTACTAAAAACCAGGATACCACTGCCCGCTTAAGCTTGTTACCTTCTATTTTAAAGATAAATAGTGAGGAATGGCGGATACAGGAAAAGGTTAGAATTGTGCTGAACAATGGCAAAACGCTTATCAGCAACTTTGATTTGACCAATGGTAATCAACAATTAACCATTGATGGTTTACTATCGGATGATCCTAAAGACCTGCTTGATGTTGGATTTAAGAACTTCAGGTTAAAAACATTAAATCCCTTCACGAAAGGCTTCGGCGTAAAACTTGATGGAAATGCAAATGGAAATACAAAACTCTATGGCATTTTAAAGGCGCCAAGGGCTACCGATGATCTAAAAATCGATTCGCTCAACTTTAACGACATCTATATTGGAACCCTTCGGGATACCTCATCTTTTAGTAGCGAGAGTAACAAAGTAAATATTTTTACCAGAATCACTGCTGATAATACGGAAACCTTTAAGCTTACCGGAAACCTGGATCTGAATGAAAAACTGATCGACATGGATGTGAAGATGAACGATAGTAAGCTGACCATTTTAGAGCCATTCGTAAAAACGCTGGTTTCCAATCTGAAAGGAAATATTTCTGCGGATCTAAGTGTAAAAGGTCCATTAGATAAACCTGCCATTAACGGATCACTCTCGCTTGATGAGGGGCAATTGATGGTAAATTACCTCAAAACAACTTATGTCATAACAGATAAAGTCAATGTTACGAATAGTGTAGTTAACCTCAAAGACTTCAAACTTCGTGATTTGGAAGGCCACCTGGCAAATGCCACCGGAACCGTAGATCTAAATAACCTTAACGACCCAACTTTGGATATAGAGGTGAAGGCCACTGATTTCATGGCCTTAAATACCACTTCGAAAGATAACTCGGTGTACTTCGGAAAAGCCTATGGTACGGGTGTATTCAACTTTAATGGCCCTACCAGCAAAATGAAGATCGATATTAAAGCCAGAACCGGAAACGGAACGGTTTTCAATTTACCTTTAAACAGTTCGGAAACAGTATCTGATAAAGACTTTATTAATTTTATCAGTCGCGATTCGAGTAAAGTGGTGAAGAAAACCACTAGTTTTGACGGCTTAACACTTACTTTTAAACTTACTATAGATCCCAATACCACTGCTAATATTTTCACCACTTTGGGTAATCTGAGTGGAAAGGGAAATGCAGAGTTAAACCTGAATATTAATAGCTTGGGCGATTTCGAGATGTCTGGCGATTATATTATTGAAACCGGTAGTTTTGATTTTACCGCACAAGAGGTTATTAATAAGAAATTCGAAATCAGGCAGGGTGGTACCATTCGGTGGACAGGGAACCCAACTGCTGCACAAATTAATCTAAAAGCAATTTATGCATTAAGAGCAAACTTAAATGAGCTCTTTAAAGCCGCTAACCGCGATGCGAGTAGTTTGGCCAACCAACGCGTAGATACTGAAGTAGAAATGGGATTAACTGGCCTCCTATTACAGCCAGAGATTAAACTTGATATTAATTTCCCGTCGCAGCCTTCTATTAAAGAACAGCTTCAAACTTATTTAAGCGACCAGAATAATCTTAACTTACAGGCCTTTAGTTTAATTATCAGACGGAGTTTTGCTTCCGGAAATGGTGGCGAATCGATCGGAAACCAGTTGAGTTCTACTGCCACAAGTACGGCTACAGAGTTGGTGTTTAATCAGTTTAACAACGTATTATCATCACTAAATTTGAACTTCGTTGATTTAAATGTTCGCTCATTAAACGAAGCCAATGCCTCTTTCAAATTATTTAATAATAGATTGATCGTTAACGCTGGTATAGTCGACAGGAACAGTGTAAATGATTTTAATGTAATTGACTTTTCTAACGATAATGTAGGTAGAGAGGTTGAGGCACTATTTTTAATTAGGAAGGATGGAAGCTTAACTGTAAAAGCAGCTAATAAACCACCAACACAACAAAGTATCTTTTTAAATAGTGGAATTAGTCAAACGGCAAATGTGACGTCTTTTGGTTTGGTATATACGCAACAGTTCGATACTTTTAAAGAGTTTATTCAGAAAATTTCTGGTTCTTACCGTAGAAACCTTAAACGGAAACAAAGCGAAACACCTGTTAAAACGAATAAATCAATTAGCAAGGAAGCGATTATTAATCAAAGTAAGGGTAATCAGAGGAAGTAAAATAGGGGGTTGACGTCATTATTCGTTTAGCATTGTTCGTCTATCGTTATTAACGTAAGGAGAAAATGCTTTGTTGGGCATTTTGAAGAGCTCTAGACATCGAATCGCAACGAGATACTACAATCAGATTTACTGAACATTTACTCCACAAAAAAGCCAGTAGCGAAACTACTGGCTGTATATTTTTTATCATTTTCAAAAGTCCAATTACCAATCCAACCGTTAACCACAAACTGAAAACTGTTAATTGAAAATTGTTAACTGAAAACTGCTAACTGAACTATCCTTTCATAATCGAATGGCCCATTTTATCACGTTTAGTTTTCAAATAACGCTCATTGTGTACATTACTTTCAATTTCAATTGGAATATTTTCAAACACCTCCAAACCATAGCCAATCAGGCCTGCTCTTTTAGTAGGGTTATTGCTCATTAAACGCATTTTAGTAATACCTTCAGATCTTAATATCTGAGCACCTACGCCATAATCACGTTCATCGCCCTTAAAACCAAGTTTAATATTGGCCTCAACGGTATCGAAACCAGCGTCTTGCAGGTTATAAGAACGAAGTTTATTGATCAGTCCGATACCTCTACCCTCCTGGTTCATATAAACCACAATTCCTTTACCTTCTTTCTGAATCATTTCCAAAGCTTTATGCAACTGAGGTCCGCAATCGCAACGGCATGATCCAAAAATATCACCTGTAACACAAGAGCTGTGTACACGGGCAAGAACCGGTTCATCATCGGCCCATTCGCCTTTTGAAATCGCCAAATGTGTAGCGTTATTATCCAACTGGGTATAGGCTGTCATTTTGAAATCACCCCATTGGGTTGGTAAATCAATGGTTACTTCTTTCTTAATTAAGCTATCAATATTTAACCGATAAGCGATTAAATCTTCAATAGAAATTATCTTCAGCTGGTGCTGTTCTGCAATTTTAAAAAGATCCGGAAGCCTGGCCATTTCACCATCTTCTTTCAATATTTCAACCAGAAGACCAGCGGGTTTCATACCTGCCAAACGGGCCAAGTCTACACCAGCCTCTGTATGACCAGCACGGCGGATTACACCACCATCTTTAGCGATAAGTGGAAAGATATGTCCTGGTCTACCCAATTCTTCAGGTGTAGTTTTAGGATCTACCAAAGCGAGCATGGTTTTAGACCTGTCGCTTGCCGAAATTCCTGTAGTACAGCCGTGGCCAACAAGATCTACAGAAACGGTAAAATTGGTCTCGTAAGCTGCTGTGTTTTTACCCACCATTAAGTCAAGGTTCAATTCTTTACAACGCTCTTCAGTAAGTGGTGCGCATATTAATCCTCTTCCATAGGTAGCCATAAAGTTAATTACCTCGGGCGTTGCATTCTCAGCTGCAGTTAGAAAATCTCCTTCATTCTCCCGGTTTTCATCATCAACTACGATAATTACTTTGCCAGCTTTAATATCAGCTATGGCTTCTTCTATGGTATTAAGTTTTGTTTGCATTTGTTCACGGCATATTTATCTAGCCAAATCATGTTATTATAATTGGCTAAGATAACATGTAACAGCTTTTGCCAACACAAAGGTACAACCTTAATAGACAAAAAAATCTACGAAATATCATTTATAAGTAAAGGATATTGGCTTCTATTTTTGCTTAATGCGGAACAATTTTAAGAAAAACTGTTTGTAATAATTAATATCAAATAAGGCAGAATCTACCGTAGCTTTATAGGTAAGAAATGCCGCCAGCGGCGATAGCACAATCACCGCAATCCACATGGCTACGATTGGATTTGTAGAACCTTCCCTTGCAGATTTTTCAGCTACAGTGGTAATAATGTGATAGATCAAAAAGAAAGATATTGCAATTACTACTGGCAAACCCATTCCACCTTTCCTAATGATTGCCCCAAGTGGCGCACCAATAAAAAACAACAGGATACAAGAGGCTGCTAAAGTAAACTTCCTTTGATACTCTATCCTGGTGAAAATATATTCGCCAACCAAATCGGTATGACGAGGGGCGGTATTCGAAAGATTCTGAATCATACCCGATACAATGTTTGATGCATTATCTAAACTTGCTTTTTTTGATCCATTCGGAATATCTTTTACAATATTATCGCTGATGACTTTTGGTGTAACTTTAAGTTTGGAATATCCTTTTGCTGAATTAAACTGTTTAAAATTCGATGATGCCATCCGGACGGCATACTGCCCTAAAGTATCTAACAGCTTGGATAGCGAGTCTCCTTTTTTACTAATCCCCCTTAAATTGAGCATTGGCGTACTGTTTCCAAAGGCATTAGGATCTGTCCGGTTCATATCGAAAGATTCCAGACTAAACCTGGGTTCCGTTTCTTTGAAGCGCGTTCTGTTTAAAATCTGACGCGGATTATAAGCGCCACTGGTACTCGCCTGTTCTTCATATTGCACGCCATCCTTCAGTTTAAGGAGCAGATATTTACCATCGGAAGTTTTATTCATCTCCCCTTCCCTGGCCATAATTACCTTCGGAATGCCATTTGTACCCCGGTGATCATAAATTAAAATACCACTTAGTTTCCCGTTTTCATCTTTCGAATCTACCCGAATAGAAAAATTTGGAATACTGTTATTAAATACGCCTGGTTTAATTAAAAATGACAGTTTTTTATTCCGGATATCATAAAGCAAAGAACTGAATTTCAGGTTTGCTTTTGGCAGCATGTAGTTAGAGAATAGAAAGGAACTGATGGTAAGCAAAATAATTACCACAAATAAAGGCCTCATGGCTTTCTGAAGAGATATACCAGCAGATTTAATGGCTACCAACTCGTAATTTTCGCCAAGGGTACCAAATGTCATGATAGAGGAAAGCAATACCGAAAGTGGTAATGCCATGGCTACGTTGGCGGCAGAGGCATAGTACATCAATTCTAAAATGGTGTACCATTCAAAACCCTTACCGATTAAATCATCGATCCACTTGAATAAGAAGAACATCAAAAGGATAAACATCACTACAAAAAAGGTAGCAAGGAATGGCTTAATGAATGCTTTTATTAAAAGAAGATGTATTTTTTTCACCCTGCAAAGGTAAGCAATAGGGTTTTAAACTAGGCACCTAAAACGCTAATCAAATAGTCAATTTGATTATCCCAGATTAATTTTTTCTCTGCCAGCAAGTCGTCTGTGGTAAAATCGGTAATAGAAAGTGCCACATCGTTGGTCAGCTCGTCTTGTACAATTTCCATCTCGAAATAACACTGCGGTTCGTCATCCAGCCACTTAAATTTAATCAATTTGTTCTCTTTAATCGAAACCAGCTTCGCTTTTAGCTGTTCATCATCCCAGGTAAATGTATAAACCTGGTCGCGAAAATTCACATCATCGGCAAACCATTGCGATAAGCCATTTGGCTCACTGATAAAGCTATACAATATTCGTGGTGACGATTTAACCTCGTACTCAAGTGTAAATTTTTTCTTTTCTGCCATGTTAATTCATTACCAGAATAAATCCGGAGCTATTTTTTTTTATTTATTTTTCTAAAGAAAGGTAATTTATTCTATATTTGCAACTCCAAAAAATAACCAGCTAAATATTTGATAATATACACAAATATTTCAACCCGGCGGGGTAGCTCAGATGGTTAGAGCGCAGGATTCATAACCCTGAGGTCGGCAGTTCGATCCTGCTCCCCGCTACTGATTAAAAGCTCATCGAAAGATGGGCTTTTTTTGTTTAAGGAGCGGTATTATGCACACGCGGCACGCGTGCGCCAGCGAGGGAACGAATTTCTGATAATTGGCCAAAAGAAATAGATAAATCAGGCTATAACAAAACAACAATTTATCATTTAAATCAATATCATCAGCTGGATAATATTAAATAAATCAGGCAATAATGAGAAAATATGTAGAAAATCAGTGATTTAAAGCATACTGAGGAGAGCTGCTATCTCTGAGCTAAGTCTGAGATGTGGGTTTTTAAAAACAGCCCATTAAAAAAACAAGTAAAGAAAAAATGGTAGCTTGGAATAAAAAACCCCTATCAATCTATTGTTTCGAAAAACTCATATTAAAACTTACTTATTGCTTTAGTAATGATATCAGTTAGCGAACCCTTGTCATCAATATACTTATTGCACAAAAACAGCCCACCTAAGCCCGTTGAAGGGTTAAATACAATGAATGAACTAATTCCAGGATCGTCACCATCATGTCCAATGGTGCCATTAGTATAAAGATTCCACAAAATACCTTTGTTTCTTTTCGTTAAATTTATTCCTACGGGTTTATCTAAATTAGAAAATTGGGGTGTAAACATCACGCGAAAAGAATCAGGTTTAAGAATGGCTGATTTACCTGACAAACCATTCATCATATCTATTAAAAATTTACTCAGGTCTATTGCATTAGTTTTCAGACCACCATCGGGGTAAGTAAGTAAGTCATACAAGGGAATTTTTACCTCACTATTAAAATAAAGCTGGGCTTGCTTATTCAAATTAAGCTCTGAAAGAAACCATGCTGAATGATTCATGTGCAAAGGTCTAAATATGTGGATTGAAGTAAACTTTTTGTAAGATACGCCCGACTTGATTTCAATTAAATATGCGATCAAAGTAGTTGCTATGTTACTGTATACAAACGTCCTTCCACCTTTATTATAAACAAAGTTATCGGGGCTGAAATAATTGCCTCCTTGAACTAAATAATTAAATAAGAATTTGCTAATTGACGAGTCTCTAAGCGATTGGCTATAACCAAATGCGTTCATTGGTTTCAAGAACGCTGTATCATATGGTCGTAATTCAAAATTGAAGCGATAAGTATTCATATAAATACTTTGCTTATCAATAATACCTGAAGTATGTGTGGCGAGCTCTCTTATTGTGATAGCATGAGTGGGTTCAAATGGATTAATAACCTTGAACGGAAGTATAGTATTGATATCTGTTTCCAAGGTAAAATAGCCAAGTTCAATCGCTTTCATAAGCGAAACTGCTAATATCATTTTACTAACGGAACCAATTTCTTGAGTCGTTTGTAAGGCATATGGTCTGTTTGCAGACATATCAGCATATCCGAAACATTGCTTGTATATCAGCCGATTTTTGCTGACCATTACAACAGCCATTCCTGGTAAACTATCTCTTATCATTACCTGTTTAAATTCTTTTGTAATTTGCTTTGCATTGTTTTGCGCATCTACCGGATTAACAAAAATGGCCAGGCATAGGAAAATATTAAAATAGGTTAAAATGGAATTGATATTCATTTTTTCTGATTAGATTGAGTTCAAAACTAATAAAATTTGATGCGGTCAAATTGTATAAAAGCGAACAAACTAGCTTTCTAGCGGAAGAATATATTGTTCAACATTAAACTTTAAAGGCATTAAGCATAGCCCAATATAACAATTTTAATTATTCCACTATTTTCAGGTCTGTAGCTATTGAACGGAATGCAGGTGATTATATCAGCCGCTATTCTCACCAAAAAATTAGCCTCCATTTGGCTTCCATTCTTCGAAAATATTTTGTGAATTAGATTTTTGTATCTACATTGCTGATGCAAATCGATAATCAACAAAATTTCTAACATTAACAGAGACGGTATAAGCAAATCATTTTTAACAATATTACTTAGGGGAGCGTTTTAGAAACGCATTTTCAATTGATCTCTGTATGGAGTTGATTGTCGGTTTGCAGCCCCTAAGTATACTTTTTAACAAGTGTTATGCAAACCGACAATTGTAAAAACCCAAACACGCAGCTCCCTGTTCAGGTTGAAGCTGTAAGTGAGTTCCGAAAACTGATCGAAATTTATTTCGAGATGAGAAGTTTATCGGATATTAACCAACTACTTACTGAACTGCTGAGCGCTGCCATCGGGCCAGATCCCCGTTCGGGCAAGCACAAACCTATTGCTATCGCCAATGCGCTTTATCATGTAAACAACATCATCAGTCTGCTCACCGCAACAAAACCTTTGGCTAATGAGGAATCTTTCCAACATCACAACAGAAACCTGGCGTACAAACTGCAGGCGGTTGGCCATTTTGATATTCCGCAGCTAGCGGAGTTATTATATTATGGTTTAAATGCCTACATTTTTCAGGAAGATGGTTATGAAGGCACCACCCTAAACTTTTCTGCCGAAATTACCAACGCCTATAAAATGATTGGTGATTGGCTGGCAGATTGCAATGCCTGGAACACAGCTTTTAAACAAAGGATTCAAATCAATTAATTTGAGTCGCTGTATCACCAACTGATAAGTTATGGCAACCGCTACACCCTTTCTTTTTTAAGGAAGGGTGCCTGTAAAGCGAGTGGTTAATTGGTTACGAGCCCCTATCCGCCTATCGGCACCTTTCCCCGGATGGGAAAGGACGGTTGGAAAAAGTATTCTTCGCAGCTAGCGATTTAAAAGATCAATAAGAATAAAACATAGGACCTGAATCAAGTTCAGGATGACGAGTGTGTTAACCCACCGCTCCTGCACACTTCCTTACGTAGAATAAACCTTATAAATCTAAGTCTGCATCCTGCTATTCCCCCCCTGCTTTCCGGCCTGGGAAATGATGGAAGGACAAAACGTTTAAAGCTTCGACTCTAAACTTTCAAACCACCACAACCCAAGGCAGCGCGTTCTCTCCCGATTCTTCATCGGGTGCTTGTGCTGCCGAAATAAGCTTTAACGAGTTTATCCGACATCAGATCCAAGCCTTGATTTTTTTGTTACTTTTTTGATCAAGCAAAAAAGTAAGAGCCCTTCGGCGGCTAGCCGAGGCAAGCCAGCGCAGCGGCAAAAAACAACCTATACGCCTATTTGCACCTTTCTCCCGGAAGGGGAAAGGACGCTGGAAAAAAGTATTCTTCGCAGCTAGCGACTTAAAAGATCAATAAGAATAAAACATAGGTCCTGAATCAAGTTCAGGATGACGAGTGTGTTAACCCACTGCTCCTGCACAATTCCTTACGTAGAATAAACCTTATAAATCTAAGTCTGCATACTGCTATTACCCCCTGCTTTCCGGCCTAGGAAATGATGGAAGGAGAAAACGTTAAAGCTTCTCCACAATCTTTCAACCCACCACAAGCTAAGGCAGCGCGTCCTCTCCCGATTCTTCATCGGGTGCTTGTGCTGCCGAAATAAAGCTTTAACGAATTTATCCGACATCAGGTCCAAGCCTTGATTTTTGTTTCTTTTCATCAAGGAAAAGAAAATAGCCCTTCGGCGGCCAGCCGAGGCAAGCTAACAAGGCAAGCCAGCGCAGCTTGCAACAACCAAACAAGTTAAAATACAGCTAACTTTTGCCAAAACTGATTAAATCACCACGAACCTTTATTCCTAATTTAGCACCATCAGCATAACTACTGAAACCACCAAAAACCAGATATAATAACGTTTAACATTTACACTAACCAGAAAAAAATTGCACATGCCAATCAGGCAGTACAGCTTTTCTATTTCAGCTTTAAAAGCCAAAGTAGATGCAAAAAGAATAAAGCCCATTCCCCATTAGGAAAGAAATATTAAACCAGAAAACCAGAATCGCTAAATGAAGAAATTAACAGTTGCATTGGTATTAACGGTTGCGGTGGCAACAACCCTTTCTGCACAGCAAAAAGACTACCCTATCCAGCCGGTTGCCTTTACAAAAGTGCATGTACACGATAATTTCTGGCAACCTAAAATGGAGGTAAATGCCAACGTAACCATCCCCTATGTAATTGCACAATGCAAAGCCAATGGCCGGATGGACAACTTTTTACGCGCCGGCAAAAAGCTAAGCGGCGATAAAATGAGTGAGTTCCCGTTCGATGATACAGACGTTTACAAGGCCATTGAGGGTGCATCTTACTCCATTCAAAATAAAGCGAACCCAAAACTAGAAGCGTATATTGATACACTCATCACCATTATTGGTGATGCACAAGAACCCGATGGTTATTTATTTACCTTCAGAACAGTAAACGCTAAACAACCACATGAATGGATCGGATCTAAACGCTGGGAGAAGGAAGAAATTCTGAGCCATGAACTTTATAATGCTGGTCACCTTTACGAGGCCGCGGTTGCCCATTATCAGGCAACAGGCAAAAAATCCTTACTAAATATTGCTATTAAAAATGCAGATCTTTTAGTGAAAACTTTCGGCCCTGGTAAAATAGAAGAATATCCTGGCCACCAGATTGTAGAGATTGGCCTTTCTAAAATGTATCGCGTTACAGCTAATAAAAAATATCTCGACCTCGCAAAGTTTTTTTTAGATGTCCGCGGACCAAAAGGTGATGCTTACAATCAGGCAGATAAGAAAGTAATCGACCAGCATACCGCAGTTGGCCATGCCGTGCGGGCAGCTTATATGTATACGGGAATGGCAGATATTGCTGCGCTCACGGGCGATACCAAATACCTTGCTGCGATTGATGATATCTGGGGAGATGTGGTGAATAAGAAACTTTACATCACAGGAGGCATTGGCGCTACTGGTGCTGGAGAGGCTTTCGGTGAAGCTTACCAACTCCCAAATATGTCTGCCTATGCAGAAACCTGTGCCGCAATTGGAAATGTATACTGGAATGAACGGATGTTTTTACTGCACGGCGATTCGAAATATATTGATGTACTGGAAAGAACTTTATATAATGGCTTATTATCTGGGGTTTCTTTAAGTGGCGATCGTTTTTTCTATCCTAACCCACTGGCCTCCATGTTTCAACATCAGCGCAGTGCCTGGATCAGTTGTGCTTGCTGCATCAGCAACATGGCCAGATTTTTACCTTCCCTACCCGGTTATGTGTACGCCAAGGATAAAAGCAACCTTTACGTAAATTTATTTATGGGTAATACCAGTAAAATTGCGCTCGATGTTACGAATGTAGAAATTACGCAAAGCACCGAATATCCATGGAAAGGTGAAGTAGCCATTGGCATCAATCCAGAGAAAACAGCTGATTTTACTTTAAAAATCCGGATTCCGGGCTGGGCAAATCAGGAAGCTTCTCCAGGCGATTTATATGCTTTTTTAGATAAGAAAACCCTTCCGGTTACGATTTCTATTAATGGAAAAGCCACTACATTCATCACTGATAAGGGTTATGCGGTACTAACCAGAAAATGGAAAAAAGGTGACCTGGTTTCGTTGAGCCTTCCGTTAGAAACGGATAAGGTAATTGCCAATAAAAGTGTAAAAGACGATTTATTCCGTTTTGTTTTGGAACGTGGGCCAATGGTGTATTGCCTGGAAGGGCCTGATAATAAAGATAGCCTGGTGCAAAACATTATGATTGATAAAAATGCCATCGCCACGGCACAATACGATGCTAACCTTTTAAATGGTGTTGGAGTAATCAATATTGCTGGCCAAAGCACTAAAAGACAGTTAAATAGCGATAGCCTTTTAGTGATGGATCAAAATGTGAAAGCCATTCCTTATTATGCATGGGCCAACCGCGGACCAAGTGAAATGACGGTTTGGATTCCTTATGAGCAATCTGCTGCCAGGCCAAAACCCGCAGCAACCATTGCCAGCAAAAGCACCGTATCGGCCTCGTTAAAAAATAAAAGAATGTTCTCTGCCATTAAAGACCAGTATGAACCGGCCGATTCTAAAGACACCAATTTCCCGTACCTGCACTGGTGGCCTGCAAAAGATACCAAAGAATTTATTCAATATGATTTCGATTCGGCACAAACGGTAAGTGAATCTAAAATTTATTGGTATGATGATAGTCCATGGGGTGGATGCCGGATTCCTGTTTCGTACAAATTGTTGTATAAAAAAGGGGATCAGTGGTTACCTGTCGAAGCAACTTCTCCATACGAAATTAGCAAAGACAAATTTAATATTCTGCAATTTAAACCGGTAAATACAACTGCCTTAAAAATGGAAATTCAACTCCCAAAAGAACATGCAACCGGCGTGCATGAATGGGCTGTAAAATAAAAAATCTAAGCTATATTTTCCATTTTAAAAAGCTTCCGTTTCTACACAATGTAAACGGAAGCTTTTTCATTTTAAGCATAAACCCAGCTAAAAAAGAAGACACCCAAAAAAATCAACTTATTAATAATCAAATCACTAATAAAAATCAGTCTAAATTTAACCGATATTATCATAAACTTCAGCTTTAGAATTTAAATCTTCCTCAACATAAAATCTCCAGTCAACTGATTTCGCGATTTTTTATTGTGGATAGGTTAAAAAACGATGCTAATCAGGTAAAATCTTCGTCATTAAAAAGTCATTACAACGGTAAATTTATAAACGTTAACCCAACATTTAAACTAACCGATAAGCTAATGAATTTGAACTTTACTTTGAGGCGAGGTAAGTTACTCGGCATCATGCTCTTTTTTTTGCTGCCCTTTGTTACCCTTGCACAAACCAGAATTACCGGTACGGTAACCGATGGTAAAAATGAGCCCATACCCGGGGCTTCTGTAAAACAAAAGGGCACCACAAACGGCACGTCGTCAGATAATAACGGGGCATTTTCGTTAACGCTTAAAGAAGGATCGCCAGTGCTTACCATCAGCATTGTGGGCTATAAAACCAGAGAAATTTCATCAACAGGGAAAACAAGTATCAAGATCCAGTTAGCAGAAGATGATAATGCTTTAGATGAGGTAGTGGCCATTGGTTACCAGAACATTCAACGGAAAAATACGGCGGGCGCAATCTCATCAGTTAAAGGAAAAGATTTTGAAAACACACCTTATTCCACTTTCGATGCCATGTTACAAGGTCGTGTTGCAGGTTTAACCATTTTGAGCACTTCTGGAGAACCGGGCGGAAAGAATATTGTGAGCATTCGTGGAGCGAGTAATGTGAACTTTAATCAAAGCAGTTCTCCTTTATATGTTATTGATGGAGTAATTTATGATGTAAATGACATTGGCTCTGCATATGGTAGCAGTCCGCTTCAGGCCATTAACCCCAACGATATTGAATCTGTAGACGTGCTGAAAGATGCATCAGCTTCGGCGGTATATGGAGCCCGAGCCGCTAACGGAGTAATTATTGTAAAAACGAAACGGGCTATTGCAGGTGCGCCGCCGCAAATCAGGGTTTCCAGTTATTTCGGAATCGCGAATAAGCCTGCGCTAAAGCCTATTCAAACAGGAGCAGCCGAGAGAAGGTTAAAGATGGATTTGCTTTATGGAGGCAATGCCACAAATGATGGTTTGAAGAACCTGAACATGATGCTTACAGATAGTTTAAACAGTGCTTTTAATAATAATACTGACTGGCAGGGATTGTTCCTTCAAACCGGAAACATCAGTAATGTTGATGCTAGTATTGCCGGTGCAACAGACAAGTATTCTTACCGATTTTCTTTTAACCGCTATTATGAAGAAGGGGTAATGAAGGGTTACGACATTACCAGAATCACCCCCAGCTTATTTTTTCAGGTCAATCCGACTAAAAAATTACTGGTTCAAACCAATTTATTTGTGGGCCTCACCAAGGCAAAACACGGATTGGGTGATCCCAATAGAACGAAATATCCGTTTACCACCTGGGGCTTCCCTTCGTCTTTCTGGAGTATTGGCACAGCTGAGCAGGAGTTATACACTGGAAGATACGATGAACTTCGGGATGATGATAAGAATACCAGTTTAAATGGAAACACCATGGCTCAATACACCATTTTGCCGGGTTTGAACCTAAAAAGTACCATCTCTTATAACATTACGAACAATACCCGCAGCTTTTTTATGCCGAGTGTTTTAAGCGGAAGTGGACAAAATGAGGCCACAGGCTACATTTATCAAACTAACCGTTGGGAATTGGAAAATACATTAAATTACTCCAAATCGCTGAAAAGTGGACATAACTTTAATATGGTTGTGCTTCAGGGAATGGAAAAAAATGTGCTGAATAATACGTACAGCTCAAGTGTAGGGAATGCAGATGCCGTTAAAACAGTAACGGGCATAGCCTCTGGCCCTAATTTATTTGTAAGCAATGAAATTCAGGAGCGTTCACGTTTATCTTGGATGGGCAGTTTTGTTTATGATTATAAGGGAAAATATTTACTACAAGCGGTGTACCGTACGGATGGATCATCCAGATATAGTGCAGATAGCAGATGGGGCTCTTTTCCCTCTATTTCTACGGGATGGAATGCGTCGGAAGAAAGTTTCTTCACACCACTAAAAAATGTAGTTTCTTACCTAAAATTCAGGGCCAGTTATGGGATTACGGGAAATGATCCCGGTGCTTATTATGCACAATATCAATCATTAATTGCCAATGGCAACTATCCAACATCGGTATTGGGTAACGGTCAGCAAGGATCGCAAACCACTTACAATGGCACGCAGGTGTTATATCCCGATTACTACGGCGCTGCTTCTGCTGCTTCCATCAGCTGGGAAAGAAGTCCGCAGTTTAATGCTGGTTTGGACCTCGGCTTATTAAAAGACAGGATTACTTTAACTGCTGATTATTATATCCGCGATTCAAAATCTAAGGTGTTTCAAATTGGTGTACCGTTAACCACAGGCTATTCGCAAACCTCCAATAACTATGTAGATCTACGTAATACCGGGATCGAATTTACTTTAACTACCCGAAATTTAGCACCCACATCAAAATTCCAGTGGACAACCAATTTCAACATTGCTTATAACGATAATTACATTACCAAACTACCCAATGGCGGAAGAGATTTCACCTTTGGTCCACCCTGGCTGCAACAAACGCTAAGTGTAGGCGAGCCGTTGTTCACCTTCAAGGTTTGGGATGTGAACAGGATTTATTCTACTGATGCCGATGTGCCCATAGATCCGAAAACGGGTAAAAGGATTACTCATTTTGGTGGTGCGCAATATGCTGCAGGCGACCCGGCAAGAATGGATCAAAATGGCGATTACAACATCGATTATAACGATTACGTATCCATGGGAAATCCAAATCCAAATATTACCGGCGGGATGTTAAATTCGTTTTCTTATAAAGGATTTTCGCTTGATGTACTGTTAACCTTTATCTCTGGCCGGAGCTTGAGGAATGGTTATTTATCTGATAAATTTCAGGATGCGGGTACTGATAATCCATACTTTTTCTGGGGTCCGCGTTCTGGCCCGGCATCAAATTTCAATGTGGCAGATTTCTGGTCTAAACCCGGTGATATTGCGAAATACCCAGGCCTGATAACCAATAGTGTTGATAAATGGCACATTGGCCAGAGCACTTACATTGAAGATGCAAGTTTCCTGCGTATTAAAAATATCAGATTAGGCTACATGCTGCCCCAAAAATTTACGAAAAAGATTGGATTAAACGTGGTTAGATTTTACGGTGTAATGGACAATGTTAAGGTGTGGTCGAGATCTACCGTACCTGATCCGGAAGCGGTAGATGTAGCGGGCTACTCTGGTGGGAATGATTATCCAATCCCTAAAAAGTACACCTTCGGCTTTGATTTAACTTTTTAATCCTGACTGCAATGAAAAAACTTACGATATATATATGCTGTGCAATCGGAATGAGCATGGCCACCTCGTGTAAAAAATTCTTAGAGGAGGAACCTATTAGCGTTTCTACCGACTTAACTTTCTGGAAAAAGGAAAGCGATGCCGATAAAGCTGTTGCCGGCGGCTATGCGCTATTGAGAAAAACATTAAATAAAGCTGAAGGTCTTGGTTTTTATGCTTATGGAGATTTGCCGACTGACGAATTTTCAGCTATAAATGCCTTCAGATTCGATAACATATTACGATTGGACTTATCTATTCCGGTTGGCAGTGCAGAAGTCAATGATAGAATGATGCAAATGAGAAGGTATGACACCTTCTATAGCGCCATTGATCAGGCGAATCGTTGCATTAAATTTATTCCTGCCATTGGCGATGATAAATTTACGTCGACTACCTCCAAAAATAATCTCCTGGGCGAAGCTTATTTTTTACGGGCCTTTAATTATTTCTACATGACCAGGATTTGGGGAGATGTACCATTGGTAGTAGAATCAGTTAATGTGCTCGATGCCGTAGACGTACCGCGCACCAAGGCAGCAGATGTTTTAGCACAATGCATTCGGGATGCGAATACTGCAATAGAACTATTAAGCTGGGATTATAGTAACGCAAACAATCGTGCAGTCAGGGCAAATAAAGGTGCGGCGCTGGCCCTATTGGCTCATATTTATGCCTGGCAGGGCGATTATCAGAATTGTAGTTTAACTGCAGATAAAATCCTGAGTCAAAACTTTTATCAATATGTAAACCGTGATAATTACCTGAATATTTTCAAAGGTAAATCAAGCGAGGGGATTTTTGAAATTGCGCAGAGCGATGAAAATGAAGGAAACTCATTCAACATTGCTTACTACACCTTAAAAAGCCCTTATTTAACAACCAATACGGGAACTGCACTATTTACGCTTAATGCTAATACCTTAACCACGCTGTTTGATACACCAACTGATAAGCGATTTACAACGGCATTTGCATTAACCAATTCTACCGATCCCATTTGCATTAAATATTCCAACATCAGTTATGTTAACGGGCAAAACGTGGTGAATGCCATATCACGAAACAACATTATCATTTTCAGGCTTGCGGATATTGCGCTGCTCAAAGCCGAAGCACTTGCCGCATTAAATCAGTTTGACCAGGCGAGATCTGCATTAAACGAAGTACGCGCCACCGCAGGCTTAGGCGCCTGGGCAGGTACAAATGCCAATCTGTTTGAAGGAATAATTGATGAGCGTGGAAGAGAACTTTTCTTGGAAGGGCACCGCTATTACGACCTGGTTAGGCTGGGTAAAAAAACAGGGATTTTGAAATTTGGCGCAGATAAAATGAATAAAAGTGATTTCGATGCAGGCAAATACTACTGGCCGCTGGATCCGGCATTAATGAACATTAATAAAAAATTGACTCAAACTCCTTTCTGGAGTTCAAAGATGTAAATGATGAAAAATAAACTCCTGTATTTTATAATAGCTTGCCTGGGGCTGGCCTATTTTACCAGTTGTAAAAAAAGTGAATATTTAACTGACGGTGGCCTGAGCGAGGCGAAAACACCACTCACCACCTACGATTACCTGAAACAACATAAATACCATTTATTTGATACGCTGATTATGGTAATCGATCATTACAACATGAAGGATGAAGTAAATGGTGCGGCCACCTTTTTTGCGCCAACCAATTATTCGATCAATAATTACATCAGATTTAAGCGAGATTCTGTTCGGAAGATTGACGAAAATAATACCTACACCTTAGCAGATATGTATAAAAACATCACTGCAGATTCATTACGGATGTACTTGTCAAAATCGAGAATAGAATTAACTGCTACGCCCCTACAGCCATTAATGGTGGCGAACGCAGCAAATACACAAACGGCTGTTCAAAGGGTTTTACAGCCAAAACCAGCCGAGTCATGGTCTTCGGCACCAATTTATTACCTCTTTTATATCAAAGTAAGGGGCGGGTTGGATCCTCCCAATGCCACTCCTGTACCCAACGATCCTGAAATAGATTTAAGGGCTCAATGCCAAACCACGGGGATTGAACCCTCTTCGGGTGGAATGCTCCATGTGCTAAACAACAACCATACATTCATCAGATTCTAACCAGGAGAAACATCATGAAAAAAAGATTTATCATTTCATCTCTATCTGCATTGGCTCTGGTGGGCATCTTTTTTAGCTGCAAAAAAGTGACTCCAGGCTTTATCAGTGATTACATGTACTACAGTCCTAATCCGCTGATCGCCACTCAGGGCAACGTGATTAACTCGAAAGCCCTCGAGCTGGATGGCACTACAGGCCCGGTGAAGGTTAAGCTATTGGCTGTCCGGAATTCAGATACCGGCCAGCCCGCACCAGACATGCTCAAAGAATTTACCATCAAGCAGTTTTTAGGGCAAATTACCACAGCTGATTCTACCGTGGCACTGGTGAATCAAAAAATTGTATTAAAACCCGCAGCCCCGTTGGAGGTAAGTGAGATAGGCGGTCGGATAACCCTTTCACAAGCTACAGCAAATGTAGCTACTGGTAATTATGTAATCGACGTTCAGGTAACCAATGTTAAAGGTACCCGCGACATCTTAAACGCCTGTAAAATTCAATTGCTTCCTAAAGCGAATTTCGCTTTAGATTCTGGTCCTTTTTTCACCACTTCTGATCCTGATGCAGAAACCGGTTTCAGTGGGCAAGCGCCGCTTCCTGTTACCGTCACTTACGATAGCAAAGGACCAAATAAAATCAGATTTGTTTTTTTAGATAAAAACGGAACGGCCTTCAATCCATCCGCTGGACAGGTAATAACCAGAGGTGACCGTGGTAATTTCTCACAAATGAATCCTTACTTCCCCTTGGTTAGAACCACCACTGCCATGGAATGGGATTTTATCGACCTGCCTAACGGTTTCCCCATCAAAGATGGCAATAACGGAACGGGTAATTACTATAGAATTCCGGCAAGGTTTACGGTTGAGAACAGAAACGTGAATCCGGTATTCTTCGGTTTTAAAGCATTATCTGCAGGCACTTACACGGTAACAATTCAAATCCCTGCCATCACCAAAAAGCCATAATAGTTAGTTTAGTTTGAACCCAGATCGGATTATACCGATGCTGGGTTTTTTATTGCCCGACCCACATCTTCAAATACGTTCTTATGATGACTTATTCCGCAGTAAAAAATTTATCTATACGCACAGGCAGTAGGGCAAACCCTTGCTTCAGGTTGGCTGGGCTAATGTTATAGTCAAATGTTTTGTCATGTTTGCCTGCAAGGCGCAGCAAAGTGAAAACACGAAAACAGTCCCGGTGCCTATTGATACGCAACGCTACTTCCCGGAAATATAACTACCCAACAAGGCCAATCCACCGTTCCTTTTTTCTGCTCTTAGACCAGCATCGTCAATTTTTTGGATTGGCACTAACCAAGCCTATCTACTGACTTAGATAAAAAATTGCGAACCGGCAGCGTTGTTTCTTTTGCTGTCAAAAGAAAGAAGCACGTCCGGCCAGGACACGATAAAATCCTTTTAAACCCGAAGCGTAAAAGACATTTTTTTTTGTAGCATTCATCTAGTCGCTGGTGTAACTATCTGCCATAAACTTTTCCCGCTGCGCAGCCTTGCCTCGGCTAGCCGCCGAAGGGCTCTCTTCTTTTTCTTGGCAAAAAGAAGCAAAACCCAAGGCTTGGATCTGATGTCGGATTAGCGCGTCCAAATTTAAATGGCGGTAGCGCAAGGGCTCGATTTGCTTTGTAATGAAGATTTGTTTTAGGAGCCGTTCGCGCTACCTTGGGCTGTGGGGAAATTTGAACGTTGGTGCGAAAATTTCAACGGCTTCTCCTTCCATCATTTCCTAGGCCGGATAGCAAAGTGGCAATAGCGAGTGGATAATTTTTTTGAAAAAAGAACCGAGAAATACGATCGCTATCACTAACCCAGCAAGGCCAAACCACCGTTTCTTCGTTCTGCTCTTAGACCGGCATGGTCAATTTTTTGGATTGGCACTAACCAAGCCTATCTACTGACTTGGATAAAAAAATTGCGAGCCGGCAGTTTTGTTTCTTTTGCTGTCAAAAGAAAAAATGCCTGTCCGGCCAGGACACGATAAAATCCTTTTAAACCCGAAGCGTAAAAGACATTTTTTTGTAGCATTCATCTATCGGCTTGTGTCATCACCTGCTGAAAACTTTTCCCGCTGCGCAGCCTTGCCTCGGCTAGCCGCCGAAGGGCTCTCTTCTTTTTCTTAACAAAAAGAAGCAAAAGTCAAGGCTTGGACCTGATGTCGGATAAACTCGTTAAAGCTTTATTTCGGCAGCACAAGCACCCGATGAAGGATCGGGAGAGGACGCGCTGCCTTGGGTTGTGGTAGGTTGAAAGATTGTGGTTGAAGCTTTAACGTTTTCTCCTTCCATCATTTCCTATGCCGGATAGCAGGGTGGCCATAGCATGAGGAGAAAATTGGATGCAGACTTAGATTTATAATAAGAATGGCGATCGCTATTGCTACCCAACAAGGCCAAACCACCGTTTCTTCGTTCTGCTCTTAGACCGGCATGGTCAATTTTTTGGGATGGCACAGACCCAAGCCCAGCTACTAACTTGGATAAAAAAATGCGAGCCGGCAGTTTTGTTTCTTTTGCTGTCAAAAGAAAAAAGGCCCGTCCGGCCAGGACAAGATAAAATCCTTTTAACCAGAAGTGTAAAAGACATTTTTTTGTAGCATTCATCTATCGGCTGGTGTCATCATCTGCCGTAAACTTTTTCCCGCTGCGCAGCCTTGCCTCGGCTAGCCGCCGAAGGGCTCTCTTCTTTTTCTTAACAAAAAGAAGCAAAAGTCAAGGCTTGGACCTGATGTCGGATAAACTCGTTAAAGCTTTATTTCGGCAGCACAAGCCCCCGATGAAGGATCGGGAGAGGACGCGCTGCCTTAGCTTGTGGTGGGTTAAAAGATTGTGGGGAAGCTTTAACGTTTTCTCCTTCCATCATTCCCTAGGCCGGATAGCATAGTGGCAATAGCGAGTGAATCATTTTTGTTGAAAAAGGAGGAAGAAATATAATTGCTATGGCCACCTGGAAAGGCCAAACCACCATTTCTTCGTTCTGCTCTTTGACCGGCATGGTCAATTTTTTGGGATGGCACAGACCCAGCCCAACTACTGACTTGGATAAAAAAATTGCGAGCCGGCAGTTTTGTTTCTTTTGCTGTCAAAAGAAAAAAGGCCCGTCCGGCCAGGACACGATAAAATCCTTTTAAACCCGAAGCGTAAAAGACATTTTTTTGTAGCATTCATCTATCGGCTGGTGTCATCACCTGCTAAAAACTTTCTCCCACTGCGCTGTCCTGGCTCGCCCAGCCGCAGAAGGGCTTGTTCCTTTTTCTTGATAAAAAGATGGCGGAAAGAAAATAAGCTAATCGGGCAAGGGGCGTGCAAACAATTCCCACTTTTTTATCTTCGCCTCCACCGAAAGCGGTGTTGCTTCTTTGCGAGGCAGGAAGCAATCTTAATTGGTTATAGTTACCTTAATTAATGTTTCACTGTCGGCCCTCCAAAAGAAATATTCTTTCCATAATAAACATCTGCGGGAATATGATGCCCGGCATAAACTTGCGAAAGAATATGGTATAAGGTTGGATCGTATGCCTTTAAGTCGTCAGGGGTTTGAACTTTAACCGTACCATCAATAAATGCATAATTCGACCAAAACCACCACTGACTCCCTTCTGCCCAATATTCAGCAACCGTATTAATCGCATACTGGCCTTTATACATTCCTTTTTGCTTCGCCGCCTGATACGCCACATCAATCTGTTTATAAAGCTCAGAATCAGCCTTCCTTAAGGCCGACATTACATTGTGACTCCACTCATGCACCATAATATTTTCACCATAATATTTGGTTCCCGGGAAGCCTAATAGGTTTTCTTCTGCACAAGAAGTTTGAATCCCACCCATCCCCCGGGCACGCTGATTCCAATAACCTTTATCGGTTAAACTCGCTATCCCGCCAGGTTTATTATAATTTTCCCTCTCCGTTGGCGTAAGGCGCCCGTCAGTAAGCTCTGGCTTTTTCCAGTTGCTGTATTCGGGCAGGTCGGTTTGCATTTCAGACCAAGCCATAATGGATAAACGTGCTTTCATGCTGATCATCGCACTGCGAATATCAGGTCTTTTTACCAGCATATAATTAATGATATCTCGTGCCACCAGCAATGCCGCATCAGAAACCTTGGCCGAAGAAACTACAGGAATCCCAAAGGCATCGGTATATTTTTCATAGAATTTTGGATAACCCAGTGAATCCGGCGGACGGGAAATTAAAAGCTGTTCTAGATTAGTAACCAAAGGTTTTATGACGCTTTTTTGCTCCTGCGCATTGGCGCTTAACGTAAAGAAAAGAGCCGTTATCATGAAAATTGCTTTCGAAAAGCATTGTTGTTTTTTAGGTAGTTGGCCAATCATATTTGCTAATTTAATTCAGGTTGAATGAGAGGGATAACATCGGTTTCCTGTCTTTCTTTAATCCTCGGAGAAACAAAAAGATAGACTATAATGAAGAGACAAAGCAAGCCGATGAAGAACCAGTAGTAATCGGCACCCTTAAACTGAGCGAAAAAACCACCCGTAGAAATGCTTCGGTTCACTAATGCGGTAAAGAGATTTCCCAATGCAGTAGTAAATAACCAAATGGCAATCATGGTACTTTTCATCGATTTACTGGCCTGCGTATAGGCATACTCCAACCCGGTGATGGAAACCAGAACTTCCGCGGCAGCAAGAATGGCATAAGCCAATACCTGCCATCCAATAGCAGGGGTTGCACCGCCGTCGATATTGGTTTGGATCAACGCGATAATAACAAAAGATATGGCGGTAAGTACTAATCCCGCTCCGATTCTACGGAGTGGTGTGGTTTTCAAGCCTCTTTTATCCAGAAAAGGATAGAGCCAGTAATTAAATATCGGAATAAATACAAGCAGGAAAAAAGGGTTTACTGTCTGAATTTGTTCTGGCAACAGGTTAATCCCAAGAATATGGCGATCCATTTTTGTGGCCTGTAATACCCATTCTGATAAATTTTGATCCCAAAGGGCCCAGAAAATTGGAATAAATGCAAACACTGCTAAAACATTGTAAACCGTTTTAACATCTTCCACTTTCTGGTGATCAAATTTTTCTTTCGCAACATCCAGTAGCGACTGCTTTTTCTTTTTCGATCTCCAGTTAAGGAGGGCATAAACAGAAATAAAAACGAAGTTATTTTTATTCACGCCCGATGGCGGAACATTAGTATAAGTTTTCCTCCCCCAAAAAAATATTAACGTAGCTAATGCCATTAAAATTCCCGGAATTCCAAAGGCCCATTTGGCACCATAACGATCATAAACCAATGGAATAAGAATGGTTGATAATACAGAACCTGCGTTTATGCTGAAGTAAAACCAACCATAAACTTTAGACATCAGGTGTTTGTTATCGGGGGTAAACTGATCGCCGAGATTTGCAGATACGCAGGATTTAATCCCTCCGGCACCGATGGCGATTAAAATTAACCCACATTTAAATTTTTCCAGGTCATGATCAAATAAAGCCAGACACAAATGGCCAATGCAATACACAATCGACACATAAATAATCACTTTGTATTTTCCAAAAAACCAATCTGCTACCAGGCCGCCAACAAATGGAAGCGCATAAGCAAGTGATACAAAAAAATGTGTGGTTTCGTTTGCCTTGGCCTCTGCAGTAATCTGCAAAAGAGGATTCATGGTTGGGTTAAAAAAGTGAAACACCAAAAAGGTGGCTAAAATAGAACGCATGCCATAAAAACTAAAGCGTTCAGCTCCTTCGTTGGCAATAATATATCCGATACTTTTGGGGTAGCTGCCTTTTTTAGACTCCGTTTTATCCATACGCTAATTTGGCGTAATTCCCGGCATCAATCTTTACTGATTTTCACCCTATGAGGCATTATCTTATCCTGTTTGAGATTGTGACCAAAATGAGCAGACATTTTTTACCGCTTTTGTTACTTTTGGTCAAAATTTATCATTTATTACAACAAAATAAAGCAAATGTTCCAAACAAATGTATACGTGGAAAGAAGAGCAGCATTGGCTCAGCAGTTAAAATCTGGACTACTTTTTTTCTTTGGCAACGACGAAAGTCCGATGAATTACGCAGACAATACTTACAGTTTCAGACAGGATAGTACATTTTTATATTATTTTGGGATTGCGCACCCGGGCTTAGTGGCCGTGATTGATCTTGATGAAAATCGTGAAATTATTTTTGGAAACGAAATGAGTATCGATGATATCGTTTGGATGGGTAGGCAGCAAACCATCCAGGAAAAAGCAAACTTAGTGGGCATTTCACAGCTTCAACCCTTTAACGAGGTATTTAGTTATGTTAAACAAGCCCTTTCCAAAAACAGAACGGTGCACTATCTACCGCCATACCGTGCAGATAATAAAATAAAGCTCGCTCAGCTTTTAAATATAGGCGTGAACGATTTAAAAGAATCGGCTTCTGTACCTTTTATAAAAGCAGTTGCAGCACAACGTGCCATCAAATCAAACTTGGAAATTGCGGAAATAGAGACAGCCGTTAACCATACCATTGATATGCATTTACTGGCCATGCGTAAAACCAGGCCGGGAATGAAAGAGGAAGAGGTTGCTGCTTTAATTCATGGCGAAGCTCTAAGAACAGGTGGAAATCTGGCTTATCCAATTATTTTAACCATCAACGGGCAGATTTTACATAACCATTTTCACGGAAATGTGATGCAGGAAGGTCAGCTGGTGCTGAACGATTCTGGAATGGAAACCGAACTTGGCTATTGTGGAGATTTAACGAGAACGTTTCCTGTCGGGAAAAAATTTGATAGCAGGCAACGGGAAGTTTATGCGATTGTTCAGTCTGCGCTTCAGCGTGCAGAAGCTGCCTCCACACCAAATGCAAGATATATAGATGTTCATTTTGAGGCATGTAGAGGTTTGGCTGAAGGGATGAAAGCGATGGGTTTGATGAAAGGAGATGTAGAGGAAGCGGTAGCTGCGGGAGCACATGCACTATTTTTTCAATGCGGTACCGGCCACATGATGGGGCTTGATGTGCATGATATGGAAGATCTGGGCGAAAAGTATGTGGGCTATGATGATAACTTAAAGAAAGAAACCGAACTTTTTGGTTTGAAATCTTTAAGACTGGGCAAGGCATTGGAACCTGGTTATGTTTTTACCATTGAGCCAGGAATTTATATGATTCCGGAACTGATAGATTTGTGGAAAGCTGAACGCAGATTTAAATCCTTTATCAATTATGATGCAGTAGAAAAATTCAAAGATTTCAGCGGAATTCGCTTAGAAAATAATTACGCCATGACCAACGAAGGTTTGCAACTATTAGGCAAACCACTCGCGATTGAAATGGATGAAGTGGAAGAAATTAGGAACAGCGCTTATTAAATAATATGACTTACCAGGAAAAATTATCTGCCATCAGGGCAAAAATGATCGCAGCTGGGATTGATGCGTATATTATTCCATCTTCCGATCCGCACATGAGTGAGTATGTACCAGATCGTTATAAGTGCATTCATTTCACATCCGGTTTTACAGGCTCTGCCGGGACTTTGGTGATTACTCAGGATTTTGCAGGCCTTTGGGCTGATTTTCGTTATTTCGAACAGGCAAACCAACAACTTAGCGGAAGTGGGTATGAATTGGTAAAATTAAAGGTTCAATACACACCTGAATATATTGACTGGTTAGATGGGCAATTGCCTGCTGGGTCTGTGGTAGCGTTCGATTTTCAGCTCATGTCGATGGTTTTGGGCGAAGAAATTAAAGGAGCCCTCTCGGTAAAGGACATTGCAATTCAGGATCAGGATTTCGTGACTGATATATGGGAAAACAGACCAGCGTTACCAGGTGATCTGGCAGTGTTGTTGCCCGAAGAAGATTGCGGACAGGATTTTAAAAGTAAGTTAGCTGATCTTCGAAAGGCATTGCAACTGGCTAAAGCTGATGTTCATGTCATTTCCAGTTTAGATGATCTGGCCTGGCTTTTCAACATCCGTGGAAATGATGTGCGTTATAACCCGGTAGTGCTTTGTTACGCTTTAATTACTGATGAAGAGGTAAGATTATACCTTAATGAGGAAAAATTATCTTCAGATGATTTGAACTTACTTGCACAAAGGGGCGTAGTGGTAAAAAACTATCAGTCAATTGCTGCTGATCTTGACGAATTAACGGATTGTACAATCTTATTAGATGGAAAGCGGACTTGCTATCAGTTCTTCACCCGATTATCTCCATCAATTCGCATCATCAAGGAAACCAACCCGGTCGTGTTTCTGAAATCGATTAAAAACGAAATAGAAATACAGCATACCCGGGCGGCAATGGTGAGCGATGGTGTCGCACTCACACGGTTTTTCAAGTGGCTGGAAGAAAATATCGGTAAGATAGAAATTACAGAACTTTCTGCTTCACAAAAAGTGAAGGAATTCCGTGAATTGGGTAAAACATTTGCTGGGATAAGTTTTGCGTCCATCGCAGGCTATGGTCCGCATGCTGCACTTCCACATTATTGTCCTGATGAAGAAAGTAATCTCGAATTACTTCCTAAAGGGCTTTTTCTGCTCGATTCTGGCGGTCATTATTTTTACGGAACAACCGATATTACCCGAACGGTTCCGCTAGGTGAGACTACAGAAGAAGAGAAACTGGATTATACTTTGGTGCTTTCGGCGATGATTTTTGGTTCTGCAGCTAAATTTCCAAAAGGTACCAAAGGTTATCAAATAGATGGGATTGTTCGTCAGCAGCTTTGGCAACGAGGTATTAATTACGGACATGGAACTGGCCACGGCGTGGGATATTACCTGAATGTGCATGAAGGACCGCAAAACATCGGACCATCTAATGCTGCGGTTGCAATAGACCCGGGAATGATTACTTCCATAGAACCTGGTATTTACCGACCAGGGAAACACGGGGTGAGGATCGAAAATTTGGTGTTAACTGTTCCGGCAGCTACGACTTATTTCGGTGAGTTTCTTCAGTTTGAAACGGTTACGTTAGCGTATATTGATACTTCAATAGTGATTGCAGAATGGTTACTCCCTGAACAAATCAGCTGGTTAAATGCTTATAATCAAGTGGTTTATGAGCAATTGAAGCCGGAGTTGAGTGAAGAGGAGGCAGTATGGCTTAAGGAAAAATGTAGGGCGATATAAAAGGTCGTGATGACGAGGTACGAAGCAATCTCTCTTTTATACGAGTTTGCCTCGGCTGGCTACTAAGGGGCTCTTACTTTTTTGCTTGATCAAAAAAGTAACAAAAAAATCAAGGCTTGGACCTGATGTCGGATAAACTCGTTAAAGCTTTTTATCGGCAGCACAAGCACCCGATGAAAAATCGGGAGTGGACGCGCTGCCTTGGTCTTTGAGGGTATGAAAGACTGTGGTTGAAGCTTTAACGTTTTCTCCCTCCATCATTTCCTAGGCCGGATAGCAGGGTGGCAATAGCATGAGGAGAATTAGGATGCAGACTTAGATTTATAACAAGAATGGCGGCCGCTATCACTACCCAACAAGGCCAAACCACCGTTTCTTCGTTCTGCTCTTAGACCGGCATGGTCAATTTTTTGGAATGGCACTGAACTAGCCCAGCTACTGACTTGGATAAAAAAATTGCGAGCCGGCAACTTTGCTTCTTTGGTTGCCCAAAGAAGAGAGCCCGTCCGGCCAGGACAAAATAGAATCTTTTAAACACGAAGCGTAAAAGACATTTAAATTGCACCAGTCATCTATCAGCTGTTGTCATCATCTTGCCGTAAACTTTTTCCCGCTGCGCAGCCTTGCCTCGGCTAGCCGCCGAAGGGCTCTCTTCTTTTTCTTGACAAAAAGAAGCCAACCCGAGCTTTTCTGCGAGCTCATGAATACCTATAAAAACATAAACAACTAATGAATAAACTCAAGGCTTGGACCTGATGTCGGATAAATTCATTAAAGCTTTATTTTGGCAGCACAAGCACCCGATGAAGAATCGGGAGAGGACGCGCTGCCTTGGGTTGTGGAGTATGAAAGATTATGTTCGAAGCTTTAAACGTTTTCTCCTTCCATCATTTCCTAGGCCGGAGAGCAGGGTGGTCATAGCATGATGAGAATTAGGATGCGGACTTAGATTTATAAAAAGAATGGCGATCGCTATTACGACCCAACAAGGCCAACCACCGTTTCTTCGTTCTGCTCTTAGACCGGCATGGTCAATTTTTTGGGATGGCACTGACCTAGCCCAGCTACTGACTTGGATAAAAAATTTGCGAGCCGGCAGTTTTGTTTCTTTTGCTGTCAAAAGAAAAAAGGCCCGTCCGGCCAGGACGCGATAGATACTTTTAAACCCGAAGCGTAAAAAACATTTTAGTTGTCGCAATCATCTATCGGCTGGTTTCATCACCTGCTGAAAACTTTTCCCCGCTGCGCTGCCTTGCCTCGGCTGGCCGCCGAAGGGCTTCTACCTTTTTCTTGATAAAAAGGTAGCCAAAAATCAAGGCTTGGACCTGATGTCGGATAAATTCGTTAAAGCTTTGTTTCGGCAGCACAAGCACCCGATGAAGAATCGGGAGAGGACGCGCTGCCTTGGGTTGTGGTGGGTATGAAAGACTGTGGCAGAAGCTTTAACATTTTCTCCTTCCATCATTTCCTAGGCCGGATAGCAGGGTGGCAATAACAGGATGAGAAAATAGGATACAGACTTAGATTTAGAACAAGAATGGCGATCGCTATCACTACCCAACAAGGCCAAACCACCGTTTCTTCGTTCAGCTTTTAGACCGGCATGGTCAATTTTTCGGGATGGCACTGTCCAAGCCTACTCACTAACTTTAACAGAAAAATTGCGAGCCGGCAGTTTTGTTTCTTTTGCTGTCAAAAGAAAAAAGGCCCGTCCGGCCAGGACACAATAGAATCTCTTTAACCCGAAGCGTAAAAGACATTTTTTTGTAGCATTCATCTATCGGCGGGTGTCATCGCCTGCCATAAACTTTTCCCGCTGCGCAGCCTTGCCTCGGCTAGCCGCCGAAGGGCTATCTTCTTTTTCTTGGCAAAAAGAAGCAAAACCCAAGGCTTGGACCTGATGTCGGATAAATTCGTTAAAGCTTTATTTCGGCAGCACAAGCACCCGATGAAGGATCGGGAGAGAACGCGCTGCCTTGGATTGTAGGGATTGAAAGATTGTGGTTGAAGCTTTAACGTTTTCTCCTTCCATCATTTCCTAGGCCGGATAGCAGGGTGGCAATAGCAGGATTAGAATTAGGATGCGGACTTAGATTGATAACAAGAATGGCGATCGCTATCGCTACCTAGCAAGGCCAAACTACTGTTTCTTCGTTCTGCTCTTAGACCGGCATGGTCAATTTTTTGGGATGGCACTGACTAAGCCTACTCACTAACTTTAACAGAAAAATTGCGAGCCGGCAGTTTTGTTTCTTTTGCTGTCAAAAGAGAAAAGGCCCGTCCGGCCAGGACATGATAAGATCCTTTTAACCCGAAGCGTAAAAGACATTTTAGTTGTAGCATCATGTTATTGATAAACGCAGATAACGATCGCTTAAAAAAAGTTAGATACAAATCGCTATTATTTCTTTTGAAAAACCTTAAAACCTTCAAAAGCACCATACCCAGCAATATCACCATAAGTAGCATGATATACTCCAACTTCCAGAACTCCATTCGCAAGATCATCCCGCTTAACCGGACTTCCCGGAAGGTTTACCCAATTCTTTCCATCATGGCTTCCCCTCAAGAAAAACATATTTCCTGCACGTTGGATTTGTAAATGTCTGTAAAAGTCCCATTTTGATGAATTATTGAACTGAATTCTTCCTTTTGCACTCAAATTGGTTACAATATTACCAACTCCCCAGCCGGGCATGATACCGTTTTGAATTAGATTCTCATTGCTTCCCGGCCATTTTACCATAATACCTGCCTCACTTGCACCATAAGCTTTTTTCTGTGCCAGGCCGAGGAGGTCTGAAAGCATTACTTCAGCTACAAAATCCCCTTTGATATTTTGGTATGCAAAAGGACCTGTTGAAGCCGAGCCATCCCATAATGTGTTGTGATCAATCATTTTCAGTACACCTGATTGCTGAATAAGTGTATCTGCTGTTCCCATAAAACCATCCCAGGAGGTTCCGGCTAATCCGGCTTTTGATGCAGGAATGGATTGAGCCGTTCCACTTTGTCTTTTAATTGTGAATAGCGAGGAATCGGGTTTTGCAGTAAAGGCTGAAGAAGGCTCCGTTACATTGCCAAAATTATCTTTCACTTTCAGTATATACGCATAATTACTTTCTGGCTTAACCGAAAAATCTATAAAATCTGCTGTCTGATTCCACCTTGCACTCTTTGGATCATTTACTTCGGTAAATAAATATTCAAAAGCATTACCAGGCAATGCAGGTTGATGAGCAACCATAGAAACCATGCCCGGTGTTATAGCAGACGGATTCGAAGCAAAGCTTGCTTTCACATTCGTGATACTTTGCGTACGTTTCCAAAAACTAAATTCTTCACCTCGATCAAGCTCATTTAAAGAGATATTATAAATGAGAACAGAAGATATTGCAGTTTGACCACCCGATGTTTCAAGTAAAATCTGTTGATCCTTTTGGGCGTTTGAATTTGATAACTTAGTAGTTAATTTCCCATCTACGAAGACCTGAAACTTCCCGTTTGCATAATTGCAAATTACTTGCTGCCACCTGCCTGTTCCGGCTAAATTTGTACTTTTCCCTTCTCCAAAATAAAAGTTAGTTTTTGAAGCCTTCGCCGTTAAAACAGAAAAAACGGCACTGAAAGGTTTAGTGAAGTTGATTGCTTTAGCAATATCATCCGTTAAAAGAAGCTTTGCTCCATCACTTAATACAACCGAAATTTTACCAGACCTATCAGCAACTGCCACATCACCTTTTATATTCAGTTTACCTAAAGCAGTACCATGGTTTTGCCAGCTTTTTAATTTTCCATATGCCAGATTTTTAGCGTCGGCGTATAAAACTGTATTATTATTTATTCCTTTGGTGTAAGTAGTTGTTATCTCCTCAAAACTTAAAGGCTGATCATAAATTTTCAATGAGGCAAGCGCTCCAGAGAATCCTGTACTTCCATCTTCATTGCCCCCAACCAAAAAGCGGGATAGTTTTTTAACAAACAGCATTCTTCGATCCGCACGATCTAGTTTACCATCTACGTAAATGCGTTCTAATGTTCCATCGAAAACCATCACAATGTGGTGCCATTGGCTTAGCTTCGGAACTTCCTTAAATCCCAAATCTGCCCAACCCAGGTGAACGGCCGCACCAGCACTTTTGCTGGAACCATAACCCACCGAAACATTTGTCAAATTATCACCTCCCCTATTTGTCCACGATACAATGGTTTCTTCCTTATCAATTTCCGGATTAAGTACCCACATAGCCACACTATAGCTACTGTTTCCCATTAAAGATTGCGGTGCCAGATGAGAAGACGACAAACGCTCCTTTCCAGAGAACAATAAAGCTTTTTTCCCCTCAATCATTGCAACGATTGGTTTAGCTGCGCCAGCAGATAAAAATGTGCCTGCCAGTTTCCCTCTATTTGGAATACTTTCAACAGCTGATCCGATACGAAGCTTACTGAAATTCAAATCAACCAATAAACCTTTCGATTCAAAACGTTGCAAAGATTCCCATTTTTTAACTTTGGTATTCATCAGCGGACGATACGTTGCTTGATCAAAAACTTTAATGTTCCAGATGGCCTTATTTAAACCAGGGTATTCGGTGTGCAAAACGGTTGTACGCAAATATCTTGCCTTCACATTTCCAAAATCAATCATCGGACTTCCATGTTGGGTATTGCGACTTTTATCTGCATACAGTTTCCACGTTTTTCCGTCCAGAGAATACTCGATTTTATACTGATAAGACCAGGTGGCGTATTCAAACTGGGTATGGACACTTCGAACATTAATCGCCTTACCTAAATCTACCTGCAACCACGATGAGCCGATATTATTTTTAGGTTTCCACAGTGTTCCGTTGTTATCATCTACTGCGTATTCCGCTTTAAAATCCTGATCATAAACTGAAGAGGGCGTCACCCTTTTACCTAAAGCAAGGTTCGCATGTGGATTTACATTTTTGGCTAGATAACCAACCCCCTCATGAGTCGGCACTAGTTTAAGGATATTCCCCTTCTCATCAAAAATGATTTTATCGGCTGCCACTTGTCTGTGGTAACCCCCATCATTATGTGGATTATTGTGGCGGTGATAGATTAAATAAAAATCATCGCCTTGCTGTAATACCGATTGATGGCCTGGCCCATGCACTGTTCCATCGCTATTGGTTACCAAAATAGGATTTTCAGTGGCGTATTTAAAAGGCCCCATTGGGTTGGTTGCCGTTGCATATTGTACCCGGTAAGTACCATCTTCACAATAACCGGATGAATAAGTGAGGTAATAGATTCCTTTTCTTTTGAATACAAATGGCGCCTCGAAAAAATCTT
Source organism: Pedobacter sp. CFBP9032 (assembly GCF_034045265.1). Classification (NCBI taxonomy): domain Bacteria; kingdom Pseudomonadati; phylum Bacteroidota; class Sphingobacteriia; order Sphingobacteriales; family Sphingobacteriaceae; genus Pedobacter; species Pedobacter sp. CFBP9032. Next base: position 27,064 of record NZ_JAXCWE010000011.1, on the reverse strand, counting down.
TAGCATCTGTATTGGGAATTTGAGCCAATTTAGCGAACGATTTCATATCTGCGTTAAGCAAACCAACCCCGCAGCCATGGTTTGGATAAATGCCCCAGGTACCCCAGTACATATAATATTTCCCATCATCATCTTTAAAAGTCTGGCCATCTAACGTTATTACATTTGGCACCAGGAAGTTCGGAACAATTGGTTTACCTGGATCTAATAGGGGTGTCCACGGCCCCACTGGAGTACTAGAAGATGCACCAAAGATTTCTACCGGCTGGCAATAATAAAGGTAATATTTCCCGTCGGGACCTAACGTTGCATCTGGTGCCCAATAATGATGGGTAGTGGGCCAGTTCATATCGCTCATTGTCCAGTTCACAAAATCTTTTGAAGTCCATACCTGCGATGGTCCGAAGCCACCTCCATTCCCATCTGTAGTGGCGTATATATAATAAGTATCTCCAAATTTCTTTACTGTTGGATCTGCAAAGTAACCCGGAATAATAGGATTACCATTACCTTTTTCCAGGTGTTTAGATTGAGCTATTAGGGATTCACAAAAACTACTCAAAACTGAAAAAAGCAAGAAACTAAGCAAAGAATTTTTCATAATTATTGATTTGACCCTGCTTCGGAGCGATGAGATTAGTTCCGGTTCATCCGCAGCAATAGGCATTACTATTTTGTTGGTGATACCAGGTTTACATTGGGTGTTTCGGCATTTAAAAGATGTTTAATAAAGAAATCTCTTTTCCTTCTCCGACCATAAACGCCACCATCACTGTGGCCCATGCCTGGAATACTTAAAATATCAAAATCTTTGTTGGCCTTGATTAAAGCATCAGCCAGGCGATAAGTAGATTCAGGTGGTACGTTTTCATCAGCTTCTCCTACAATCAGAAACAAATTGCCTTGAAGTTTTGCTGCATTAGTAATATTAGATTGTGCCCCGTAATGTTCTCCAACCGGATAACCCATCCATTGTTCGTTCCACCATTGTTTATCGATGCGATTATCATGACAGCCACAGGCAGATACAGCAGCTTTATAAAATTCAGGATGAAAAAGCAGGGCGCCGGTAGAATTTTGGCCGCCGGCAGATGTACCATAAATACCTACTTTATTGATGTCTGCGTTTGGATATTTTTTCGCCATGGCTTTCATCCATAAAATCCGGTCTTCGAAACCTGCATCAGCCAGGTTATGCCAGCAAACATCGTGGAAAGCTTTTGATCGGTTGGCCGTCCCCATGCCATCCATCTGCACTACAATAAAACCCAGTTCTGCCAGGCTTTGCATTTCATTGGCCGGCAAGAAACTTTTGGGCACAAAGCTATCCTGAGGACCGGCATAAATATATTCGATAACCGGATAGGTTATGTTCGGATCCATATTAGAAGGCCTGCAAATGATGCCCCAGATATCAGTTAATCCATCTCTTCCCTTAGTTACGAAAACCTCTGGCAACTTCACCCCTGTTTTCAAAAACGTTGCCGTGTCGCCGTGTTCAATTTCTTGCAAATTTTTAGTGCTTGCAGTGAGTTTTAATTTGGTAACGGGCGCAATGTTTACCTGCGAATAGGTATCAACATAGTATTTCCGGTCTGGCGAAAAGGTAAGGGTATGATTGCCTATCTCGGGCGTTAAGTTCACCAATCCCTTCCCATCAAAACCGATACGGTAATAATGGATAAAATAGGGATCTTCATCTTTGCTCATGCCACTGGCCTTAAACCAAACCTGGCGCTTTACGGCATCCACGCTATCAATATCGCGAACCACCCAATTGCCTTTAGTAATGAGTTGTTGTTTGCCTGAAATGCCATTTACAAGATAAAGATGTTGCCAGCCATCTTGCTCACTGGTATATAGAATTTCATTTGTCTTGGGCAGATAACGGGTATAAATTCTATTTTCGTAAATGAAGGTTTTTGTTTTTTCATCGATGATATTCTTGGTCTTGCCCGTTTGCACATCTACCTCAATTACCCTGAAACGCTGGTGACCGCGATCTGCTTTTTCGTAAGTATAGTATCGGTTATTACGCCAGTGTAATGGTTGCGGACTGAAAAAATCAGTTGCTTCTATATCTACTTTCTTTGAGGTTTTAGTCACCAAATCAAAAATATAAGGCTGGTAAGCGGTAAAATCATCACCTGGCTGCGCATACTCGCGAGATTTCAACTCTCCGCGTGTAGTTCCCGGAACGGAGCTTAAAACGTAATGAACTTTCTTGGTTTCCTTCGGATAAATTTTATAAGCCACCACTGTTTTACCATCCGGCGACCATTCAAAATTTCCATAAGGTTTATCTGCCGATCCATCTTTACTTATTGGCGTTTCAGCTTTCGTTGCCACATCAATTAAGATCAAATTGCCTCCGCGAATCTCCAGTTCATTTTTCCCATCAGGTGATAAACTAACCATTTTGCTTCCCTCCCAGCGTGAGCGTTTTCGCTGCAAAGGCATTTTTGGATTATAGTCAAATATGGTCGTATCGGCTGCTGGTATAATACTATAATCTGCCAGGTTTACCTGATACCATTTGTTTTCAGATTTGAGCTTTACAGTATGCTGATCAGTGAAATAAAGTTCCGCGAATTGTAGCCGCTTAGCAGATTGCTTTTTACCACTTGCTTCTGTTAGTTTCTGCGCAAGTTTTTCCGCATCAAAAGCTGATTTTCTATTGCCACTCGCTACATCAACATAAATGTATTCCCAGTTTTTATCCGGCAGGTTCTTCTTATACCAGAAAGCAGAGCCATCCTTTTTCCAGGATGGAACAATATCGTTATTGGTGGGGATGTTGCGGATAGCAGTATCCAGTTTATTTGCCCGCTGATAGGCCTGAACAATATCTGCAGCACTTGGTGCGTAGGAAGTTTGCTGAGCTAGCGCAGTAAAAGAAGTTATCGTAAAAAAAGAGGCAACAGCGAATTTTTGGATGAGGGAATTCATTTTCATTTTGCAATGTTAAGCTGTAAATATAATTTAACAAGGCCAAAAATTCCCGTTGTATTTTAATGCATAACATGATTATTTTAACCTGATTATCTATTATTTCTTGGCATTAAAGCCTTTGATTAGATAATAAACGGGAATCCCGATCAGGGTAATGATTAACCCCGGCCATGTAAATTTGGGTTTAAAAATAATTAGTAATATACAAAACGCTAAGCCCATTAAAATGTAAATGATGGGTAAAATAGGATAGCCAAAAGCTTTATATGGTCTTGCCGCATCGGGCCTTTTTTTGCGAAGAATGAAAATACCAAAAATGGTGAGCATATAGAAGCCTACTACCACGAAGGAAATCATGTCCAGTAAATCTCCATATTTTCCGCTTAAACACCATAAACAAGCAAAAACACACTGAATCCATAAACCAAAGCCCGGAACAGCATTTTTATTGAGTTGTGCTACCTTTTTAAAGAACAAGCCATCTTTCCCCATCGAATAATAAACCCTTGCACCCGCCATGATTAATCCGTTGTTACAACCAAAAGTAGAAACCATAATCATCACCGCGATGATCATCGTTCCGGCAGTGCCAAAAATGTGGCCAGCTGCAGAAACGGCCACCCGATCTTTATCTGCATAAGCGATATCATGTAAACTTAAAACACCGGTATACATCACGTTGGTTAGGAGGTAAAGTACGGTTACAATGATGGTTCCTAAAGCCAGACTCAACCCAATATTGCGCGCAGGATTTTTAATTTCACCCGCAATGAAAGTTACATTATGCCAGGAATCACTACTGAAGATTGAACCTACCATTGCCGCAGCTATTGCGCCAAAAGCAGCTAAGGTGGTATAGGGAGAGATAATTCCATCCGTATTTAACGAACCTAAATTCCACATGTTTTCCCAGTTGGCTTTCCAGATTCCTTTATCTAGAAAGAACAAACCAAACACAATTAAGCCAAAAAGGCTGAGCAATTTGGCTACCGTAAAGGTGGTTTGAATGGCTTTACCAGCGTTTACCCCACGACTATTGACGTAGGTAAGTAAAATTATTATCCCTATAGCCAGCAACTGTGCCGGTGAAATGGTAAAAAAGCCTAGATCTATCGCAACCAGATCTTCGCTGAAAGATGGCAATAAATACGCGGTAAACTTTGCGAATGCTACGCCCACAGCAGCAATAGTTGCCGTTTGGATGACAGTGAAAAAACTCCAGCCATATAAAAAGCTCACCAATGGATTATAGGCCTCCTTTAAATAAATGTACTGCCCCCCGGCTTTTGGAAACATGGCACTGAGTTCGCCATAACTTAAAGCAGCAGTAAGCGTCATAAAACCCGTTATTAACCACACCACCAATAACCAACCTGCACTGCCTACATTCCTGGTGATATCTGCACTTACGATAAAAATTCCAGAGCCGATCATACTTCCGGCAACCAGCATCGTTGCATCTAATAATTTAAGTGAGGGTTTAAAGTGTTTGGTTTCTTCTTTCATAAATTTAGTATCTTGATTTTGTGGTTCAGAATTGATTAAGGTTTAGATGTTTTGTCGTAGAACTTCCATGTGGTGGTAAAATCTCTTGTAAGTGGCTGATTGATCAAAGTTGCCCTGATCATTTCAACAGGAATAAGATTTTCTTTAATTACAGCATCATGAAATTGTTTGAAACTCATTTTGCCACCATCAACAAGTTCATTCTTTAAAGCAAAAAGCTGCAGGCCTCCGGTAAGGTAAGCCACCTGGTATAGCGGACTATAATTGCCTTGAAACGAACGACGAACTTCACCTTCTGCATTTGCACGTTCGTGCCCAACACGATCAACCAAAAAATCGATACTTTGCTGTGGTGTCCATTTACCTAAATGATAGTTTAGCGAAAACAAGATTCTTGCACATCGGTGCATGCGCCAAAACAACATTCCCATTTTTTCTTCTGGTGTTTTGGCAAAACCTTTATCATATAGCAAAAGTTCCCAATATAAAGACCAACCTTCGATACTAAAAGGCGTTTTAAAAGGATCACGGTAGCTCTTATATCGGTTGTTGATATAATATTCATAATGATGGCCAGGTAAAAGCTCATGCTGAACGGTACCTCTCGAAAAATATGGATTGTTCCCCCTCATACTCATCAGCTTATCCTCTTCTTCCATGGTATTAGTAGGATACGAAATACTAATTTCTCTTCCTCCGGTAAAAAAAGGATTGACCAGTTGTCGTTCTGCAGACATCATAACCATACCCCAGGTCTCTTCGGCCAATGCCGGAATATCAATTAGATCGTTAGCCTTAATAAACTTAAGCGCATCATCTTGTAATTTCACAATTAATTCAGGCTGTTTACCTAATGGCACATAGCTATTTTTTATTTTTTCCTGTGCTTTTTTCCAATCTTTACCAAAGCCCATTTCAACTGATGCTTTTAACAGTTCAGCATCACAAAATTTAAATTCTTTTTCAGCAAGCTCGATGAGTTCGTTTGGGGTATAAGGAATCAGCTCTGCATTTAACTGTCTGATCAATTCATCACGCCCAATTGGAAGGCCTTTAATACCCAGTTTATCATGATTAGCAGCCATCAAACTATCTTGTTTAGCTGAAAATTGTTTAGCATAATTATCTAAAGCCAGATCAACTTTTTCATAAGGTTTAGGTACCCACCAGGTAAAAGTAGGTTCGTAATTCATATAAAACTGATAAAATCCTTTTAATCGATGCTTTAAACTAATGGCAATATCAGCCGCTGTTTTTAGCCGATCTAAACTAAGTTTGGTTGTTTTATTTAAATCTGAAGATGCCGAATCAATCATCTTTACTGTAGCATTCAGTTCGGAAGCTATAAGAGCGCCATCCTTGTAAGTACCTCTTCTTCTAAGAGTTTCCAGGCTATAAATGTTATCTGCAAAAGGAAAGTACTTTACCAGCGACTTATAACTTTTTTCTTCCTGATCAAGCAGAAAAACAGAAGCTTCAATTTGTTTTTTTAAAAGTATATAATCTACTTTTCCGTATATACTAAATGTATTGAAACCTGCAGATTTTAGTTTCAGTAAATAGTCGTTATTAATTTCTTGCAAACGCTTACGCTGAACAGGACTTTTAGCCGTTGTGAGCGGTGCAGCATAGTAGCCGCCTGCCGAATAAGGATAATAAAAATCGTTAATGGCATCCACATCTCTTTGGTAACCTACAATTAGTGTCCCCATTTCGCTGGTTTGTTCGTAAAGGACAGCATTGGGGCTTTGTGCACTCAACTGGGAGGATAAAAATGTGCTAAAAAATATAAAGAAAAGTAGGCCAAGAAGTAGGCGATTACGCATGTGTGAATTGTTTAAATTGAACAATAGCATTTAACTCCGATTAAAAAAATCAGATCATTTTATTAAAAAAAAAGGACTTGTGAACTTTATACCCCCATATAGCTTACCCTGCTTACTGTATTATAGGTATCTACATAAGCCCTCGGCGACTGACCAATAATGCTTTTAAAAACCCGGTTGAAATTAGTAATGCTATTGAAGCCAGCTTTATAGGCTACGCCCGATATGCAGTCCGTTTTCTCTCCGGAAATTAAACTTTTACAAGCATCATTAATTCGTACTTCGTTCAGAAATGACACGAAGGTATGGCCGGTATGTTTTTTGAAATACCTGCAAAAGGCCTGAGGTGTCATAAATGCAACATTAGCTACATCTTCTAGTGTAATCTGACTGTTGTAATTTTCGGTAATGTAACCAATGATTTTACTCAAACGCATGCCTTCATTTTCACTTACATTTGATGAATATAAATCGGAACATAGCGGAATAGTATCATCACCGATAGATTGTAGGGCAACCATTAATTTAACAAATGCAAACAGTAGATCTGTACCAGATGCCTCGTGTACAGCAACCATTTTACCTAAAATTTCTTCTGTATGCATAAATGGCACCTTGAAGCCATGTTTATTTTTCGCTAAAAAAGAAGTGGCCATCTTCATCTCCGGAAGAGAAAACAGCGGCCCTAACGTTCCGTTTGAATTGAAATAAACCGAATATGCCGCAACAGATCGTTCGCTTTTACTTTCAAAATATTCTGGATTGCTTTTAAAAAGGTGGGGAAGCTTTGCGCCGATCACAAATATGTCGCCCTGCCTGAAAGCATGCATATCACTTCCAGCGATTAGCGTCCCCTCTCCCCTTTCGATATAAGTGATCTGCCATTCATCGTGTCTGTGCAGATATTGATAAAAATAAGGCAATTCTACGTGCTCAGAAATGACACTCTTGTCATCAGGCACAAGCATGGTAAATGGCAATACTTTCATATCAAGGTTTGGTTGGTTGTTGGTTGTTGATTATGACTCAATATAAGGATATTAACTATAAAAATTCAAAAAATCCTTTATTAGGTTAAAATCCTGCTACAATACGATAATATTCAACAAAAACCAGCTTAGAAATTTTATCCTTTAGCATTGGAAAGTAAGCCGAAAGCAACTTCAAATCAGTTTATTAAATTGATTGATGAGATTTGAGGTATTACCATTGTCAAGTGAAGTTAGCTGCACTATTAATGAAAGCAAAGGATGAGCCTCATTATTGACACCTTGCTCACTTTCAATGTTTTAAACCTATTTTTTGTTGAGAAAAAGAAGAGAGTCCTTCGGCGGCCATCCGAGGCAAGCCAGCGCAGCGGGAAAAGTTTTCGGCAGATCAGGACCCCAGCCAATATATGATTGGTTCAACTAAAATTTATTTACGCTTCGGGTTAAAAGGATTTTATCGTGTCCTGGCCGGACAGGCTTCTTTTCTTTTGACAGCAAAAGAAACAAAACTGCCGGCTCGCAATTTTTCTGTTAAAGTTAGTGAGTAGGCTTGGATATTGCCACCCCAAAAAATTGACCATGCCGGTCTAAGAGCAGAACGAAGAACAGTGGTTTGGCCTTGCTAGGTAGTGATAGCGATCGCCATACTTGTTATAAATCTAAGTCTGCACCTGCTTTCTCATCATGCTATGGCCACCCTGCTATCCGGCCTAGGAAATGATGGAAGGAGAAGCCGTTGAAATTTTCGCACCAACGTTCAAATTTCCCCACAGCCCAAGGTAGCGCGAACGGCTCCTAAAACAAATCTTCATTATAAAGCAAATCGAGCCCTTGCGCTACCGCCATTTAAATTTCGACGCGCTAATCCAACATCAGATCCAAGCCTTGATTTTTTTGTTACTTTTTTGATCAAGCAAAAAAGTAAGAGCCCTTCGGCGGCTAGCCGAGGCAAGCCAGCGCAGCGGAAAAAGTTTACGGCAAGTGATGAAACCAGCCGATAGATAATTGCTACAAAAAAAATGTCTTTTACGCTTCGGGTTTAAAGGATATTATCGTGTCCTGGCCGGACGGGCCTTCTTTCTTTTGACAGCAAAAGAAACAAAACTGCCGGCTCGCAATTTTTTTATCCAAGTCAGTAGCTGGGCTTGGTCAGTGCCATCCCAAAAAATTGACCATGCCGGTCTAAGAGCAGAACGAAGAAACGGTGGTTTGGCCTTGTTGGGTAGTGATAGCGATAGCACATCAGGTCCAAGCCTTTGTTTATTCATAAGTTGTTTATGTTTTCATAGGTATTCATGAGCTCGCAGAAAAGCTCGGTTTTGCCTCTTTTTGCCAAGAAAAAGAAGAGAGCCCTTCGGCGGCCAGCCGAGGCAAGCCATAGCGATCGCTTTAAGGTCATAGCAAGACACTATGACCAGTATTTTTTACATTAATGCCCTATTCATTTATACTAACGATTCGCCGCGAAAGAATCCACTGCCATTTCCAGGTTTTCCTCCGCAATAATCTGGCTAACTAATAAGCCTGTCGCCGGACCTAAGCTTAGCCCCATCATCCCATGCCCCGTAGCAATAATCAAATTTTTTCTATGCGTACTGCGTCCAATATATGGTAATCCATCAGGTGATGAAGGCCTGAATCCATACCAAATGTTCTTTTCATCAGGCAGCGCAGGATGTAAATCAGGAAAATATTTTGGAACAGATTCTACGATTCCTTTCACCCTTTGCATGTTTACCCTCGTATTAATCTTATCTAATTCCATCGTTCCGCCGTAGCGAATGCCACCATTCATCGGTGTAATAGCCACTCTCGCTTCGCAAAGTAAAGCCGGAATGGTTAAGCGTTGCTCTGGCTCTGGTTCCATAAAAGAATAACCTTTTCCTGGCATCAGGGAGATATTTAAATCAGCCATTTTCGCTACCGCAGGCGACCATGATCCCGTTGCAATTACATATTGATCTGCTTCCCAGGCCGTAGTACCAGTAAACACTTTCGTGATCTTATTCCCTGCTGATTCAATCTTGTCTACCTCTTTCCCACTAACCAACGAAACACCGTTAATTCTTAAATAAGCAAGTAAAGCATTCATCAGTTTGCCCGGATAAAGGTGTGCGTCGCATCTGTAATGAACAGCACCAAGCACATCAAGTTTTAAATTGGGTTGTAGTGCCTTACATTCTGCCGCACTTAAAACAGCCATATCCAACCCAAGTGCTTTGGCTTTATCGGCCAAGTGTGCTTCCTCTTCGCCAGCTTGTTCAGTTTTATAAAAAGCTAGAATGCCATTATTGGTGAGTTCAAAATTGAAGTCTGGTTCTTTTGATAGGTCTTCGTAAAGCTTTTTGCTCAGTAGTGATAAATCCCGAAGTGGTTCTGCAGATTGAGTGACATGCTTTTCTGTGGCATATTTCATAAATTTCAGTCCCCAGCCAATCAGACTTGGATTTAAAGATGGACGAACGTAAAAAGGACTTTTACTATTGAACATCCACCTAATGCCTTTGCTCAGCATTCCAGGCGCAGCCAATGGAATAAAATGACTAGGGACAATCATTCCTGCGTTTCCAAATGAACAGTTATCACTTAAATCGCCCTTATCCAAAACCGTTACTTCAAACCCTTTTTTTTGAAGATAATATGCCGACGTCAGTCCAACAATTCCTCCACCTATAACTAATACTTTCGACATTGTACTTTCCCTAATCTATAAAAACACTTTACTAAATCACCTGAAATCCATAAGCATATGGATCATCTTCAGCATCAATTTTAATTGTATTGTAACCAAAAACTTTTGCCCATCCTTCTACACTAGGAATAATAGCCTTAAAGCCAGCCAACTCGATTTCTTCCTCTACTCTTCCGGTAAATTTACTCCCGATAAAACTCTCATGGATAAAATCTTCTCCTTTGTTAAGTTTTCCTTTTGCATGCCATTGCGCCATCCGGGCTGAAGTTCCGGTACCACATGGTGATCGATCAATGGCTTTGTCACCATAAAAAACAGCATTTCTTGCAGTAGAAGTTGGGTCTAAAGTTGCTCCTGTCCAAAGCACATGGCTGCAACCATTAATAGTGGCATCTTGTGGATGAACAAAAGTATATTTCTCATTAATTCGTTTCCTGATGGTTTGACTCCAGGTAATCAATTGTGAAGCGGTATAATTCTCCAGACCAGGGAAATTGCTTTGCGGATCTACAATGGCATAAAAATTTCCACCATAAGCCACATCAAAAATCAGTGTTCCCAGGTCAGGACATTCTACCTCGAGGTTTTCTGCAGCTAGATAGGAAGCCACATTTTTTAACTTAACGGATTTAACTTTCTTACCTTCCTGCTTATATTCAATCTCAACCAGACCAGCTGGCGCTTCCATTCTGATGATTCCAGGAATTTTCGGCTGGATCAATCCTTCTTCTATAGCGATCGTAATAGTGCCAATGGTGCCATGACCGCACATAGGCAAACATCCACTGGTTTCGATAAAAAGTACAGCTACATCATTTTGAGGATCGTGAGGCGGGTAAAGAATGCTGCCCGACATCATATCATGACCTCTTGGTTCGAACATCAACCCCGTTCTGATCCAATCAAACTCCCTTAAAAAGTGTTGTCGTTTTTCGCTCATATTAGCGCCCACCAGTTGTGGTCCGCCCCCAGCTACCAACCTCACCGGGTTTCCGCAAGTATGTGCATCTACACAAAAAAAGGTTTTACTCATATGTCTTTCGTAAATTGCTGATTAACCATTCTAAAAATACCCGCCGGGTTACCGTCTTTCAATTCATCTGGTAAAAGTTCCTGTTCCCAATCCTGGTAAGCCAGCGGACGAACAAAGCGATAGATCGCTGTTGATCCTACGGAGGTGTATCTGCTATCATTCGTTGCCGGAAATGGTCCACCGTGTTGCATAGCCGCGCAAACTTCAACGCCTGTTGGCACACCATTCAGGATAATTCTACCAGTTTTATCTGTTAGTTTATGAATCAGTGATTGATATTTACTTAATTCATTTTGAGCAGCCATTACCGTAACCGTAAGTTGTCCCTGCAATACCGAAATCACTTCTTCCAATTCCTGCGGGTCCTTTGCCATCACTAATAATGAATACGGACCAAAAATTTCTTCGTGAAGGCTTGGATTTTTAATAAAGCTTGCGGCATCTACCTGTGCTACTTTCGCTTCAGACTGATTTTGCAGTTCGGCATTTTTCACGTCAGAAACTGCAAGTAATTCAACTCCCGCTTCCTCCGTAATATTTCCAGAAAGCTTTGCGTAATTTTTAGCAATTCCTGCGGTAAGCATGGTTGCAGATGGAACCACGGCAATTGCTGCAGATAGCGTTTCTTTAAATTTCTCTAAGCCTGGTGAAGCAATAGCAAGCATTAAACCTGGGTTGGTACAAAACTGACCAGCACCTAAAGTAATGGAAGCTGCATATTTTTTTGCTAATTCTTCTGCTTGATTTTCAATCGCCTCAGGGAGAAATATAATTGGGTTAATACTTCCCATTTCAGCGAAAACAGGAATAGGTTGTTTCCGTTCCTGTCCTAATTTCACCAGAGCCATTCCACCATGATAAGACCCAGTAAAGGTGACAGCTTTCGTTAATGGATGTAAAACTAAATCTGTACCCACGTGGTAAGCATCATCATAAAGCATGGAAAATACGCCTTTAGGCATGCCTGTTTTTTCAACCGCTTTGATAATTGCTCCGCCTACTAAGGCACTTGTTCCATAGTGTGCAGGATGAGCCTTAACCACCACCGGGCATCCCGAAGCAAGCGCAGAAGCAGTGTCTCCACCGGCAACTGAAAAAGCTAAAGGAAAATTACTGGCTCCAAAAACTACCACCGGGCCAATTGGAATCAGCATCCGGCGAATATCTGATCTTGGTAAAGGTTGTCTTTCTGGTAAAGCCGTGTCAATAATGGCATCTACCCAAGATCCTTCTGCAACCAGATTAGCAAAAAGCCTCAATTGGCCTGTAGTTCTCCCCAGTTCACCTTGCAATCTTGGTAAAGGCAAACCACTTTCTGCCGAAGCACGTGCCACTAACTCTTCGCCAATAGCTAAAATTTCATCTGCAATGGCATTTAGAAATGCAGCCTTTTTATCTTTATTGATATTTCTATAAACTTCAAATGCTTCAGTCGCCAAAACCAAAGCCTCATTAATCTCTTTTTCAGTGGCCTTATAAAAATCACCGTCCAGCAGTAAATCCGTTGCCGGGTTTACTGCTTTTAGGTTAATTTCATTACCATCTACATATTCACTGGCAACAATATTTTTTCCGTTCATATTTGGTTTTTATTATTTACCCCAGCTTCCTGCAGGTAATTCCGGACGAACCGCTAAGGCATCGTTTATAATTTTTAAAACTCTCTCTCTTTCTGCGCCTTCGATTGGTAGACGTGGAGCCCTAACGGCCTCTGTTCCTAAACCTGTAGCCACCTCTGCAAGTTTAATGTACTGAACCAATTTCGGGTGAATATCCAATTCCAATACAGGTAAGAACCAACGGTAAATCGTTAATGCTTCAGCAATGCGGTTTTCTTTAATCAAATTAAAAATCGCCACCGTTTCTCTTGGAAAGGCATCTACCAAACCAGCAACCCATCCATCGGCACCCATTACAATACTTTCCATTGCTAACGGATCTACACCCGTAAAGATTTTGAAACGATCACCAAAACGATTAATCAACCTGGTAACGTTAGAAACATCTCTGGTAGATTCTTTAATGGCCTGTACATTCGGATACTTTGTAAGTGCTTCAAACATATCCAGTGTTACTTCAATTTTATAATCAACCGGATTATTATAAATCATAATCGGTAACGCTGTAGCTTCTGCAATGGCTCCAAAAAAGGCTAAAGTTTCATCTGGTGATGCATAATAACGCATCGGTGGCAATAACATCAATCCTTGGGCACCTAACGATTCTGCCTTCTTAGCAACTTCAATTCCTTTTTTAGTGGTAGACTCTGAGATGTTTAATAAAACAGGCACACGACCATTAACCACTTCTAAAGTGTGAGATAATAATCCGAATTTTTCATCATCTGTAAGTACACTCGCCTCTCCTAAAGAGCCACCCAGAATGATACCATTTGCACCAGCTTCCAATTGTGCCTCGATATTTAAATCAAAAGCTGGAAAATCTAATTCATCATTTGCTGTAAATTTTGTAGTTACAGCCGGGAAAACCCCTGTCCATTTTATTGCCATTTTATATCTAATTTATATATTTTATTTTGATTGTTATCTAAATACATTTACATCACTTAAAGTTATAAACCACATCAGTGTATTTAGATGTTCGCTATTTTTATCCAAAGTTACGGCATAGCTTCAGCGTACAATTGTTGGATTTTAACCGATACCAACTATAAATACACCATTTGAGTTTGAGTTTATTTCTTGGTTTTTATGTCCAGGTAATACATCGATTCTATTGCTACTTCCGTTAATAAAGCATTTTGCCCGGATGATAATTTTGAATGCTTCCATTCTTCCGAAGGAATGATTTTCAATGTTTTAACACCTGCTTTATTAAATACTAAAGGCAGGTCAAATCCGGTTACACAATTCGTATAGCGATAGAATACTTCACCATTTTTAATGTAATATTCAAATACAGGGACTTGTGTGGTTCTTAAATATTGATCAAAAACTTTTGCATAGTTATAACCTGCCTTTTTTGAAAAGTAATTTTCTATTTGTGCAGTGGTTACCGTTTGATGATAGAAAGTTTTATTTAAACCTCTTAATATAGATCTGAAAAGTTCATCATTATTCATACTATGCCTGATGGTATGCAACATATTCCCACCTTTTGGGTACATATCTCCACTACCCTGCGCATTTACACCGTATGCAGGTATAATCGGACGATCATTCCGAATGCCTTTTCTGATGCCGTAGTTATATTCGTTCCCGGCTTGCTTACCAAAAATATAATCCACAAAAAGGGTTTCACTGTAATTGGTAAAACCTTCGTGCACCCACATATCTGCCAGGTCTTTTGTAGTAATGTTATTGCCAAACCATTCATGCCCACTTTCGTGTATGATGATAAAGTCCCATTTGATTCCCCATCCGTTACCAGACATATCTCTTCCCAAATAGCCAAACTTGTATTTGTTGCCATAAGAAACTGCCGATTGATGTTCCATTCCGGTATGCGAAGCATCAATTAACTGATAACCATCTTCATAGAATGGATATGGACCAAACCAGTGCTCAAAACTTTTCAGCATTTTATGTACCTGGTCTGGCATATAAGTTTTAGCCTTATTTAAATTATAATCCAACACCCAGTAATTGATATCAAGCTTTCCTTTTTCGCCAGGATATTCTTCCTTAAAGTTGACATATTTACCGATGTAGGGAATAATGCAATAGTTGCTGATGGCGTTTTGTACATTGTACTTATAGGTAACAGTACCATCATTATTATGATTCTTAAAAACAAGTCTTCCATTTGCAACGCCTACCAGCGTATCTGGAATAGTCATCGTTAAAGAGGCGCCTAAATCTGGCTCATCGCTTTGATGGTCTTTGTTGGGGTACCAAACTGAAGCACCTAAACCCTGGCAGGCAACCGTCATCCATGGCCGGGATAAGGAATCGGTGGTGAAGATGAAACCACCATCCCAGGGCGCACGTTTCGCCTGGTGTACGGCACCATGATAAAATATTTTCACCCGGTTTACTTCCGCATTATTCTGAGCAGGAACCTGTGCATACCATACACTTCCAACATGCTCAAAAGTTAACTTTGATTTTTCGTTAAACCAGATACTGTCGATAAGAAGTGGTTCCTGAAGATCGATTTGCATCCTTGTTTTCCCATCATTGGCTTTTACCACCTTGTACAAAATTTCGTTTGATCCTGATATGGTTTTATTGATATAATCTGCCTTAAAGGCCAGCTCATACCGCTGAACATCCCACCATGTCCGTTCTGAATTGAGGCTTCCCCTAAGCGTATCTGCCAGGGTGTAAACTGGCGTTTTAACCTGAGCAAAAACAGCTAGGTTGCAGAAGAGAATAACCAGGACAAGAACTTTACGTATCAAAATTTTCATTATGGTGGAATTAAATAAGTACGATGATGGGCTTTAGAAATACGAAGATGACCAAAGCAGAGTTTAATAAATAATTTTTGGATCAATCGGATAAAATACGAGAAGTATCAGCCAATTAGTGGCAACTGCTATGGTACTAAAATCACTTCAATTTAGTCAATTTTCAAAATTTCGGGTTAAAATACGCACAACAATTGCAAATTATAGTCATTTATAGCTCCCATCTTTTTCTTAGTTTAGTAAGCAATAAATTCTACCAAATATCAATACAGCGGAAAAATTAATCCTTCCACATTTATTTTGAACCACACATGAATAAAAAACTTTTTGCCTTTATTTTCAGCATCTGCATTTTTGGAGCTGCATTTGGAAAAGACCTTCAAATTAGTTCTCCCAATCGAAAAATAAAAATTAACATTAGTTTAGGCCAGAAAATTACCTGGAGTATTAAGTACGGTACGGGAACAATTTTGCAACCGAGTCAGCTGGCCATGCTTCTTAAAAATAACCTGCAACTGGGCGTTAATCCGATTTTACTCCACCAAAAACAAAGCACACACCAGGAGGCATTAACCGCTGAAATTCCGGTAAAAAGCAAAAAGATAAACAATATTTACAATGAATTGAAACTAGATTTTAAAGGAAACTATAGTGTTTATTTCAGGGTATATGATGACGGTGTTGCCTATCGCTTTGAAACAACACTTGGCAAGCAAACTATAGAAGTTGAAAATGAAATTGCAGATTTTGATTTTGGATCAAACAACCGGGTGTTCTGGCCTTTGGAAAGTGATCCAAACTTTCTTTCACATTTCGAAAGTTTGTATAAAGATTCTACCTTAAACGCCTTCAGCAGTCAGCAACATGCAGCTTTACCCATGCTGGTTTATTCTCAGTCTGGAATCAAAATGTTAGTTAGCGAAGCTGATCTTTATGATTATCCCAATATGTTTTTATTTGGTACCGGAACCGGAAAACTTACGGCTGCACATCCTAAAAACATTGCTACAAGTACTCCAGTCAGAGATCGAGATATCAAAATCACTAAATTAGAAAGTCATATAGCAAAAACTACAGGTCAGCGTAAATTCCCATGGAGAAGTATTGCCATTTGTGCAGAAGATAAGGATTTACTCGTAACCAATCTCACTTATAAGCTGTCAAGTTCATCCATTATCGACGATCCAAAATGGATAAAACCAGGTAAAGTAGCCTGGGATTGGTGGAATGATAATAATATTTATGGTGTCGACTTCAAATCCGGTATCAATACCAAAACCTATAAATATTACATTGATTTTGCTGCTCAATTCGGTCTGGAATATATTATGCTGGATGAAGGCTGGACGAAAACAACTACTGATTTGACACATACCGCATCAGATATCGATTTACAGGAAATCATCGACTATGGAAAGTCAAAAAATGTGGGCGTTTGGCTTTGGACTTTATGGGGGCCGCTGGATAAGGATATGGATAACATCTTATCAAAATATAAAAAGTGGGGAGCGGCAGGGATTAAAGTTGATTTTATGGCGAGAGCAGATCAATATATGGTAAACTTTTATGAGCGCGTAGCAGCAACTGCGGCGAAATATCAGTTAATGGTTGATTTGCACGGTGCTTACAAACCGGTGGGATTGAATCATAAATATCCGAATGTTTTGAGTTATGAAGGTGTACGCGGAGCTGAAAATAACAAGTGGAGTGCAGAGATTACGCCCACCCATAATGTAACTTTACCCTTTATCAGAATGGCTGCCGGCCCAATGGATTATACGCCAGGAGCTATGATTAATGCAACTAAAAAGAACTTCAATATTGTTTTTAGCGAGCCTATGAGCATGGGAACCCGGGCACATCAGGCGGCAATGTGTGTGATGTATGAAAGTCCGTTACAAATGCTGGCTGACAATCCTTCCAATTATTTAAAAGACACTTTATTCATAGCCTTTATTTCTAAAATTCCAACCGTATGGGATGAAACTATTGCACTTGATGGTAAGGTTGGCGAATATGCTTTGATTGCCAGAAAGAAAGACAACAAATGGTACGTCTCCGGAATGACCGATTGGAATTCAAGAACCTTGACTCCAAAACTTTCTTTTCTTGATGGCAAGTCTTATCAGATGGAGATTTTAAGTGATGGCATAAATGCCGATAAACATGCCGCTGATTATAAAATCACCTCATCGAAGGTGACCAAAGCAGACAAAATTGATATCCAAATGGAAAAAGGCGGTGGTTGGTGCGCCATCTTAACGCCAATCAACTAATTGAATTAGGGTTTACGCTGTAAATCTATCGAAACAATCAGCAGCCAATATCAAATTGCATAAAAATAGGTCTTAGCGAAATGCTAAGACCTATTTTGAATTCATCTACGTCTATCTATCAGTTGTATGACCCCACCGACCGAAATAATGAATGCCTCATTTTTGTTATTTTATTGCTGAATCAATACTTCAGTGGTTCCTGTTTTAGAAAGATTAATCAGCGTCGCACCTCTTTCTTTTTTACCCGTTGTCTTAATTTCATAAGTGGCCACATTCGGTAGTTTTGCAGGCTGCGCAATTCTAATCACCGCGGCTGCCGTGTATTGATCTGCTTTTTCCAACTTCAAACGTACTTCACCCGTAGAAATATTATAGCTTAGAGATTCTATTTTACCAGCGTCTAAGGAAATCCAAAGCCCGATTGGCGCCAGATAAACGGATGATTTTGCCGCCGTTGTGATAGCCACTGTTACGGTGTTGTTCTCTTTGATCAGGTTTCCACCGAAAGCCAGCCATCCAAATTCGGGATGATTCAGAATATAAGATGAAGTATTTACCGCATAGCCAAAAAATCCGGAGCCATAATCACCCGTAATGCCGTCGTTTTTAAGCGTGGAAGGATAAGCATGGAAAGCAGCTGGTGCAAATCCATCATGGGTAATATTAGAAATAGAACCCAGCAACCCACCATAACCTGCACGCAAGAGATAAAAGTCGTTTGGATTTTTGCGATAATCCATTAATACCGGAATTGAATTTAAGGCAGAGCCGTAATGATGGATCATTCTTTCAATGCGTTGAAGTTTGCCTCCATATAGAAAATCCCAGTAACGGCGGGCATTTCCATTGTAAGCCCAATGCGGCATCACCGGCATATAAGCTAAAATAGCATCAAGTGTTACCTTGGCTTTATCTTCGTAACCAAAATAATTCGACCATACATAAACTTCCTCTTGCCCGGTAGAATCCCAAGGCATTTCGCTGCCAAAAGGATATTCAAGCGATCGCCAGTGATCAGCACGTTTTTTCATCGCATCAGAAAGTTTATTGGCTTCATCAGTCAAACCTTCATTTTTAAGATCGGTTAAAATCAGGTAGAATATAGTTCCCTCCATCTGTCCGAACTGTGCATAGTAAGGCGCTATATTTACCATTGCCATTCCAGTTTCTGCAGCATCAATTAAATGTTGTTTCCAACTATCCTTTGCGACTAAGCCCGTGTAATTTCGGGCCAAACGATACATTATCCAATGTGCAGCCGCCACATGAGGGTAATTATATGATCTCCCTAAATTATTAGCTTCCTTACTTGGCCATGCAGACCAGGTTTTGAAATTAATGTCTTTTGCATAAGTATTCTTCGGCATCGAATCTGGTTCATAGAAAAACAGACTTTTTTTCACTCCATATTTCTGTGGTCCTTTTTTCAACTGGATATTGCCGAACATTACTGTATCTACGAATTTTTGTAATTTATCTATTTCAGTCTTATCAGGATTTACAAGCTGTTTCATAATGGCACCCAGCCACGATCCCGCTCCGCCCTCATCACTTAAACCTGCAATCCATGCCCTGTTATCCTGCACTACTTGTTGCTGCTTTTCATTATCATAAGTAATTACAGATGGCGAACGTTTAAAAACATCATCAGGTTGATCAAACCACTGTTTGGTCGTTAAGAAATTTCCGTAACTGGCGATGACCTCACTTTCCGGCTCTATAACTTTATAATTTATGGTTTGTTCCAGGCCATCTTCGTAAACGATTGTGAGTCTGGCTCTACCCCAGGTTTGGCCTTTAACCGAATAGCTCTTCCATCCATTCTTTGTCGTTCCTAAAGTGCTTATTGCTAAAGCCTCGTGAGGAAATGAAGTGATTGACTTTATTTTTTTCGTATAGTTGATGTATAACTTCGCATCTACATCTTTAGGTAATACATAACCTGGGATTGAAACTGCAACAGGGCGTTTATTTTCAATTAACTTGCTTTCAATATCTTTTGCACTGCCAGAGAGGATAAATTGAAGTGCATAAGTTTTAGTCTCATTTGGTTTTAAAATGATGGATGTAGGTACATTCCATTGATCTGCACTTTTCCACTCATTTTCTGCATAAGCTTTACTATAAACCATCCACTCGTAAAAACCCTCGAAGGCAATTCCACGTGGCGTACGGTCATCATTTAATGGATTGTAAGCTTCAAATGGTGTCTTACCAACAGGCGCAACAATTAATGATGGCGCTTGTCCGCTTAATCTCGTTACCTGGAGATAACCGGCATCTTTACCAATATAAGGATCGTAAAAGACGTTCTTGGCATGGGTTTGCTCCAACGTTCTCCCTTCCAGTATATTATCAAAAATCATCGGAATTCCCAATGCACCGATTTCTACATCGCCAGCTGTTTTATTTTTAATTTCGAATTTCAAAGTCAGTTTACCCTCATTCATTTCCCAGCTACGGATAATCTGCAATGGAATATCTGCTGGTAAGGTGGAGGCCAAATCTGCTGATGCAAGTACTTTACCTTTAACATTAATGGCTTTTACAGGCATGCGTTTAGCTGCCGTACTAAAACTTTTCCAGCTTTGATCAGCTCCTGATTTAATTCTCAGGTTGATATCACCTAAATGGTACAAACCATCCGAACTTCTAACTTTTAAACTATCACTAGGCGTAAAATCGAAATCTTTTATATTTTTTGGTAGAAGCCCAGCTACGGTTTGAGATGACCTAACCAGTTTTAAATCAAATGCACCAGCATCATACACTTTATAGCCATTTTCTAAGCCCAATGTAGATGGCTTTTTAGCTAAATTAATCCATGGCGATTGTGCTGCTGCAATTGCTGAAAGGAATGAAAATAGAATGGTAAGGATTAATAAGGATAATTTGTTATTGCTAAATGGAAATTTAGGCGTGCTGTACATGGCTATTAATTTAAAAACGATAACGATTGGTGTAAATCAAAAATAGTCTTTAAAAAATTAAGGGATAAGCATCGCTACCCATTTAGATAAAATTGGTAAAGGATTGGCTTAATTATGGTATAAAAAACACAGAAGATTAGAATCTGAAATACAGTTCTACTTCATAAGGTTAGCCGGAAATACAGATGAAATTAGAAAAGTTTCCTAAAAAGAAGATTAAAAAACCATTGATACAAATTTTTATCTTTTAATTGGCTAGAGCTTTTAACAGTTTGCGGGCAATATTTCGCTGCTTTTTGAATATCAATAAATGTTTTCTTACCAGAAACCGCATGACTTTCAACTTCAAATACACCAAAATGAGATATTACACAGTTTTCCATAGCTTATTTATAGTAAATCACGCCGAAAAGTTGAACAAAAAAGAACTTTAAACTTAATTAAACCTAAAACGACTTATATATCAACTATTAAATTTGAAGATACTCATTAAAGACGACAATGTTTCAAAAATTAAATCTGTATCGGATATTTTACGCCATAAGTCGCTCAATTTTTAATAAAATATCTTCGCCTCGAAAATATCGTACATTCAATTTTATTCCTCAGAGTTGCTTATGCACTCTATATCTCAGCCAACGAATCACTAATTTATTTATATTTGCCGAACTAATTATATGAGCCTCGCAAATCAATCCCTCTTTCCGAAGATTATTACAATCTTGAGGAAAAAACAGGTCATTTTCGCTGTATATATCCTTTTGGCTATCATCGCGAGCAGCAAGCAATATTTACATCATTCATACAACAATTACCTGATTTTCAAATATGTTTATTGGCACACTGTCGATCTGCAAAATTTGTATAGTAATTACGCAGCGTACAATGACAGTAACCATTACGGAATAGTTTTTTCTTTACTCATTGCGCCTTTTGCGTTGTTGCCCGACGGATTGGCGATGTTTTTATGGAACATAGTTAATGTGTTGGTTTTACTTTGGGGAATTTATAGCTTACCCATTTCTTTGCATAAACGGACGATTGTAGCCTGGATTTGTGCCCACGAAACTCTCACGGCGCTCTTTAGCTTTCAATTCAACATCGCGCTTACGGGGTTGATGTTACTGAGTTTCTCTTACCTGATCAAAAAAGAGGAAATTAAATCAGCATTTTTTATCGCACTAGGTACGTTGATTAAGTTATATGGGATTGTTGGTTTGGCATTTTTCTTCTTTACAAGGCAAAAACTTAGATTCATTCTAGCTGGTTTGGGGGCATTTTTAATTCTCTTTCTATTGCCGATGACCATCTCGTCGCCATCCTTTGTAATCCAATCTTACGCAGACTGGTACCAATCCCTTGTTCATAAGAATACTGCCAATGCATCACTTACTTCATTTCAGGATATTTCCATTATGGGTATGTGCAGAAGGATTAGCGGTAATATCAATATTCCGAACGGCCCATTTCTTTTATCTGGCTTAGTACTATTTGCGCTTCCTTATTTTCGAATCAAACAGTATAAATACCTGGCTTTTCGGCTAATGTTATTGGCTTCTACATTAATTTTCACGGTTATCTTTAGCAGTGGCTCAGAGTCGCCTACTTACATTATCGCTTTTGCAGGTGTAGCCATTTGGTTTATTGTACAGCAAGATCCAAAAAGAACCTGGATAATTGCACTATTTATATTTGCTTTTGTACTCACCAGCTTATCACCAACTGATATTTTACCTAGGGCGGTAAAAGATTTTATTCGCCTATATTCACTCAAAGCACTACCTTGTGTCATCATTTGGATAACGATTGTTTATCAAATGCTAAAAGAAAATTTTGAGTCTTATCCGATGACCGAAGAATGAAAAGATTAGTTTCAATCGTGATCCCAGCATACAACGAGGCTGATAATATTTTTGTGATTTGTGAAAGCCTTAAAAACGTTTTCGCTGAAATTAATTTCAATTACGAAGTCATCCTGGTTGATGATGGTAGTTCAGATCACACCTTAAAAAAAATTCAGGATTATGTAGCAATGGCTGATAATATTTTCTTTTTGGAATTCTCCAGAAACTTTGGTCACCAGGTGGCCGTGAAAGCTGGTATGGACCATGCCTTTGGCGATTGTGTTATTTCAATGGACTGCGATATGCAACATCCGCCAACGCTGATTCCGGAAATGCTAAAAAAATGGGAAGAAGGTTATGAAGTAGTTTATACGATAAGAGAGGAAGATAAAAGCCTTTCTAAAGGAAAACGAAGTTCATCAAACCTTTTTTATAAAACCCTTAATTTATTGTCAGATATAGAACTGGAACCAGGTGCGGCCGATTTCCGTTTGTTAGATCAAAAGGTTATTAACGTATTCAGAAATTTTAACGAAAATGAACCCTTCCTGCGTGGACTGGTTAAATGGCTTGGGTTTAAGCAATATGCTATAAAATACAATCCTGCTGCCCGTTTTTCAGGCAAAAGTAAATATACTATCAAAAAAATGTTCCGGCTCGCGCTGCACGGTGTTACCTCATTTAGTATTAAACCGCTCTATTCAGCGGTTTACTTAGGTTTCATATTCTCATTTGCGTCAGTACTATATATTCCATATGTTATTTATGCTTTTGTAAACAATGTGGAAGTTTCTGGCTGGGCATCGATGCTGATGACGATTGTTTTCTTTGGAGGGCTTCAGTTGATCATTTTGGGCATTATTGGAATCTACGTGGGTAAAATGTTTATGCAAACTAAAAACCGACCTAATTATATTATTCGTTCAACCAATATACAGCAGCATTAATGGTTCTTTTAAGTTTTGATATTGAAGAGTTCGACATGCCTTTTGAGTATGGGAAAGAGATTTCTTTTGCTGACCAGATTTCAATCTCCAGAGCAGGAACAATCGCTATTTTAGATCTTTTAGATAAGCACAAAATTAAAGCAACTTTTTTTTGTACCGTTACTTTTGCCGAAAATGTACCTGATTTAATCGAACGAATTACAAAAACTGGTCATGAATTAGCTTCACATGGCTATTATCATTCCGATTTTAAACCAGAACATCTTTTAAAATCTAAGGTAAGGCTACAGGAATTATCCGGGCAAGAAATAAGTGGTTATCGCATGGCCAGGATGATGCCTGTTGATGAGCAAGAAATAGAAAAAGCAGGGTATTTATACAATACGTCTATTAACCCTACTTACTTACCAGGGCGATATAATAATTTTAATGTTTCCAGAACGCATTTCAGGAAGCAAAATGTATTACAAATCCCGGCTTCCGTAAGTCCGGTGATCAGATTTCCTTTATTTTGGCTTTCTTTCCATAACCTTCCGCTGAGTATTTATAAATCTCTGACAAAATGGACTTATAAAAAAGATCAATACCTAAATATTTACTTCCATCCATGGGAATTTACAGACCTGGACGATTTTGAACGATTTGGCTTTCCAGGATATGTAAGGAAAAATACAGGGTCGAAAATGATCAATAGAATGGACAACCTGATCAGTTGGATGAAATCAAACAGATATCCCTTTGGAACCTTTCAGGAGTTTATCGGTGAGTTAGAAAATATGCCTGTCTAGTAAGTCTCTGCGAGCTTCAAGGCATTATATGCGTTCACAATACCACCACTTATACAAATTTCGCTAAATAAAGCCCTTGTATTCTCACCCTTTTCATTTTTATATTTAACCTTATGATTTACTTTGGTAACAGATTTTATAATGATCTCCCTAACCTGAGCCGGGTTTAGTTTCGGATAATAACTCAAAATTAGTGCTGCTAAACCAGAAACAACTGGCGACGCCATACTCGTTCCATCCAAATCTTCATACTTACCATCCGGAACTGTAGCGTTAATTAAAAAACCGGGCGCAAAAACATCAACAGTATATTTTCCATAATTAGAGAAATCTGCTTTTAGAGTTTCATCATCTTTATAAGCACTTGCACCAACTTCTATCCAGTTACTTGCACTTGGAAGTTTAAACTTTGCCGAATCTACCGGAGCAGTCTTAATAATAGCACTATTCATTGGAGGCCTCATGCCCATGCTATTTTGTCCCATCGGTTTTGGTGGGGTAAAATCAGGTTTAGCAGGTTTACGATGTGCTACTTTATAGGCTTCAGCCTCTGGACTTTCAAAGTATTTATTTGGGAAGTTTTCTTCTATATCATTATTTTGATTATCGTTACCAGCAGCATGAACCAATAATACACCTTTTAATTCTGCATATTTTACCGCCTCATCAACTACTTTTTTGTCCCATTTATAAGCTTTTCCGAAACTCATGTTTATCACACGTGCACCATTATCTACCGCATACCTGATTCCGTTGGCTACATCCTTGTCACGTTCATCACCTGTTGGCACAACCCTGATGGCCATAATACGCACATTATTGGCTACGCCTGAAATTCCGAGGTTATTCGTCCTGTCCGCTCCAATAATTCCGCTAACATGAGTTCCGTGCATGGCATCCGGCCCTTTAACATCAGCATTACCATATTTACGTTCATTACTATTTGAATAATCATCTCCAACGAGCTCAGCCCTCATATCATACTTTGGATTAAGATTATACTTCAACATGGCATCATATTGTTTGTAGCCATCTTTAATACTTTTATAGAATTTCTCAAAGCTCCCGTCTTCCTTGGAACCTTTGCGAATAATGGTCTTAACTTGTTCTTCAACGTCATCATCAGCCTTATACCTTTCAACATCTTCATATGTTGGCACTTGTTTGTTGCTTCCTTTAGCGGCAGAATCAAGAACTTTATTAATGGCTACTAACACAGAAAAGGTATTGCTGGCATCTTCATATTTTTTACCGAAGTCGCCAACCATTTTTTTATACAACCGAAATTCTTCCTTTTGATTGCTATCCAGTGGAGTTAGGTTTGTTGTTGACTGATATTTAGGCGTATAAATTCTAAGCAATCGAATAAGTTCTAAATTATCAAATTCCAGATTACCTTTTTTAGAACCGATAAAGTTCCAGCCATGAATATCATCTATATAGCCATTACCATCATCATCTATACCATTGCCTGGAATTTCCTTGGCATTTGTCCATAGAACGGATGTTAAATCAGGATGAGAAATGTCTACACCCCCATCAATAACAGCAACAATAATCTGCTCCTTAGGCTGCTTATCTTTTAGGATCTCCCGGTAAGCTTTCTCTGTGCTGATACCAAAGTATCTATTGTCTATTAGATCCAGGTTGAACCAGTTAGCAGGAAGTTTTACATTTTTACTTTGTGCGAAAACACCAATTTGTATGCAGAGGAAAAAAGCAATTAAGAATACTTTTGTATGGTTGATTTTGATCATGTCAAGATGTACGTAATAGTACAATAATACGGTTTTATTGCTTTGACGCTTGAAGAATTTACATTTTTTAACATAGAAAATAAATGGAGATATAGGTAAAGAATATTTTGCAATCCTTTTTCATTGCTCATTTTGGTTTTTTGATTCATCTGTAAAAAGATCCTGAATCAATTTCAGGAGGACATACGACGGATGATGCGAAGAATAGGCTTTTAACTTTCTGCTTTGACCTTTAGTCTTTACTCTTTGTTCCTTGCTCCTTAGTCATCTGTAAAAAGATCCTGAATCAACTTCAGGAGGACGTACCGAGAACTATGCGAAGAATCGGCTTTGGCTTTCTGCTTTCATCTTTACTCTTCGTTCCTTGCTACTTAGTCATCTGTAAAAAAGATCCTGAATCAAGTTCAGGAGGACGTACCGAGAACTATGCGAAGAATCTACTTTTAGCCTTCTGCTTTGACCTCTAGTCTTTACTCTTTAGTCCTTGCTCTTTAGTCATCTGTAAAAAAAGATCCTTAATCAAGTTTAGGAGGACGTACCGTGAACTATACGAAGAATCAGCTTTTGGCTTTCTGCTTTGACCTTTAGCCTTTATTCTTTGTTCCTTGCTCCTTAATCATCTGTAAAAAGATTCTGAATCAAGTTCAGCAGGACGTGCGACGGATTATGCTAATGTTCTACTTTTAGTTTTCTGCTTTGACCTTTAGTCTTTCAGCTTTGATCTTTACTCCTTGCTCTTTGTTCCTTCTTCTTACAAACGCAGAAACCCCTGCAGTTGTTACTGCAAGGGTTCTTTGTTAAATGCCTTTTTGAGGCTTTTAAGATTTGGCACCGACCTACTCTCCCACGTGTTACCGCAGTACCATCGGCTCTGGTGGGCTTAACTTCTCTGTTCGGAATGGGAAGAGGTGGACACCACCGATATAGGCACCTAAATACTTTTATTTGAGCTGAAAGGACAAAGCTCAAAGCTTAAAGCTACTGTATTTCGCTTTACTCTTTAGTCTTTTAGCTTTCCGCTTAAATGACATATTATTGAAAGAAGTTATTTTCGAAGAACAAACAACAAGTCTGTTTTGCTTTGAAAGCTTCGGATGATTAGTACTACTCGACTGTGCTGTCGCCAACTTTACATCTGTAGCCTATCAACGT
>NZ_JAXCWE010000010.1:0-242781 GCF_034045265.1 Pedobacter sp. CFBP9032 | reverse complement strand
TCTTTGATTTGCTAACCACCTTATACACCTAAGTTAGACAGCAAAATGTTAAACACCACGGCCTATATGTTCTTAAATGTCTTAGATGGTGAAAAAATTTAGCTGATTTTAAATATATCTTTGATTGGTTAACCACCTTAGACACCTAAGCTAGACAGCAAAATATTAAACACCACCGCTAAGTTGTTCTTAAATGTCTTAAATGGTAAAAAACTTAACTTTTTGTAAAACATATCGTTGATTTATTAACCACCTTAGACACCTAAGCTAGACAGCAAAATATTAAACACCACGGCTAAGTTGTTCTTAAATGTCTTAAGTGATGAAAAAATTTAGCTGATTGTAAAATATCGTGATTGGTTAACCACCTTAGACACCTAAGCTAGACAGCTAAATCTTAAACACCATGGCCTATATGTTCTTAAATGTCTTAGGTGGTGAAAAATTTAGCTAATTGTTAAATATCATTGATTGGTTAACCATCTTAGACACCTAAGCTAGACAGCAAATGTTTAAACACCACGGCCTATATGTTCTTAAATGTCTTAGATGGTGAAAAATCAGCCGATTGCTTAGTGGTATCGCTACACTAACCTCAATACTTTGAGATAAACCCATTGCCTGAGCAATTTCAACTAACCTCCACGGATAATCAGAGCTGCCACATTCACACAAATGAGAAACTAATTACCAACACCTTTAGCAAAAAGACAAGAGAATTGTTATTTTTGAGCCTCAAAAAAACAGGAGCCAATTTGGACTATTTAGAAGGATTAAACCCACAGCAAAGAGCAGCAGTAGAGAATACAAAAGGACCGGTAATGATCGTTGCGGGTGCTGGTTCAGGTAAGACACGCGTAATTACATACCGTGTGGCGCATTTGATTCAAACCGGTACCGACCCATTTAATATCCTGGTTTTGACCTTTACCAATAAAGCTAGTAAAGATATGCGCGAGCGGATTGGAAAGGTGGTTGGTGCAGAGGCGAAAAACATCTGGATGGGAACCTTTCACTCCGTTTTCGCGAAAATATTAAGGGTGGAGGCAGAGAAAATAGGGTATCCAAATAACTTTACCATCTACGATACTGATGATAGCAAGAGTGTAATCCGTGCCATTTTGAAAGAAATGCAACTTGACGACAAATTATATGCAGCCAACTTTGTTTTTGGTAGAATCTCTTCTGCAAAAAACAATTTGATATCCTGGGGTGAATATCAGGCCAATGATCAGATCCAGGCAGAAGATATTCAAAATAAACGTCCGTTAATTGGTCAGATTTATGAGCAATATGCTAAACGTTGTTTCAGAGGTGGTGCAATGGATTTTGATGATTTGCTTTTCAAAACCAATATCCTGTTAAAAGAACATCCGGATGTTTTAAATAAATACCAGCAGAAATTCAGGTATTTAATGGTAGATGAGTATCAGGATACCAACTTTTCGCAATATACCATCGTAAAAAAACTTGCCGCAGCTTACCAGAATATCTGTGTAGTGGGTGATGATGCGCAAAGTATTTATGCTTTCCGTGGGGCGAACATTCAGAACATTCTAAATTTTGAACGTGATTACCCTGATTTAAAAGTTTATAAACTAGAGCAAAACTACCGCTCTACACAAAACATTGTTGATGCAGCAAGCAGCATTATCGCCAATAATAAAAATCAGTTAGAGAAAAATGTTTTCTCTGAAAATGCAGAGGGCGACAGAATCAAGGTTGCCCGTGCTTTTACGGATAATGAAGAAGGAAAACTGGTTGCAGAATCCATCATTCAGGAACGTGGACTAAAAGGATACAAGCATAGCGACTTTGCCATCCTCTATCGAACCAATGCGCAAAGCCGGGCAATGGAGGAAGGTTTACGGAAGCTGAATATTCCATATCGCATTTACGGCGGACAGTCATTCTACCAACGTAAAGAGATTAAAGATTTAATTGCATACTTCCGCTTAACTTTTAATCCGAAGGATGAAGAAGCGATAAAACGGGTGATTAATTATCCAAAACGTGGTATTGGAGATACTTCTATAGATAAAATCATTGTAGCTGCAGATCAGAACAATGTAACGTTGTGGGATGTAATTTCCAATGCACATCAATATGTCGACGGTCGTTTAGCCAATCAACTGAATGATTTTTCGATGATGGTTCAAAGCTTTCAGGCGGAAGCGAAAAAATTAGATGCCTATGATTCTGCTTTATTCATCGCACAACATGCTGGTATTTTAAAAGAACTTTATACTGATGACAGCGTAGAAGGTAGGTCGAGATATGAAAATATTCAGGAATTATTAAATGGTATAAAGGAGTTCGCAGAGCGTGAAGATATCGAAGAAAAAGGTCTGGATATTTTTATGCAGGATGTGGCACTTTTAACCAATGATGATAAAGACGGCGATAAAAACAAAGACACCGTTTCATTAATGACGATTCACTCGGCCAAAGGTCTGGAGTTTAAAAACGTATTCATTGTTGGGTTAGAAGAAAACCTTTTCCCGTCACAAATGTCGGTAAATTCCCGCTCCGATCTGGAAGAAGAACGCCGTTTGTTTTATGTAGCCATTACCCGTGCAGAAATAAAACTGACCATTACTTATGCCACGTCGCGCTACCGTTGGGGCACACTAACCAACTGTGAGCCAAGTCGTTTCATCAACGAGATTAATCCAAGGTTCTTAGAGTTAGATGTTAAACCTGCCAAAAGCAATATGATTGAGGGCAATTTTGACGATGAACGCAAGACCTGGACTTCACAGCCCCGCGATTTCTTGAGCAAACCGAAACCAACAGCCACTACATCTGCACCAACGCGTCCGAAAACAACTTCATTACTGGCGAAAGCACACGTACCTACACCAGGATTCACCCCTTCTCAACCCAATGAATTTCAAGGCGGTATGGAAGTGGAACATGAAAAATTTGGCTTCGGAAAGATTATCAGTTTAGAAGGCAATCTACCTGATGTGAAAGCAACCGTATTTTTTCAGGGACTTGGTAATAAACAGCTGTTGCTGAAGTTCGCGAAGTTGATGATTGTGAGGTAGCTTAGGTTATAGCCTTAACTATTTTGCCACGGAAACACAGAGACACGGAATTAATTGAGCTTTTCCGTGAATTCGGTGTCTACTTGTCGATAATTATAAATCTTTGCTCAAGGTCAGCCAATAAACAATTGCCATTGAAGTCTTAGAAATTAATGACTTTTAAATTGGTTAGGTTGTAGCCTTAGCTATTTTGCCACGGAAACACAGAGACACGGAATTAATTGGGCTTTTCAGTGAATTCGGTGCCGACTTGTCGATAATTATAAATCTTTGCTCAAGGTTAGCCAATAAACAATTGCCATTGAAGTCTTCGAACTTAATGACTTTTAAATTGGTTAGGTTATAGCCTTAGCTAATTTGGACACGGAATTGATTGACCTTTTCCGTGCCCTCAGTGCTTCCGTGGCAATATTTTATTTGCCAAAATAATAATACGTATTGGCACGAAATCAATTTCACTAATTTCCTGTGACTTTAGTGCTTCCGTGGCAACACTTCTAAAAATCTTCTCTGATTTTGTTCGTGCCCTCGGTGAAATCTCTGCGTGCTCTGTGTTACCCGCCTTTGTTTTCTTTGCGAAAACCTTCGCTTCCTTTGCGGTTAAACCTAAAACTTCTACTTGAAAAACCTCAAAATTTTCCTTATTATTGAGTTCAGTTCCTCCGATTAAAAACCATGCAACTTACTCGATTAGAAATTAAGGGTTTCAAGAGCTTTGGCGACAAGGTAACCATCAATTTTAATGAAGGAGTTACGGCTATTGTTGGCCCTAATGGTTGCGGAAAATCAAACGTAATTGATGCCATGCGTTGGGTTTTAGGCGAGCAAAGCACCAAGGCTTTACGGTCAGAAAAAATGGAAAATATCATTTTTAATGGCACTAAGAACCGCAAGCAGGCACAATTGGCAGAGGTTTCTTTAAGCTTTGATAATACTAAAAATATTCTCCCAACAGCCTATTCACAAGTTACCGTAACGAGGAAATTGTATCGTAATGGGGATAGTGAATACCGCTTAAATGATGTGCAGTGCCGCCTCAAGGACATTACAGACCTTTTTCTGGATACCGGGATAGGTTCTGATAGCTATTCTATCATTGAGCTCAAAATGGTAGATGAGATCATCACCAACAAAGAACATAGCCGGCGCTCATTGTTCGAAGAAGCATCGGGCATTTCAAAATACAAGCTTCGCAAAAAGCAAACATTCAACAAGTTAAAAGATACAGAAGCTGATTTAGAACGCTTGGAAGACCTACTTTTCGAGATTGAGAAGAATTTGAAAACACTCGAAAATCAGGCTCGAAAAGCCGAACGTTATTATAAACTAAAAGAGCAGTATCGGGAGTTGAGCATTCAATTGGCTACGCACAGAATTGCATTTTTCCGTACCGATTTAAATGTACTGGAAACGCAGGAACAAAACCAACAGGTTGCCAGAGCAGCATTCAGCACAAAAATTGATCAAACTGAAGCAGAACTACAAAAGCTTAAGCTGGGCAGCATCCATCAGGAAAAAAACCTCTCTGTACAACAGAAAGCAACGAATGAGCTGGTTTCAAAAATCCGTGCTTACGAGAGCGAAAAAAAAGTAAAAAACGAGCAAATGCGTTTCCTTCAGGAAAAAGAAACCCGTTTGGCTAGTGAACTGGAAAAAGATAAAAACCAGCTTAATCACATTAAGTATAATATTAAGCGTTTAAATGAAGAAGTTTTAACAGAAACAGCGGTTTTTGATCGCCTGGATAGTGATTTGAAATTACTAAAAATTACACTCGATACCTCAAGAGAACAGCAACAAACAGAAAAGAATAGAATTGATAACCTGGTTAAATCATTAGGTGAATTACAAAATCTGGTTTATCAGGCCCAAAAAGAGATTGATATTTTCAATATACAAAAAGATGCTTTGGTACAGGAAACCAATCGAAATGTTGATGATACCGAAACGAAAACGTCAGAACTAAAAGCATTCGATCATGCCCTCGCTGAGCTTGATATCCAAATTACGGAAAAGCAGCACGCTATTAAACAACTAAAAGAAGCAGAAGAAATACTCAGGGAGCAATTGGCAGAAACGGAAGCAAGCCTAAATTCCAATAAGGAAAAGTTAACTTCCGAGAATCGTAAAAAGGATGCCAGACAAAACGAGTATAACCTAACCAAATCGCTAGTTGATAGCCTAGAGGGCTTCCCGGAGTCTATCCGTTTCCTGAAAAAGAACAATACTTTTGCAAAAAGTGCCTTGCTCCTATCAGACATTTTATTTTGCAGCGAAGATTATCGCATTGCGATAGAAAACTACCTGGAGCCTGTGATGAACCATTATGTGGTTGATTTTTATGCCGATGCTGTTCAGGCCATTAACCTGTTAACTGATGCTACCAGAGGGAGGGCTAACTTCTTTATTTTGGAAAATATTCCAGAAAAAAAAGCTACATCAAGCGATTATGAAGGTTTAATTTCGGCACTTTCTGTGATCGAAGTGGATAAGAAATATCAGCATCTTTGCAATCTCCTTTTGCAAAACGTATACATCGCCATTGATGAACAGGAAAATCTGTTCAAAAAATCGTCAGCAGATGGTTTAACCGTCCTGGCTAAAAACGGCAAATATGCACAAACTAAATTTACATTATCAGGTGGTTCTGTAGGACTATTTGAAGGAAAAAGAATCGGTCGTGCGAAAAATTTAGAGAATTTAGCGAAAGAGATTAAACAATCTGAATTGCTTATCAATCAATATAATCAAGCTATCTCAGCGGCAACGGAACAAATTCTGCGGTTAAAATCGTCTTCTAAGGTTACTCAAATCAACGGTTTACAACAGGAACTTAACCGATTGAGTAACGAACAGATCTCTCTCCAAACCCGTCGCGATCAGTATCAGGAGTTTATTACCACGAGTGAGAATCGTAAAACCGATATAGCGCAAAAAATTGTCTCCATAGAGAAATCGCTTTCCGAAAAGTTACCGGCGTTAATTGAATTGCAAAAGAAACAGCAACAAAATCACTTAAACCTTCAGGAACAGCAATTAAACTATCAAGATATCGCAGATCAGGTTAATGACAGTGCCCAGAAATATAATCAGGATAATATCCGTTTTCATCAACAGCAAAATAAATTATCCAGCTTGGAGAAAGACCTCGATTACCGGTTTGTTCAGGAAGAGGCTTTGGATAAAAGAATAGCTCAGCATGATAAAGAATTTCAGGAAACGTTAATACAAATTACAGCAACGTTACAGCATACAGATCTCAGCGATGATACACTGTTAGAAATGTACCAGCAGCGTGAAGAGATGGAAAAAGGTCTGGCAGAAGCAGAAAAAGAATATTTTGAAAGCAAGGGGAATATCAATGAATTAGAAAACACCTTGACGAACATTCGCAAAAACCGCGAGGAAACAGATCTTCTTTTAACAGAAATTAAGGATAAAAAGAACACCCTGAAAATAGATTTAAACTCATTGAAAGAACGTTTAGCCGTTGAGTTTAACATCGACATTAACGATCTTTTGGAAACCGAAACGGAGGTCGAAGCGATGGAAAGTGAATTCGAAATTCGTCAGAAAGTGGAGAAAATGAAACGGCAGCTGGATGAATTTGGCGCCATCAATTCAATGGCGATGGAGGCTTTTAAAGAGATGGAAGAACGTTATGTGTTTATCCAAAACCAGAAAAAAGACTTAAATACAGCCAAAACAGACCTTTTACAAACCATTAAAGAGATTGATGATACGGCAAAAGAAAAATTTATGCAGGCTTTTACACAAGCACGTGAACATTTTATCGTTGTATTCCGTTCACTTTTCAATGAGGAAGATAGCTGTGACTTGATCTTATCAGATATCAATAATCCACTTGAGGCCGATATCGACATCATTGCCCGTCCGAAAGGAAAAAGGCCGCTATCTATTAACCAGCTATCTGGCGGTGAAAAAACACTTACCGCTACTGCCCTCCTATTTTCACTTTACCTCTTAAAACCTGCACCATTCTGTATTTTTGATGAAGTTGATGCCCCACTGGACGATACGAATATTGATAAGTTTAATAACATCATCCGGAAGTTTTCAGATCAGTCGCAGTTTATTATTGTGTCTCATAACAAACGAACTATCGCGAGTACTGATATCATTTACGGCGTAACGATGGTAGAGCAAGGTGTATCAAGGGTGGTTGCCGTAGATTTAAGAGAAGTAGCGGCTTAGTGGAAAGAGAGTAAGGAGGCAGGATTTAAGAGTAAAGATCAAGGAGCAAAGAGTAAGGAGTAAAGATTAAAGACCAAAGCCGAAAGCTTGAAGACCAAAGCCGAAAGCGAACCTTTGTATTTATATTATCAGGAGAGGGCTTTTCGACCTGATGAAGAAACTTATTTTGTAAAGGAAAATCAATACTTTCTATAGCCATTATTCATAAAATTGATCTTGATAAAGCATATTTTCAATGTTAATTAAACTTTGAAAATGAAATACTATAATCCAAATAGCATTCAATTCGACATTAAATAATTAATATCTTTAAAAAAATTTGAATACACATCGTCCTGGAGTACGGCTTGCTTTAATCCTTGCCGTGATGTAAATAAAAAATTATGAAAATCCTTTATATTATTCCCTTTGCCATGATGCTCAGTTGCTGTTCATCAGTAAAAAATCAAAGCACAGCAGGCTCCGGCAAGTTAGATGCACAACTTTTAAAAGATGTAGAAATCCTTTCCTCTGATGCTTATCAAGGTCGGAGAACCGGTACCAAAGGTGCAGAAATGGCAAGGGCTTACATCATTGCCCGTTTTCAAAAGCTGGGCTTGAAATCTTATCCTCAAAATATAAATTATGCGCAAGAATTTACCTTTAATTCCCGAAATGGGGCAAAGGTAAACGGTACCAATGTAATCGGATACATTCCGGGTAAAGGGAACAACGTCATTGTAGTTTCCGCTCATTATGACCACCTTGGAACGGTAAAGGAGGAAGTATTTAATGGTGCAGATGATAATGCATCCGGAACAGCGGGATTATTGAAAATTGCTGCTTACTTCGCAAAAAACAAACCGAACAACACCATCATTTTCGCCTCATTTGATGCAGAAGAAATGGGTTTACAAGGGGCTAAGGCCTTTGTTGCCAATCCCCCCGTGCCAATCGGCACAATTGCCGTAAACCTTAATATGGATATGATTGGCCATAGTGAAAAGGCTGAGTTATATGTTTGTGGCACCTATAAATATCCAAATCTGAAGAAGTATATTGATACTACCAGAAAAGATATTAAGGTTTCTTTAGGGCACGATGATCCTAAACTTGGTCATGATGATTGGACAAACCAAAGTGATCAAGGTGCATTTAACGCCAAGGATATTCCATTTCTCTACTTCGGTGTGGAAGATCATAAAGATTATCACAAAGCAACAGATGAATATTCTACCATCACCAAACAGTTCTTCAGCGATGCTGCTGTTACGGTATTAGATGTTGTTAAAAATATTGATAGGCAAACTGGTTTGCAACAATCACTAAAGGATAAAATGATCATGAAAAAATAACGAAAACAAATTTCATTAAAGATCTGAACCTGCCCATAAAGCAGGTTTTTTAATGCGCCGATATTTTCGACTAAAAATTAATCTACTGATATACAGTAATTTATAATTAAACTATAAAAATAGTTTTTTAACTATTTTTATAGTCGTATATTCAAATAAGCAAACTATATAAATAGTTATTATGATAAAAGAACTTACTAAAGCTGAAGAACAGATTATGCTAATTCTTTGGGATATGGAAGAAGCGTTGGTTAAAGATGTGATTGAAAAAATGAATGAACCTAAGCCTGCCTATAATACCGTTTCTACGGTGATTCGGGTTTTAGAAGGAAAAGGTTTTGTAGACCATAAAGCCATTGGGAATACCTATATCTACTTCCCTATCATTAAAGAAGCAGATTATAAGAAGTTTGCACTCGATAAAGTGATGAACAATTATTTTGAGAACTCGTACGAAAGTCTTGTTTCATTCCTGGTAAATGATAAAATCATGAGCAATAATGAATTGACAGAGTTAATTCGGCTTGCAGAAAAACTTAAAAAAGACCAATCATGAATCTGATGTACTATCTACTAGAAGCCAACCTATATCTAATAATATTTTATGGGTTCTACAAAATATTTCTGCACAAGGAAACCTTTTATACCTTAAACAGGTACTTTCTGATTGTAAGCGCTTTAATTGCTTTCACTATTCCTTTTTTCCAGTTTGGATTTTTGCAGACAAATGCTGTTGAAAGTCAAATCATAATGAATCAACAAACCGAATCCGGCACAGATGGTCTAATTTCAGTCCAGATTATCCTCATTGTCTATCTCCTCCCGGCATTGTTTTTTCTCTCCAAATTGGCCTGGGGGTTCAGACATCTATTTAGACTGCTCAAACAATCAGATCATAAAACTGATAACGGTATCGTCATTATAGAATTACAGGATACAAAATCGGCATTCTCATTTTTCAACCTTCTGTTTTCTGATCCTGATCTGCCTCAGAAACGCACGATCATGAATCATGAAATGGCTCATATTAAGCAGAGGCACAGCATTGATGTGCTATTCTTTGAGATTATTGGATGCCTGATCTGGTTTAATCCTATAATTTATAAGCTTAAAAGTGATGTAAAACTATTGCATGAATACCTGGCGGACGAAGAAACGACTGATAAAGGGATCAATAAATATGAATATGCAATGTTCCTGATCCAAAATTCTTATGGCGACCAATCTATCCAATTAACGAATCAGATATTTAATTCATCCATTTTAAAAAGAAGAATAAACATGTTAAATCAGAAAAAATCCGCAAAATGGGCCAGGCTCAGATTGCTGTTGGTATTGCCTGTTACAGGCGCTTTAATTTGCGCATCAACAATGGCTTTTACTAAAAATTACGGCGTGGTAGACCTTTATCCAAACAAGAATGCAGTGTTACTAACAACTGCGCAAGATACCACAAAAAAGAGGAAGGTAAAACAAATTAAGATCGTACCTGCTCCGCCAGTACCTACTGGAAAAGGATCAAAACAAGTTCCGCCGCCACCTCCGCCGCCGCCAACAGTTTTGAAGATAAAAATCCCAAAATCACCTAATACACCAACACTTCCGCCGCCACCTCCGATTGAGCCAAAAGGAAAAGCGAAAGAATCAAAAAATTGTATCACTACGGTTAAGGGCGCAAAAGTGATGGATAAGCCTGAAGAATTAACTGTTGTGATAGCAGAACCGGTACCGTTAAAGGCAAAAACAAAACCTGTTAAAAAAGAGGTAGTTTATGTAGAAGTCCTTCCTAAAAGCTAATACTTAGTGCGGTACATAAATCACAAATTTTGTATCAAAGAAATCTTCCTCAAAATAAGCTGAAAGCGGATACAATTCTGCTTTCGGTTTTTGCATTATATTACTTTTTCCCAAGGCTTTACTTCAACACCATTACTCCTTTTTTGAGTAGCCGAACCAGTATAGCAAACTATAGTTTTTATAACTTTTTTGTCATTTACGATATTTTTAAAATACAATAAGCCTTTCTGATAATCGGCATTCATTGTAGCTCCTGCCTTAATTTCTATAGCAGTAACCGAAGTAGCCGTATCGAGCAAAACATCAAGTTCATTGCCCGTTTTATCTCTCCAATAGTATAGATTATCCTGAGAGCCATTATTTAAGCGTTGTTTCAATAAATCTATGATCACCATATTTTCGAACAAAGCACCAATACTTGAATGAGATTTTAACTGTTCCTTATTTTGTATCCCTAATAAACTACAAACGATTGCTGTATCGTAAAAATAGAGCTTTGGGGCTTTAATGATCCGCTTATTATAATTATTATAAAATGGTTTCAGCAGATAAATGATGTA
This sequence comes from Pedobacter sp. CFBP9032, assembly GCF_034045265.1. Taxonomy (NCBI): domain Bacteria; kingdom Pseudomonadati; phylum Bacteroidota; class Sphingobacteriia; order Sphingobacteriales; family Sphingobacteriaceae; genus Pedobacter; species Pedobacter sp. CFBP9032. Next base: position 231,825 of record NZ_JAXCWE010000010.1, on the reverse strand, counting down.
ACTGGATTCTAAAATATTTAGCCATGCCTGCACTGTTTTAGCATCAATACCACAATCATTTCCTAATGACTGCATATTTAGTATTTGCCCGGTTCGACCTGCGCACAAACGTAAAAACTTCATAAACAAAACTAAATTTGTTATATTCTTTAATTGGCGAACATCTCTTTCTACATAGGTGTTAATATAATTGGGATACCAATCTGTAGCCGTAATGTTTTTATATAAAGGTTCAGGATAACCCCCATTAAAAATATGGTTTTCGTAACTGGATAATAGTTTGGCTGTTTTCAATTCTTTCAAACTACAAGGTAATAGATGGAGATATGCTACCCTCCCCGCTAAAGTCTGTGAGATACTTTCCTGCATTAAAAAGTTATTACTGCCACTAAGTATAAAAAAACCAGCTTTATTATTTTCATCAACAATTTGCTGAATATATGAGAATAAATGAGGTAACTTTTGTACCTCATCTAAAATGGCTCCATTTTTAAACTGCCTTAAAAAACCGTTGGGATCGGTAATGGCAAAATCAGCTATATCAGGGTTTTCTAATGATACATATGGTTTACGTGGAAAAGTAGCTTTGCAAATGGTAGTTTTGCCACTTTGTCTTGGCCCGACAACAGCAACCACTCTAAACTTAGAAGCCAACTGTTTTAATTTATTTTTTCCAATTCGCTGAATCATGAAGCAAATATAAAAATAATCTGGACTAATCCGGAATTGAATTCCGGATTAGGACAAAAAATAAACACAAATTCTTCAAAAACAAACACTTAGATAAAGTGATATATTCATAAATAAAACACATTACAATATTACACTTCTTGCAATGAAAATGGTTTAATACTCTTAATCAATTACTGCGGTACATAAACCACAAATTTTGTATCAAAGAAATCTTCCTCAAAATAAGCTGAAAGCGGGTACAATTCTGCTTTCAGTTTTGATTCTTTAATCTCTTCTTCCAAATCACCACCTTTTAAATAAAGAATACCATTAGGAATGGCATTTATCGAATCTTTTTTAAACTTGCCCTGAATCCACGGATAAAATTCCCCTAAACGGGTAACTGCTCTTGAGATCACAAAATTGAACTTACTCTTGATCTGTTCAGCTCTTAAGTGATCAGCCTGTAGATTTTCTAACCCCAAAGCAGAAGCCACTTCCTTAACTACTTTAATCTTTTTGCCGATGGAATCTACCAGATGGAAATTCGTTTCAGGAAATAAAATAGCCAATGGGATACCCGGAAAACCACCACCCGTTCCTACATCTAAAACAGATTCTCCAGATTTGAACGTACAAACTTTGGCTATCCCAAGCGAATGCAAAACATGGCGCTCATATAATTCCTCAATATCTTTTCTGGATATCACATTAATTTGCGCATTCCAGTAACTATACAAATCAAACAGTTGCGAAAACTGAGCAATCTGCTTCTCGGTCAGGTCTGGAAAATATTTTAAAATAATATCTGGTTTTACATCAGCCATAGGGTAACTCTTAATGATTGTAACTTACTTCCAATTTACTTTTTTCTTGCCAAACATGGCTAAGAATCCGTTCAACGTTAAAAACAGAAACAAAAGTATATCTAATATTGGGAACCACCAACGTAAATCGCCATAGTTTAAACGTTTGAGTAGTTTTGGATAGATAAAACTCCTAATGAGGATGCTCAGTAACAGAATACCTCCCGCTACGTATTGGGCTTCCCTGCTTAAAAACATACTGGCCACAAAAAATCCGTAGAAAAGAAGTTGAAAGATAATTTGTAAACTTAAAATGAATTTGTGCTTCGCCTTATACATTTTTCCGGCACCAAAGTGACGCTTTTTCTGTTTAAGATAACCGTTCCAGGTACGATTAGGTTCGCTCCACACATGGCTGTCTGCATGGATACGAATTTCGGTATTACACTTATTCGCATGCGCATTCACAAATAAATCATCATCCCCCGATGGAATATGCATGTGTGCGGCAAAACCCTTATTTTTAAAAAACAATGCCTTTTTATAAGCCATATTCCGACCTACGCCCATATACGGCATTCCTTTCAATGCAAATGAAAGGTAGTTGACGGCAGTAAAAAATGTTTCGAACCGAATCAGCGCATTTAATAATCCACGTCTTTTAATATATGGTGAATAACCCAAAACGATTTCTATGTTTTCATCTTCGGGTTGCTGCATGTTCATTAGCCATTGATCAGATGCAGGCGTACAATCTGCATCGGTGAAAACCAACCATTCATGTTTAGCAGCCTTGATGCCCATCGTTACGGCAAACTTTTTACCAGCCAAAAACTTATCGTTATCTAATATTTTTACAACTTTTAAATTGCTGTATTGCTCTGCCATCTGCTCCAGGAATTCTTCTGTACCATCCCAGGAGCGATCGTTAACCACAACCACCTCATATTCAGGATAATTCTGTGTCATCAGTGCAGGCAGGTATTCAGTTAGGTTTTTAATTTCATTTCGGGCGCATACAATTACACTTAACGGTTTTCTACCGATGAAAGGGATTACCTCTATCGTAGCAGTAGCTAATTTTAAATGAACAAATAATACGTAATAAAGCTGAACTAAAAGGCAGAAAGCCAATATCGAGAGCAGGATAATTTCTGTTAAGGTTAAGATCACAATGGTAAAATAAATAGGCGCAAATTTCGCATTTTAAATCTGCAATATACCTGATGTTCAAAAAAACCTTAAGATTATTATTTTCCTGATAGGATTAAGGACATGAATCGACCAACTCTTCCCACTATCAATTCATTCCTGGTATCTGAATTGTTTAATCCAGGCTATTAAACTCTTCAACAGTATATATAGGTGTGTTAAATTTGTTACTTTTGTAACCTATATGAAATTTACTTTACAGGCAAACGATCCATTATCAAAGGCCAGAGCCGGGACCGTTACCACTGCCCATGGCGAAATACAAACGCCAATTTTTATGCCTGTTGGCACCGCCGGAACAGTTAAAGCCGTTCACCAGCGGGAATTAAAAGAAGATATTGATGCTAAAATTATATTAGGCAATACTTACCACCTTTACTTAAGACCGGGTTTAGATATTTTGGAAACCGCCGGAGGTTTACATAAATTTATCGGCTGGGATCGTCCGATTCTAACCGATAGCGGTGGATACCAGGTTTATTCATTAAGTAAAGTGCGTAAAATTAAAGAAGAAGGTGTTACTTTCCATTCGCATATTGATGGATCAAAGCATCTTTTTACCCCAGAATATGCCATGGATATTCAGCGTACCATTGGCGCTGATATTATTATGGCTTTTGATGAGTGTACACCTTACCCTTGCGATTATACTTACGCCGCGCAGTCAATTAAAATGACACACCGCTGGTTAAAACGTTGCTGCACACGTTTTGATAATACAGAACCAAAATACGGCTTCGATCAAACACTATTTCCTATTGTTCAAGGTTCGGTATATAAAGACCTGAGAATAAAATCTGCAGAATTTATTGCCAGTATGAACCGTGAAGGCAATGCCATCGGTGGATTATCTGTGGGTGAACCTGCTGAAGAAATGTACGCTATGACCGAAGTGGTTTGTGATATATTACCTTACGAAAAACCACGTTACTTAATGGGTGTGGGTACGCCAATCAACATTTTGGAGAACATCGCACTTGGCGTAGACATGTTTGATTGTGTAATGCCAACCAGAAATGCACGTAATGGAATGCTTTTTACCCGAAACGGGATTATCAACATTAGAAACAAAAAGTGGGAAAATGATTTTTCTCCATTGGATGCTGAAAGTGATTTACATGCAGACAAGGTAACCAGCAAAGCTTATTTAAGACATTTAGTGCACAGCAAAGAAATGCTTGGAGCGCAAATTGCTACATTACATAATCTACATTTCTACCTGTGGTTAGTTAAGCAGGCCCGGGAGAAAATAATTTCAGGCGAATTTTATGACTGGAAGAATAAAATGGTGAAGGTTTTAGGTCAAAAATTATAAGAATGAGTCTGTTAAAAGGAAAGATTAAAATCATTGATCAGTATATTATCGGTAAATATCTGGGTACGTTTATCTATACCCTGGCTATTTTCGTGATCATTATTGTGGTATTTGATCTGTCCGAAAAAATGGATGATTTTATGAAGAGTGGCCTCAGTTTCTGGGGCATTCTTTCTAAATATTATGCGGGCTCCATTCCATTTTATGTAAACATGCTCTCGCCGCTAATCAACTTTATTGCTGTAATTTTCTTTACGGCTAAAATGGCTGATCAAACAGAGATCGTTCCGATTTTAAGTGGAGGAGTTAGTTTCAACAGATTTCTCTTACCTTATTTCGTATCAGCTACAGTGATATTTGCAGCCAATCTCGGTTCAAATCTTTACGTTTTACCCTACACCAATACGTTAAAAAATAGTTTTGAGAATACCTATGTGAAGCGTAACGATCCCTCAACAAAAACAAATATCCACATGAAACTGGACGACAAAACTTATATCTATCTGGAAAGTTTTGACAACAAAACCAATTATGGTTATCGGTTTTCATTGGATAATTTTAATGGTGATGTGCTGGTAAAAAAGATAGTAGCCGATAATATTAAATGGGACTCTACAAAGCGAAAATGGCAACTGAGCAATTACTCTATTCGTAGAATAAACAGCCTTAAAGAAACAATGATTTATGGAAACGGTAAACTAAAAGATACCATTTTTGATATGCGCCCTGATGATTTTTCTGCCTATGCAAATGTGGTTCAGAACTTATCTACAGAAGAACTTGCCGACAAAATCCGGAAAGAAAAAATCAGGGGAACAGGCATCATGAACGACTTGGAGTTTGAGCAGTATAAACGTTTTCTGCATCCACTTTCTGCCTATATTTTAACGCTGATTGGCGTAGCATTATCATCGCGTAAGGTTCGAGGTGGGGTAGGTGTTTCCCTTGGGATCGGAATCTTTATTAGCTTCGCTTACATCGTCTTCAATCAGTTTACGCAGATGTTTTCTACCAAGGGTGGATTGCCACCTGTTATCGCTGTAATCTCTCCAACTATTGCATTTGGCTTACTTGGCATTTATTTATTGAAAAGAGCGCCAAAGTAAGATGGAGAGCACTAAAAAAAACTTATTAATTCTTCATTTTACAGTGTTAATATGGGGCTTTACCGGAGTGCTCGGTAAGGTAATTTCGATAGATGCAGTACCCTTGGTTTGGTACCGGGTACTGATCGCAACAACTACGCTTTTTGCGTGGTTTATAATCACGAAAAAGAATATTAAAATTTCAAGAAAACAATTTATTCAGTTCTTTTTAACTGGCGCCATCGTTGCCATTCACTGGATATTTTTCTTTCATGCGATTAAAGTATCTACCGTTTCAGTGACGTTAGTATGCCTTTCTTCCTTCACTTTATTTACTGCAATTCTAGAGCCACTGATCAAAAAACAGCCTATTCAGATTGGAGATATCTTGGTCGGATTGATCATCATTCTCGGCATCTATATGATCTTTAAATTTGAAGGCCAATATACTTTAGGTATAATTTTCGGACTTCTTGCCGCAGTAGCGTCAAGTCTTTTCTCCACGATAAACTCTACCCTTGTTCAGAAAAGTGAGCCTTCTATTATTGGTTTTTATGAGCTGGTTGGTGGATTATTTTGGATCACTTTATACCGTTTATACGATGGATCTTTAATCCATTCTCCTTTTAACCTTAGCCTGAAAGACTGGCTTTATATAGGCCTTTTAGGTACGCTTTGCACATCAGTAGCTTACGTGGCAGGTGTCTCCGTAATGCGAACTTTATCAGCATTTCGGGTAGCATTAATCACAAATCTGGAACCCGTTTACGGAATACTTTTGGCCTTTATTTTCTTCAAAGATAAAGAGCAAATGACCGCTGGATTTTACATCGGAGCAGCCATTATACTAAGCACTATATTCTTCTATCCTATTTACAAAAAACGAAGAAACAAACTTTAAGAATAGCGTATTCCAAAATCCTTTTTTAACACTATTTATCACCGTAAAATGCTATAAAAAAAGCGACTAAATCTTAGGTGATTTAACTTTGATATAGTTGTTATTTCTAATACTAAATCTAGGCCATAATACCCTACTTGAGGGCATTATATTCTGAGATTAAATCTTTAAATATTGCAGCTGATTTCATCGGCGTTTTAAATAGTTTAACCATCAGATTAGAAGCTAAAACAGGCTGTAGAACATTGGTTATTAAGCCGTATGTTATTCAATAATATCACAAATGCAGGGTATGAAACCTGAGACTTTTACAGTCAAATAAAAGCCAAAAACCACCTCCATTCCAATAATGCAACTACCTTAAAATTTAAAATATCAGACCAGATTTTGACCATTCTGAGGTGAAAGTCAGTTAGATTAGATAAATTTTAAAGGGGCAAAGCCAGGCATCTTACAAATAATAAAAAGATACGAAAAAAAATACAAACCACTGTATAAAAGATACTTACATAACCAAAGCAATGAACAGTGATATTTATGGCTAAAAGATTAAAAACGGACTACTGTTCCTGAATATTTGAAAGATTTGCCATTAGGAATATAAAATTAGGTGCATTTCAGATACTATTACAGTTAAAATTTATACATCATTCAAAAAAATCGACATCTGTATTTGATAAAAATCACTTGCCATAAGACCTGTAATTATTGTTTACGAACTAAAAAAGGAGCATTATCACATACCCCTAATCTGCTTAAAAGACTGTTGAATGAAATCTTATTTAATATGATTACCTATCTTCTCCAATTAAACTTGAAAGATATAAACACCAACGAGATGACATAATGACATTATCCACATTCATTATTAATATGTCTAATTTATATAAAAGTTAACGACTCAATATCAATTTGCAAATAGATTCTGAAGTTAAAAATGGGATCTGGTTATTATTGTCTGCGCCAAATATTGAGATGATTCAGATATTACTTAGATAAATTTTAAATTCTCGAATGGTTTCGTGAGCGTTTCTAGGTGTAGCGATTTACAATCGAAAGCGAATCACAGGTCAAAGCAAGCAGTAATAATCAACCACATCTCCATCATAATTTTAGAAAACAACGAAAAATAATTGCTTAAAATAGATTAATAAGTGTAATTTAAAGCACTATATCGAACGCATCACTAAAGCCTTTTTTAAAGCGTTCCAACCTATATAATGAATAACAAAACCGTAAATAAAATCAATAAATATGGAATTCAATAAAAACATAAGTTATTGATTATCAAAATTTAAAATAGTACTATATAAATTTAAATAATAGAATCACATCCAAGTTCAAATCTTAAAAAACTAATAATTTTAGCATTCGTAATTAATGAAACCAAATAAACTAAACAGTAAACTAATTATCAGTTACTTAACATCAATTTCATTAAGTATCGTTTCACATTCTGTTTTTGGTCAAATCTTCAGCACTGCACAGAACCCACTTAGTGTACATTGGAATGCTATTGAGTCTGGCGGCTTTAAGATCATCTATCCCAAAGAACTTGAAAATGATGCCCAGCGCATGGCGAGAACATTGCCGTTTATTTACTCAAAAGTTGGATTGGGATTAAGACAACACAAAACCTCGATTCCGCTCCTACTCCAAAACCAGGGAACAATCGCCAATGGTTTTGTCCAGCTTGGCCCGAAGAAATCTGAGTTCTACACTACACCTCCACAGTATTTTGATAGTCAGGATTGGCTGAATAATCTTGCTGTTCATGAACTTCGACATATTGCACAGTTTGACAAACTGACAGGAACAAAAGCGCGACCTTTCCCCGAACTGGTTTACTTTGCCTACTTTGGAGCGGGCATCCCGATCTGGTTTTTTGAGGGTGATGCGGTGGTTAACGAAACCGCATTGACCGGGTCAGGCAGAGGACGCCAGCCGAATTGGATCATGCCATATCGCACATCACTTTTGGAGGGCAAAAAATTATCTTACAGCAAAGCCTATTTTGGATCTAATAAAGACGTCACACCTGGATATTATCAAACAGGATATTTGATGGTTGCAGACATGAAAGAAAAATTCGGGCAGTTCATATCAGATAGCTTACTCGGAGACATCAGGAAACGTCCATTTAGAATTTACCCTTTCTCGAAAAGCTTAAAAAAATATACTGGAAAAAATACCAGAACATACTTTCTTTCCACCCAGAATAATGTTGCTGAAAAATGGAAAAACCAGCAAGATATTGTAGTGGCAAAAAGCTATGAATCACTCAACAAAAAAACTACGTTGGCAACCAATTATTTTCTACCTGTAAGGTTAAATAAAAATCAGGTTTTAGCACTCAAAGAAAGTAAGCAGGAAGCAAGGCATTTTGTACTGATCAACGACGATCAATCTGAGCAAAAATTATTCGGAATAGGTTACCAGGAATATCCATGGTTTAGCTTAAAAAACAATATGATTGTTTGGGATGAAATTCGCTACGATCCACGCTACAAACAAAGGAGCTATAGCGTAATTTGTTCCTATAATTTACAGACCAAAAAGTTCAGAAAATTAAGTAGCCAAAGCAGGCTCTTCTCCCCCACCCTATCCAGCGATGGCAAAAAGATAATCGCTATAAAGGTTGAACTTAACAACCAGTTTAATCTGGTAGAAATTGATGCGTCTACCGGGAAGATTTTAACGACCTTTCCAAACCTTGAAAATGAAATTTTGCAGACCCCAAGTTATGATCTTACCGAAAATAAAATTGCATACATCAGCGTAACGGAAAAGGGAAAAAATTTATGCTTACTGGAGGGTGATAAAAAAACTTTGCTCATAGCGGAGAGCAGACAGCAACTGAGCAGGCCAATTTTTATCGACGATAAAATTGCATTTAATGCACACTTCAATGGCATCGATAATATTTATGAAATCGCAATTAATTCTAAAAAAATATCAGCACTAACAGCATCGAAATATGGGGCTTTCAATCCTTCGGTAACAATGGATGGAAAAGTCATTTTTAATGATTATAAAATCAACGGGTATGAAATAGCGGAAACTGACATCGCGCAAAAACCCATTGGCGAAAACGGCTTTGTTGATTTTGCAGCAGCGGCAGAAAAACAGGAAAACATCGGCAACGTTTTCAACAATATTCCCGACTCGATTTTTCAATCAAAACGGTATCGTCAAAGTCTAAACCTTTTCAGCGTACACAGTCTGATTCCTGTTATCGACAATGAATACGTTTTTGGTTTAGAACTTCAGTCGAACAATCTATTGAACACGATGGATTTCTATACGGGCGCAAAATACCATAGAGATTTAAAGCGTTTTGAATACACTGCAGATATTCGTTATAAGGCGCTCTATCCAGTTTTAAGCGTTACCTATCGCAACAGACCAAAGCGAACGTTCTATCACGCTAAGAATGTAATTCAGCAAGGAGATTGGCGGGAAAACTATGTAAAATTAAATGCATCACTTCCACTCTCTTTCAATGCCAGGAATCAAACCTATTCCTTTACCCTAAATACAGCTACAAGTTTTACACAACGGTACGCACCTGAAAATATGCCATCTAATTTTATTAAAACTTTAAGATTCCCGATGGAGTATAATTTTACTTTTAATCACAGTGTACGAACAACCGAAAGAGATATTGCACCAAGATGGGCACAAGTGTTACGAGCCACTTATAATCATCAGCCATTTGATCAAAATCTTAATGGCGAAATTATGGCACTTGAAAGTTTTTTCTATTTTCCGGGCTTTGCAAAAAACCATTCTTTTCTGGCAAGTTTTAATTATCAAAAAGCAAGTGGCGTAAATCAATATGCTACTGAGATTGCCACGGTTTATGGTTATAACAACATCCTGGCAAAAAGCAAACTGCAAAATAGCTTATTGTTTAATTATCGTTTCCCGTTTGCATTTCCCGATTGGGAATTAGGTCCGCTGGCGTACGTTAGAAATTTTAGAGCGGGTGTATTTTCTCACTATGAAAACATTGGAAAAAGCACTAATATTAGCGAACCAAAAACTTATGGCGTAGAATTGAATACCAGCGTAAACATTTTACGGTACCAACCTGTTGTAGATCTTGGTGCGAGGTTGGTATTTGTAAATAAGATATACAATCAAAATCCTATATTAGAGTTTTCTTTCAATTACAGCTTTTAAACCAAAACCTTGAAAAAGGATAAATAAAAATAACATGAGTGCTAAAACCATCTTCATCGTCATCCTTACCGTATTACTCACTATTTTTTTAACCGTTAACACCGACCCTGTTGATTTTGATTTTCTGGTGGCAACCGTTCCCGTATCAAAACTGTTGGTCATCGGCATCTGCGTAATCCTTGGTTTTATTATCGGCTACATTGTTGGTCGCCCGAAAAAAACCTTTAGCAGCTATGATAATGAAATTGAAAGAAATCAGCCTGTTTCGAATAAGAAAGAATTAAGCGACGAGGACAGAGAGTACATTAGCTAAGATTTATAAGGATTATAGCATTTGAAGTGCTGAGGTTAGCTTTCAGATAATTTTGATCTTAACGATTAATGTTAATGTAGATATCGAGCGCAGTTATAGCAATGCTATTTTTCGTTGCCAATTGATTAATATTAATTAGCTCCTCCCAGGATGATTTTAATATCAGGGTTGCAATATCGGGTATTTTCGGGGTTTAAAATCAAAGTAAAGCCGATAATACTGTTTATGAGTTAAGATATGACTATCTCAATATCAGATAAACTAAAAATATATGCTAAGCATTTGACAAAAAAATACTAAAATCCTAGCATTATAAAACCCTAATTCAACGCAGTCATAATTTCCCCATAAAGTAATCCACTTCCGCCACCATAATGTTGAACGATTTTGATGTTTGGCTTAATCGCTTGCAACTTTAATCTAAGCGCCTGTTCACATTGCTGATCAATGCCATTACCAAGTAGTACCAGATCGATGGCCTCTTCCTTAAACACCGAAACCGCCTCTTCATCTGTACAAACACAAATGCCTTTCCATTCAGGCCTGGCATTTAACAAACGGTTCATTACAACCGTAATTTCAGAATCTCTGCCAATGTAAAGTATCGTAGTTTGCATATTTTTTTAAGTTAAGAGTTATCGGTTAAAAGTTGCAAACCAAACCTATCGATCTGCAACTTTCAACAAATAACTTTAATTATAATTCCATCGGAACATCCATTAACAACACCTCCGCGCCAGCAGAGTTTGCTTTAAAACTGATACTATCGGTATCCCAAACGCCAATCCCATCTCTGCGGCTGAAGGTTTGTCCGTTGATGGTTACTTCCCCATTAATTATAAAAGCATAGACGCCATTGCCCTCTTTTTTAATTTTATATTCGGTTTCAAAGCCTTCATCAAATTTCCCTAATGAGAACCAGGCATCCTGATGAATCCAAACATTATCATCTTCACTGTTTGGCGATAAAATCTGCTGGAAGTTATTGTGACGGGCAGCCACATCTAAAGCCCTTTGATCATACCTAGGTGTTACATTTTTTTTATTTGGGAACAACCAGATCTGCAGCAAATTCAACTGAACATCAGGTAGTGCATTAAACTCACTATGACTTACACCTGTACCTGCGCTCATTACCTGAATTTCGCCAGCTTTAATTTCTGCCGTGTTACCCATGCTATCTTTATGTGCAATAGCACCAGCTAATGGAATCGTAATGATTTCCATATTATCATGCGGATGTGCACCAAAACCCATTCCACCATCAATCAAGTCATCATTTAAAACTCTTAAAACGCCGAAGTGCATTCTTTCAGGATTGTAATAGTTAGCAAAACTGAATGAGTGGTGCGCGTTTAACCATCCATGATTGGCATGGCCTCTGGTGTTTTCTTTGTGCAAAATAAACTGTGACATAAATTTCCTTTCTTGTTTATGATACAAATGTACTGCGGGCATAGCGGCTATGCATTGATGTAGGGTAAGAAGTTTGGAGGAGGAAATCGTTCTGAGTTAATCGTTGGTTGTTTTTGAATGACTTGACGTAGAAGTTAGGTTTCAGAATCGCCCGTCAGAACTAAAATAATTGTTGTTATAAGCTTCAATAGATAATATAAAAAAAAGCGAGATCAATAAGCTATGCTTACTCATCTCGCCTGCAATTTCCCTTTATAGGGCTAGATGGTCACCAACGCCTGTTCAATATCAGCCAGAATATCGTTGATATGTTCTAAGCCAATAGATAAACGGATGGAACCTTGCTCGATCCCTACCACATTTCTTTCTTCTTCTGTAAGCTTATTATGCGTGCTTGTTGCCGGATGTGTAGCAATGGAACGAGTATCCGCTAAATTGGCAGAAATAGAGAACAGTTGCAAATTATCCATAAATTTACGGGCGGCATCAATACCACCTTCTACAACGATGGTTACAATTCCACCACCTTGTTTCATTTGCTTTTTCGCAATTTCATATTGAGGATGTGAAGCTAAAAATGGATATTTAACCAGTTTGATTTTCGGATGCTTCTCCAGGTATTCTGCAACTTTTAATGCATTTTCGCAATGGCGATCCATCCGGACAGCTAAAGTTTCTAAACTTTTAGACAAAATCCATGCGTTAAAAGGTGATAAAGCCGGACCGCTATGGCGGGCGAAGCCGATAATTTCTGCAATCAGATCTTTATACCCTAAAATAATTCCACCTAAAACGCGACCTTGTCCGTCGATGTACTTGGTAGCTGAATGAATGGAAATATGCGCTCCCAGTTTAATCGGCTGCTGCAGATACGGCGTGGCAAAGCAATTATCGACCACTAAAAGTTGATTATGTTTTTTTGCCAACTGACCAAGAAACTCCAGGTCAATGATATCTATTCCGGGGTTTGATGGGGTTTCTACAAAAATCATTTTAGTATTGGGCTTAATCAATGCCTCCCAATCTTCCGGTTTATCCAAGTCTGCATAATCAAATGTTACCCCCCATTTAGAAAACACGTTGGTGAGCAATTGGTGGGTAGAGCCAAAAACCGATCTGCTTGATACAATATGATCACCAGCTTTCAAAAATGCGCCGAAGGTGGTAAAAATAGCGGCCATCCCGGTAGCCGTTGCGAAACCATCTTCAGCACCTTCCAAAAGACACATCTTCTCGATAAATTCTGAAGTGTTAGGATTAGAATAACGGCTGTAAACATTTCCCTCTTTTTCATTGGCAAACAAAGCACGCATCTCTTCTGCATCATCAAACTTATAACTTGAGGTTAAATAAATTGGTGCAGAGTGTTCTTTATGTAAGCTTCTTTCGGTTTGTGTGCGAATCGCTATGGTTTCAAAGTTTTCGGATTTCATTTTTTGTTGGTATCAAGATTTTAGTATCAAGTATCAAGATTTTAGTATCAAGTATCAAGATTTTGTATGGAGTATAGATTTGGCCTCATGCATTTTGACCTCCCCAAACTTGATACCTGATACTTAGTACTTACTACTCCTGAATCTCACTATTTTTTTATTTCGTAAGTAAAGTTAATTTTTGCTGAGCGACCTAAAATATTTGAGACCGAGCAGTATTTATCAAAAGTGAGCGCCAATGCACGTTCTACTTTTCCAGTATTTAAATCGCCGGTTAGTTCAAAGTGGATTTCGATCTCATCAAAAATGGGTGGCATTTCTTCCTCTTTTCGGGTGGCGTTGATGGCAATTTTAATATCATCTAAAGGTTCTTTCTGCTTAGTTAACACATTTACCATATCAATTCCACTGCAACCCCCAAGCCCGATTAACAGCATTTCCATCGGCCTGAAACCCTTACCTTCGCCGCCAATCGCAGCTTTCGCATCTAGTTCAACAGTAAAACCATTTTCGTTTTCTGCTTCAAAATTGAATTTCCCGCTCTTGCGGATGAGATTTATATTCATGTTGTTAGTATCAAGTAGTTAGTATTAAGTATCAAGACTGATTTGCTTTAGTCTTTCTGCTTTTATCTTTCAGCTTTCAAAGTATCAAGACTGATTTGCTTTAGTCTTTCTGCTTTTACCTTTCAGCTTTCAAAGTATCAAGACTGATCGTGCTTTAGTCTTTCTGCTTTTACCTTTTAGCTTTCAAAGTATCAAGACTGATCGTGCTTTAGTCTTTCTGCTTTTACCTTTTAGCTTTTAAATATTATAATAAACTAAGTTGTTTTTTTCCAGTTCAGGCAGTTTAACAGGTTCGTTAAAAATTGCAAAAACAGACGAGCCGCTCCCACTCATTAAAGCGAATGTTGCGCCTGCATCGTATAAACTGGTTTTTATTTGATGAATTTGGGGATACTTTACAAATACCGATTGCTCGAAATCGTTAATAACCTTATCTTTCCATGTTGTTGGAGACAAATGTATCATTTCTTTTAAAGATTGCAAAGGCTTTTGAGGTTTTACCAACGCATAGGCATCAGCAGTACTCACGTGAATGGGTGGCTTTACCAGAACCTTAAACCAACCTGATAGATCCACTTCGCACTTTTCAAATTCATCACCTTTATTGAAAGCATAAACAGGTTTATTTTCAATAAAAAAAGCGCAGTCTGCACCAAGCCTTTTCGCATAGTCTTCCATTTGTTCAACAGACAAATTCAATTTAAATTTTTCGTTGATGAGCTTAACTACGAAAGCACAATCTGCCGATCCGCCCCCTAAACCCGCGCCTACCGGAATATTTTTTAATAGATTAATTTGCTGCGCAGGAATATCATAATCATTTTTAATCAGCTGGTAGGCTTTGTAACACAGGTTATCGTTCGCATCTCCTGGAATGGCTATCCCATGGATTCTGCAGGAAGTCTCTGTTGCATCCACAATTTCTACAGCATCTTTAATATTTATCGGATAAAAAACCGTTTCCAAGTTATGATAACCATCAGCACGTTTCTCTGTAATATTTAAGCCTAAATTTATTTTTGCGTTTGGAAAAGATAGCATTTTTAGTCTGGAGTCTTGATTCGTAAGTCATGAGTCTGAATTGCAAAAGTAGCAACCACCCTCACTGCAAACATACATCCTTGCGGTGTGAGAACAAAGTAATCAAGTTATCAAAATGTTAAAATGGCATATTGTCTATAATTAACACCCTTTACTTTTGATAAATTTTAGATATTTGTAACTGAAAATTTATTCGCAAATTAAAAGCCTTTTTTAGGTTTGGTTATATGAAACAATATTTAGATTTAATGCAACATGTGTTGGATAACGGCGCTCAGAAACATGATCGTACAGGAACAGGAACCGTAAGTGTTTTTGGCTATCAGATGCGTTTTAACCTGCAGGAGGGTTTCCCGATGGTGACGACTAAGAAGCTGCACTTAAAATCTATTATTCATGAACTGATCTGGTTTTTAACCGGCGACACTAATATTAAATACCTGAAAGATAATGGTGTTCGTATCTGGGATGAATGGGCAGATGAAGCAGGAAATTTAGGACCCGTTTATGGTTCGCAATGGAGAAGCTGGCCTACGCCGGATGGAAAACACATTGATCAGATTACCAACATCATTAACACTATCAATAATAATCCTGACTCACGGAGAATTATTGTTTCGGCATGGAATGTAGCAGAGATTGAAAATATGGCTTTGCCCCCTTGTCATGCATTTTTCCAATTCTATGTTGCCGATGGCAAATTAAGTTGCCAATTATATCAGCGCAGTGCTGATATTTTCTTAGGTGTTCCTTTTAACATTGCATCTTATGCGCTATTAACAATGATGGTTGCGCAGGTTTGCGGCCTGGAGGCCGGCGATTTCGTTCATACTTTAGGTGATGCACATCTGTATAACAATCATATTGAACAAGCTAACTTACAATTAAGCCGTGAGCCAAAACCACTACCCACAATGAAGATCAATCCTGATGTTAAAAGTATTTTTGACTTCAAGTTTGAAGATTTTACTTTGGAGAATTACGAGTCGCATCCACATATTAAAGGTGTAGTGGCGGTGTAGATTTCTGTTCATTGGTCATTAGCCATTGGTTCATTTGTTTGGTGCATACCTAAATACCCTATTTTATTACATCCTTATTTAATTTCAATAATTTAATAGAGAATGAATTATAAATTAGAGGATTTAGAAGTGTATAATTTATCAGAAATAATCTCAGATAAAATCTGGAATATAGTTACCAGATGGGAATATTTTGCAAAAGATACCATAGGGAAGCAACTCTGTAGGGCTGCCGATTCTATCAGTGCTAACATTGCAGAAGGATATGGCCGATACCATTTTAAAGAGAATAAAAACTTTTGTTACTACAGCCGGGGTTCTATTTTGGAGGTTAAGTCGTTCCTTAGGAAATCGAAAAACAGGAATTTGATATCTGAAGGATGTTATTTAGAACTCTATACCGAACTACAAACCCTTCATCTAAAGCTTAATGCTTACATAAAATATATTGGCAAAAATTTGACCTGATTCATCATAATCTAAGAATGAATGTTTGAATCTGGCCTATTAAACAGTGCTTAATACACCTTGCAAACACTAATAAACAAATGACCAATTATCAATGTAATCAAAACCATAAGCAAATGATACACCATGCAAACACTAATAAACAAACGACCAATTATAAATGGAATCAAAACCCTAAGCAAATGATACACCATGCAAACACTAATAAACAAATGACCAATGACTAATGAACAAAAAAGCCCTTCGCTTTCCATCGCTGTCGCCACAGGAGAAAACAAAGAAATAGGAAAAAACAACCAGTTATTATGGCACATGCCAGCAGATTTAAAGTTTTTTAAACAAACTACATCCGGTCATACTGTTATATTGGGCCGTAAAACGTTTGATTCTGTTGGCAGACCATTACCTAACCGCAGGAACATTGTGATCACCCGGGATGCCTCTTTGCAAATTGAAGGTGCTGAAGTGGTGAATAGCTTAGACGAAGCATTATTAATCACCCAAAATGAGGAAAAACAAGTTTTCATCATAGGAGGAGCAGAGATTTATCGCCAGGCTTTACCAAAGACTGATCTGCTCTATTTAACAACCATCCATCATCAATTTGATGCGGATACATTTTTCCCAGAATTTGATAGAAACGAATGGGAAGTGTTAAGTTCTGAACCTCATCAAGCCGATGAAAAAAATAAGTATGATTATACTTTTGAAGTTCTAAAGCGGAAGTAATTTCATTAACTGCTAAACGATGACAAGAGTTCTAAGCACATAGCTGAAAATAGAAATACTACCCGCGCCACCTAAACCCGATATAAGCGGCAGCCCCGGTTTTTTCTACCGGGCTACAGCGTTTAGCGGGACCGAACTCAAACCAAATGCCGCTGTTCTTGCTTTCCAAATCAATCAGCTGGTATAATTTGAACATTAAAATGGATGGAACGTAACGATTGCATTGGTATTATGCGCTAATGGAAATTAATCTTAATAAATTATCTGTTAAGGGGTTCTATAGTTTAAAAATTTAATTAGATTTGCCGACTTGTTAAAAAACAGCGAAAGACAAATTATTTTAAACAAACAATGCAAGGAAAAGGTTTTATTAAGTTTATAGCGATAGTTTTAGCTATCGTTTGTGCGTATGCGCTCTCATTTACATTGGTAGCATCCAATGTAGAAAAAGCCGCCAAAGACTATGCGAAGGGTGATCTGGCTAAAGAAAAAGCTTATTTAGATTCGATGAGTACCGAGAAAGTTTATCCAGTTGTTGGATTTACTTACGGGGAAGTTAAAGCTAAAGAGATTAATTTAGGTTTAGACTTAAAAGGTGGTATGAACGTAACGATGGAAATATCGTTAGCTGAATTGGTTAAATCTCTAGCGGGTAACCCTACTGATGCGAACTTTAATCAAGCTGTTCAAAATGCACAAATCCAATTAAATGCCGGCGGTAAAGATTACATCAAAATTTTTGTTGATGAATTTGAAAAATTAAGTCCTGGTGTTAAACTTGCAGATTATTTCTCTAATCAAGACAATGCATCTCAGTTAAAACCAAGTGCGAGCAATAATGAGGTTGAATCTTTCTTAGAAAAAGAAGCTACCAGCGCAATCGATCGTTCATTTACTGTTTTACGTTCTCGTATTGATGGTTTCGGCGTAGTTAGTCCGAACATGCAAAAACAAGAAGGCAGTAACCGGATCTTAATCGAAATGCCAGGTGTACAAGATAAAGAGCGTATTGCAAAACTGCTACAAGGTTCTGCTGAACTACAGTTCTGGCAGGTTTATCAGGTTCAGGAAGTTGTTCCTTTGCTTGAAAACATAAACAAAACCTTAGCTGCTACTTTAAAAGCTGATGCTCCTGCAGCCACTACTGATACTACTGCAGCTCCTGCTGGTGGTAAATTAGCTGGTTTAGAAAAAGCGGCTACTAAAGATACTACCGCTAAAGGTGGTAAACTTGCTGGTTTAGGTAAAAAAGATTCCACTGTTGTAAAAGCAGAATTAGCAAAATCTAATCCATTATATGCTGTACTAAGCCTTCCTGTTTATCAGGGAGAAAACGGACAGCAACAATTAATGCCAGGTGCTGTAGTGGGTATGTCTTTACAAAAAGATACTGCTAAAGTGAATTCATATTTAAGATTACCTGAGGTTGCTGCTGCGATTCCATCTACGATGAAATTTATGTGGAGCGTTAAACCTAGAGAAGGTTCTAAAGTTTTCGAACTTTATGCAATTAAAGCGGTAAGTGCTGATGGTAAACCTGATTTAGGTGGTGATGCAATCAGCGATTCTAAAGATGATTTCGATCAAAAAGGTAAGCCAGAAGTAACCATGTACATGACCAGCGAAGGTGCTGCGAAATGGAAAAAAATTACTGCTGAAGCTGCTGCTGATGCGAACAATAAAAAATCGATCGCCATTGTATTAGATAACCAGGTTTACTCTGCTCCTACTGTTCAGAATGAAATTGCCGGTGGTGTATCTTCCATTACTGGTAACTTTACTCAAGCGGATACTAAAGATTTATCAAATATCTTAAAAGCAGGTAAATTACCAGCTCCGGCACGTATTGCAGGAAGCTATGTAGTTGGTCCTACTTTAGGTGCACAAGCGATTCACGATGGTTTAATCTCTTTCGTAATTGCGTTTATTGTGATCTTAATCTTCATGGCGCTATATTATCACCGTGCAGGTTGGGTTGCTAACTTTGCTTTATTGATTAACTTATTCTTTGTTATCGGTATCCTGGTTTCGTTAGGAGCTGTATTAACATTACCGGGTATTGCGGGTATCGTTTTAACAATCGGTTTATCGGTTGATGCGAACATCCTGATTTTCGAACGTGTTCGGGAAGAGCTTGCACATGGCAAAACAGTAGCCAATGCAATTAAAGAAGGTTTTAAGCATGCTATGCCTTCTATCATTGATTCAAACGTTACCTTATTTATATTAGGTGCTATTTTATACGTATTCGGTAGCGGTCCTGTTCAGGGTTTTGCAACTACGTTATGTATTGGTATCCTTTCTTCATTATTTGCTGCAGTTGCCATTTCAAGAGTGGTATTTGATTCATTATTGTCTCGTAAAATTGAGGTTAACTTTGATAATAACTTAACGCGTAATGCATTCAAAAACTTAGCATTCAACTTTGTTGGTCGTCGTAAAATCTACTATATCATTTCTACAATAATTATTGTTGCTGGTATTGGTATGTACTTCAAAAATGGTGGTTTAAACTTAGGTGTAGATTTTAAAGGTGGTAGAACTTATCTTGTTCACTTTGATAAAGCTGTTAATACTGAAGATTTAAAATCAAAATTAGCACCAGTTTTTGATAATGAAACACCAGAGGTTAAAACTGCAGGAGAAGATAGCCAGGTTAAAATTACTACTACTTTCCACATCGAAGATCAGGACATTAGAACTGATAAAGTTGTTGAAGATGCTTTGAACAAAGGTTTAGCTGGTTCTAAGTATGAGATTGTAAGTTCGCAGAAAGTTACGCCGATCATTGCAAGTGATATTGTTAATGGTGCGTTTTACGCAGTATTGATTTCATGTATCTTCATGTTTATCTACATTGTTGTCCGCTTTAAAAAATGGCAGTATGGTTTAGGTGCGGTAATTGCATTGGCACATGATGTTTTGATGGTTCTATCTTTCTACACCATCTTAGACGGAGTAATGCCTTTCTCTTTAGAAATTGGACAAGATTTTATTGCAGCTATTTTAACGGTAATGGGTTACACCATGACAGAAACAGTTGTGGTATTCGATCGTATCCGTGAGAAATTAAAAGAATCTGGTAAAGAAGATTTACATGGCGAAGAACGTAATCAATTAATCAACTTCGCGTTGAATAGTACCTTAAGTCGTACAATTTTAACTTCGTTGACGGTATTCTTCGTGTTATTGGTTATCTTCATTTTTGGTGGTGATAGTATTCGCGGATTCATCTTCGCATTATTGATTGGTCGTATCATCGGTACGTACTCATCATTATGTATCTCTACTCCTATCGTAATTGATTTAGGTAGTTCTGCAGAGAAAAAATAAGATTAAACCTTTTAAAATAGATTAGACGCCTTGATTAAGATCGGGGCGTTTTTTTTTGCCCTTTAATGCCGACATTCTTTCTACTCAAACACCAGAAAAATCAGCGATATTCAATTGGACTCAAATTGCAATATCAACGTAAGTTTGAGTACCAAAACGGCCCATTCTAAACCTTTTAACCATCTTTTTGTTAGATTAGTATACGAATAAACCGATATAGAATGGATTTACAGCTTCCCAAAAGTGAACACCCTAGAATAGTAATTATTGGCGGCGGATTTGGTGGAATTGAACTGGCCAAACGACTGAAAAACAAACCTTTCCAGGTAGTGATGTTGGACAAACATAATTACCACACTTTCCAACCTCTGCTATATCAGGTAGCTACCGGCGGTTTAGAAGCTGAATCTATCGCCTTTCCGCTTCGTAAAATCTTTAAAGGACAAAAGAACCTCACTTTCAGGGTAACCAAGGTTAAAGAGATTAATGCAGAAAATAACTGTTTGAAAACCGACATTGGCGATGTGCAGTATGATTATCTGGTTCTTGCCACTGGCTCTACCAGTAATTTTTTCGGCAATAAAGAGATCGAACAAAATTCAATGCCAATGAAATCCATTCCTGAAGCATTGGATTTAAGGAGTTTAATCCTTCAGAATTTTGAAAAGTCGCTTATTGAAACGGATATAATTAAGAAACATGCCTTATTAAACTTTGTGGTTGTTGGTGGCGGACCAACAGGTGTTGAAACCTCTGGTGCCATTGCAGAGCTTAAAAAACATGTTATTCCGAATGATTATCCAGAAATGGATTTGAATAAAATAAATATCTACCTCGTAGAAAATTCGCCAGAATTATTAGGGCCGATGTCGCCACAGGCACAGGTAAAATCCAAAGAATTTTTAATCAAAATGGGCGTTCAGGTGATGAATGAAACCCGGGTATTGGGTTATGATGGATTAACACTCACGCTTCAGGATAAAGATCCGATTATGGCTTCAACGGTTATATGGAGCGCTGGTGTTAAAGGTGAGTTAGTAGCTGGTTTAGACCGGGCAGAGGTGGTTCGTGGTGGCAGACTGAAGACAGACAAGCAAAATCTGATTGTAGGTTATCATAATATCTATGCCATTGGTGATGTGGCCTCAATTATTGATGAAGAAACTCCAAATGGACATCCTGGAGTTGCACCAGTTGCCATTCAACAAGGACATCATTTAGCAAAAAACCTCGTTAACATTATTGAAAATAGACCTTTAGAACCATTTAAATATTTTGATAAAGGCTCTATGGCAACCGTAGGTAGAAATAAGGCAGTGGTAGATATTGGTAAAATTCGTTTTCAAGGGGTATTTGCCTGGTTCACCTGGATGTTTGTTCACCTGATGAGTCTGGTTGGTTTCAGAAACAAGATTATTGTATTTGTAAACTGGCTTTGGAGTTATTTTAGTTACGACCGTGGAACCAGATTAATTATCAGGACTTTTGCTAAAGATAGGAGTGTAGATTACCGAAAGGAAGTGGAAAGCGTGAAAGAAGTAGGTTAGGGAAATTCTGTTGATCGTTTTGATTATCGTTTGTTCATACTTAAATCATTATGAAACGTTGAGCATTGTCGTTTAACCCTTACCCTTTATTCCTCAAAATCTTTTCTTTGCGAGAAACTTTGCGCACCTTGCGATTCAATCATTTTTAAAATCCATGAGCGAGAAAGAATTTAAATTAGTGGAATGCCCACGGGATGCAATGCAGGGATTACACGATTTTGTGCCTACAGCATTAAAAACTGAGTACCTGAATTTGCTTCTTCAGGTCGGGTTTGATACACTTGATTTTGGCAGTTTCGTTTCTCCAAGAGCAATTCCACAGCTTGCTGACACTGCAGAGGTTTTGGCTAACCTGAATTTAGATGGAACGCAGACGAAACTGTTAGCCATTGTGGCTAATTTAAGGGGAGTCGAAGCGGCCATCAAACATCAGGAGATCACTTATCTGGGTTTTCCGTTTTCTATCTCAGAAACCTTCCAACAAAGAAATACCAATTCAAGTATCGGGCAATCGTTAGTAACTGTTGAGGAAATGTTATCGCTTTGCGCCAGGCATAGCAAAAAGGCCGTGGTTTATTTGTCTATGGGATTTGGAAACCCTTACGGGGATGAGTGGAATTACGAAATAGTAGAAAAGTGGGCAGATATTTTGGTGAGCAAAGGTGTAGAAATAATTTCTCTGGCTGATACCGTTGGGATCTCAACGCCAGAGAAAGTTAAAGAAATACTGCCGAAGCTCATTGCTAAATTTATCAATACGGAAATTGGAATCCACCTGCACTCCACTCCTGCTGATCGCCTTGAAAAAATCGAAGCAGCATATTATTCTGGCGTAAAACGAATTGATAGCGCATTGAAAGGCTTTGGTGGCTGCCCAATGGCTGCTGATGACCTTACTGGAAATATTGCTACAGAAGATGTCATCAACATTTTAAATTTAAAAGGTGAAGATTTAAACCTTAATATGGCTAAATGGCATGAGGCAATGGTTTTATCAGAGAGAATATTTGGATAGCCTTCTTCTTTTTGCCACGGAAGCCAAAGGCACGAGAAAGAGCCATTCTGTGATTTAATTAATTACACGGCAATAGTTAAACTTTCTTTACCATTTTAAAGTGCTGTATCCCTGCTTCTTCAAATTGCTCGCCTTCTGCAATAAAACCAAACTTGGCATATAAACTCATGGCATCTAATTGTGAGTTTAGGTAAATATAATGCGCATCTTCAGGGAGATCAGATAGTGCCTCAGCAATTAAAGCTCTACCAACACCTTGACCTCTGAAGTCTTTTAATACAGCAAAACGTTCCAACTTATAGCCTAAGTCCGTCTTTCTCCAGCGGCAGGCGCCACAAGGCTGCCCATTATGTGTAGCTAAAAAATGAATGGATTCATCCTCATGCTCCCACTCTAATTCTGGCGGGCAACTCTGTTCATCAACAAAAACAATTTTACGTATGGCAAATACTTTATCTAACTCTTCCGGGTGGATAACTTTTTGAACCTGTAAGCTCATGATATAGGGTGTTTAAAATGTTTATTCTTTTCTAATTTTGTTTCATTCAATTCCTTTGCAACATCAATGGAATGTGAGCAATGAATATCGGCCTCTTTTTTGGCAAGTGTAGCAATCGTAACATAAAATTTATGTAACTGATCCAGTTCCTGCTCACTCAGATCTTCAATATCGACCATGCGGTTACTCGCACCTTGCTGAACAGCAATGAGTTCGTTTAACTTTAATTGAATCGCTTTCCCATCTTTATTTTGTGCTTTCTGAATCAGAAAAACCATCAGGAAGGTGATAATCGTTGTACCGGTATTAATTACCAGCTGCCACGTTTCTGAATAATGAAACACGGGACCAGTTACTGCCCATATTAAAACGATTAGGGTTGCCGCAATGAAAGCAAAAGAACTGCCTGTAAATTTGGTCGCGGCATTAGCAAACTTCTCGAAAAAATTATTTTTTTTATTGTTGGTTTTAGATTTTGTCATCACATTTCATTTGCTTAAATGTAATTATAAAAACAAACAAAAACGCCATAAGTTTTCCAACCTATGGCGCCTTTGTTTAATTATTTTATGAATGATTTTTGAGTGATTGAATAAGACTATTCAACATCAAAATTCAGATTCCTTACAACTTATCGTTTGCGTTGATGCAATTTAAATCTTCAAATGCAGCTGTTAAACGCTTAACAAATGTTTCTTCACCTTTACGTAACCAAACACGTGGATCGTAATATTTTTTATTTGGTTTATCATCGCCATCAGGGTTACCAATCTGGCCTTGAAGAAATGCTTCGTTCTTTTTATAGTATTCTAAAATACCTTCCCAAAATGCCCATTGCATATCGGTATCAATATTCATTTTAATGGCACCATAAGAAATTGCTTCTCTAATTTCTTCCTGAGAAGAACCAGAACCACCATGGAATACAAAATTAATTGGTTTCTCAGCTGTTAATGCAAATTTCTCTTTCACAAAATCCTGAGAGTTTTTCAGAATAACCGGCTGTAACTTTACGTTACCTGGTTTGTAAACACCATGAACATTACCAAATGCAGCTGCTACCGTAAAACGAGGAGATACTTTGCTCAATTCTTCGTAGGCATAAGCAACTTCGCTTGGCTGAGTATATAATTTTGAACTATCAACGTCACTGTTATCCACACCATCTTCTTCACCACCGGTAACACCTAACTCAATTTCGATCGTCATGTTCATTTTAGACATGCGCTCCAAATATTTAGCAGAAATTTCCATGTTTTCTTCAATAGACTCTTCCGATAAATCTAACATGTGCGAAGAAAATAAAGGTTTTCCGGTTTCAGCGAAGAATTTTTCACCGTGATCTAAAAGGCCGTCAATCCAGGGCAATAATTTTTTTGCAGCATGGTCTGTATGTAAAACCACTGCAACACCATAATGCTCTGCTAATAAATGTACATGTTTAGCTGCAGATACTGCACCTAAAATACATGCCTGTAATTTCTCATTATCTAAAGATTTACCTGCGTAAAATTGCGCACCACCATTAGATAATTGAATCATAACAGGCGAATTT
Source organism: Pedobacter sp. CFBP9032 (assembly GCF_034045265.1). NCBI lineage: Bacteria > Pseudomonadati > Bacteroidota > Sphingobacteriia > Sphingobacteriales > Sphingobacteriaceae > Pedobacter > Pedobacter sp. CFBP9032. The sequence goes on along the minus strand of NZ_JAXCWE010000010.1, from coordinate 206,712 downwards.
ACTGCCTTAGCAGTTTCCAATACCGCATTAACCGTATTTGTACCGGTTACGTTTACTGCTGGTAAAGCAAACTGATGTTTTTTAGCCTGTTCAAATAATTCTTGAACGGCATCTCCGTAAATTACGCCTTTGTAGCCTTTTAAACTCATCTCTTGTTAATTTTATTAAGTCCGAAGTTATAAAAAAAAATAACATTCCAAGCTTTTGTAACAACAGAATTATTTGCTTAACAACTAAATAGAGCCTGTTTAGTGTAAAAATCACATTATCCTTAGTGTAGAAACTACACACCAATAGGGTAAGCAGTTTTTAGTTGGAAGTTTTCAGGTAACAGTTTTCAATTGGCAGTTAACAGTTGGCAATAACAGTTAGCAGTTTCAATTGCCATTTTTTATTAGCAGTTATAAAACAGCTATTAAATTCTTTGCTTGATTCAGGTATTTCAAGTGTTAATGCGTTTGATTATTGATCATTCATTAATTAAATATTTAACAATCGGTACATGTTGCCAATTTTGCTTATGGGTAATCCCTAATGTTTATTATATTTTTCGTTTCTTTGCAATCCAATTCTTTAAAAAATTATATGGCTTGGTTTAAGAGAGAAAACAAAGGTATCATCACCACAACAGAAGAGAAGAAAGAGGCACCGGATGGCGTGTGGAATAAGTGTCCAAATTGCAAAAAACCGCTACACCAAACAGAATTGCAGGAAAACAAATACGTTTGTCATTACTGCGATTACCATTTGAGAGTAGGTTCTAAAGAATATTTTGAAGTTTTATTTGACAACAACGAATTTAAAGAGTTATTTGCTAACCTCACATCTGGCGATCCTTTAAACTTCAATGATAATAAACCTTACACCGACAGAATCGTGGAAAGCCAGGCTAAAACTGGTTTGAAAGATGCTATTCGTGCTGGTGTAGGTAAAATTGAAGGTCAGGAATTAGTAATTGCCTGTATGGATTTTGCCTTCATTGGTGGCTCTATGGGTTCGGTAGTGGGCGAAAAAATTGCCCGTTCTATTGACCATTCAATTAAACATAAAATTCCATTCCTCATGATTTCAAAATCAGGTGGCGCAAGGATGATGGAAGCTGCATTTTCGCTAATGCAGATGGCTAAAACTTCTGCTAAACTTGCTTTGTTAAGTCAGGCAAAAATTCCTTATATTTCTTTATTAACAGATCCTACAACTGGTGGCGTTACCGCATCTTATGCCATGCTTGGCGATATTAATATAGCAGAACCAGGCGCATTAATTGGCTTTGCCGGCCCAAGAGTGATTAAAGAAACCATTAAAAAAGATTTACCAAAAGGTTTCCAAACTTCAGAATTTGTTCTGGAGCATGGTTTCCTCGATTTTATTGTGGATAGAAGAGCCATGAAAGCTAAAATAGGTGCTTTTATTAAAATGATGAATAATTAAAAAGCGTCACCCCAACCCTCTCTGGAAGAGAGGGAGCCGCAAAAAAATATAACTTTCAGAAAAGCAGGGCTTGAATAACTTCGTTTAATTCAGTCCTGCTTTTTGTTTCAAGTCCGCCCCTCAAACTCGATATTCCAGGGCCACACTAATCTTCTCCATTGAATTAAATCAATAGCAATTGATTTAATACCATTCTAATACCTATCCTCGCAATAAATTAATTTCTTCCGCTTGTTGAAACAGGCGGCGATGAAGGCTATAGCGATCGCTAAAGCCGCCATACTATTCACTGCCATTGACTTTAGGCAATGGCAATAATATTAAATTGATTTAATCCCCTTCTCATTCTAATACCTATTCCCAATAAATTAATTCCTTCCGCCTGTTGAAACAGGCGGCGATGATCGATATAGCGATCGCTATAGCCGACATACTATTCATTGCCATTGACTTTAGTCAATGGCAATCATATTAAATTGATTTAATACCCTTCTCATTCTAATACCTATCCCCATAAATTAATTCCTTCCGTCTGCTGAAACAGGCGGCGATGATCGATATAGCGATCGCTATAGCCGCCATACTATTCATCGCCAATTGACTTCAGTCAATGGCAATAATATTAAATTGATTCAACACCCTTCCTATTCCAATACCTATCCACAATAATTAATCCCTTCCGCATGTTGAAACAGGCGGCGATGATGTCTATAGCGATCGCTATAGCCTCCATACTATTCATCGCCATTGACTTTAGGCAATGGCAATAATATTAAATTGATTTAATCCCCTTCTCATTCTAATACCTACCCCAATGAATTAATTCCTTCCGCCTGTTGAAACAGGCGGCGATGATCGATATAGCGATCGCTATAGCCGCCATACTATTCATCGCCATTGACTTTAGTCAATGGCAGATTATATCAATAGCAATTGATTTAATACCATTCTAATACCTATCCTCGCAATAAATTAATTCCTTCCGCCTGTTGAAACAGGCGGCGATGATGTCTATAGCGATCGCTATAGCCTCCATACTATTCATCGCCATTGACTTTAGTCAATGGCAGATTATATCAATAGCAATTGATTCAATACCATTCTAATACCTATTCCCAATAAATTAATTCTTTCCGCCTGTTAAAACAGGCGGCGATGATGTCTATAGCGACCACCAGTTTGCAATAGAACGCGCTAACCATTTCAATCTGCAACATTTCCATTAACATCCTCTTCCAAATCCCTTATTCATTAAATTAGCGCATTATTAACTAACCCTATTATGAATAAAAAACTACTCTTACCAACATTACTCCTATTTACCTCCGCTTTCACTTTTGCGCAAGACAAAAAGGTAATCGATAACATTGTAAAAGAAGTAAACGAGAACTCGCAATTAGAGAAACTGGCTCATGAGCTGTTAGATGTTGTCGGCCCGCGCTTAGTCGGTTCTCCACAAATGAAACAAGCCAACGATTGGGCAGTAAAAAAATACAGCGACTGGGGAATTGCTGCCAAAAACGAGAAATGGGGCGAATGGGCTGGCTGGGAACGCGGTATTACACATATTGATTTACTAAGCCCAAGGCTACGCACTTTAGAAGGCACACAATTGGCCTGGAGTCCATCTACCAATGGAAAAACGATTAATGCTGAAGCCATAATTCTTCCAACAATTACCGATTCTGTAGCTTTCCAGAAATGGTTGCCTAGTGTAAGCGGTAAAATCGTGTTGATTTCCATGAACCAACTTTCTGGCAGACCAGAAAAGAACTGGGAAGAATTTGCGACGAAAGACTTATTTGAAAAATTCAAAAAAGAGAAAGCTGATGCATTAAAAGCGTGGACAGCCAGCATGGCTAAAACAGGTTACAATACCAAAACGCTTCCTGTGGCCTTAGAAAATGCAGGGGCAGTTGCCGTGGTAATTAATAACTGGTCGCAAGGATTTGGAGTAGATAAAATTTTTGGAGCCAATACCACTAAAGTACCAACATTAGATTTATCAGTGGAAGATTATGGTTTAGTGTACCGCCTGGCTTTGAATGGTGACAAGCCGATGCTTAAAATCGAATCAGAATCTAAAAAACTAGGTGCTGTACCCACTTTCAACACTATTGCTGAAATCAAAGGAAAACAGAAGCCGAAAGAATATGTGATGTTATCTGCTCATTTCGATTCCTGGGATGGTGCAAGTGGAGCTACAGACAATGGTTCTGGCACCATCATGATGATGGAAGCCATGCGGATTCTGAAAAAGTTTTATCCAAACCCTAAGCGCACCATTTTAGTTGGCCATTGGGGAAGTGAAGAACAGGGACTAAATGGCTCAAGAGCTTTTGTAGAAGATCATCCGGAGATTGTAGGTAATCTACAAGCGCTATTTAATCAAGATAACGGAACTGGAAGAGTGGTAAATATTGGCGGGCAAGGCTTCGCAAAATCGAAAGACTATATCACCCGTTGGCTAAATGCAGTACCTGATACCATTAAAAATCAAATCAAAACTAGTTTCCCTGGTATGCCTGGTGCAGGTGGGTCTGACTTTGCTTCTTTCGTAGCTGCTGGTGCTTTGGGTTATTCCCTAAGCTCCACAAGTTGGGATTACGGCACGTACACCTGGCACACCAATCGCGACAGCTACGATAAGTTGGTTTTTGATGAAATCCGTAGCAATGTAATCTTAGCTGCTATTATGGTATATATGGCTTGCGAAGATCCTGAAAAAACTTCTACAGAAAAAGCGACAGACTTACCTGTAAATGAAAGAACGGGTAAACCAGCAACCTGGCCTGTTCAAAGTAAATCTAACAGAAAAGGTGGATTGTAATTACGATTAAACATATTCTAAAAAGGAGCATCTGGAAATAGATGCTCCTTTTTTTATCAATTAGTATGCTGTTTCCTGATCAGTTCTTTCAATCATAAATTTTATTCTCGTCCTGGCCGGACGGGGCCCTCTTCTTTGGGCAACCAAAGAAGCAAAGTTGCCTGCTCGCAATTTTTTTATCTAAGTTAATAGGTTGGCTTAGTTAATGCTATCCCGAATAATTGACCATGCCGATCTAAAAGCAGAACGAAGAATCAGTGGTTTGGCTTCGCCAGGCTTTTACAGCGATTGTAATCTGTGTATCGCAGTCTCCATTTCGTCTTTACGAGAAGACTTCTTCAGCAGCAGAAGCAATCTTAATGCAATCGCTACTTGCGTTGAGTTGTAGCGAGACGCTACAACTGGATTTAAACGCTACAACCAGATTTAGATACGTACTTTTTTCAATTTTGTTATTATTGTTTTCATGTTCCTGACTCCAGACTATTGACTAACGACTTTGATCTTGCACCTACTCTTCCTTTTTCTGAAACTTATAAAACAAGTAACCTAGAAAGGGCAAGATCAACACACTGCCTAAAAGAAGTGCTAAACCCAAACTATAAATCGTTTTTTCAGGTCCAACCGTCTCAAAAAGTGAAATCGCCTCTCCGTTTTTTAACCGGATAAAATTTGGAAAGTGTGCGTAACTGATGGCGACCAATATCATAGTAACCTGAAAGCCTGCCAAAACACGGAGAATCTTGGTTTTGCCTTTAATTAAAAAATACCACAATAAAACCAATGATAAGCTGGCCAGAATAATTGCTGTTAAACCCACGGGATTTTTAAAAACCCAATCAAATAATGGGATTTCATCCAGCTGTGCGGCAATGAAAACCATAGCGCCAAATATTACTGCAGCAATGTTCATGTATTCAGCTTTTTTAATAAACCTGCGCTTATCGTGAGCGTCATCAGTTTCACCAATAAGATAAATGGCAGCCAGGAAACCGCAAAGGGTAACCGTAAATAGACCTACGGCAATCGAAAACCAATTGAACCAGCTGTAGATATAGGCAGAAACAAAGTCTTTAGCCTCCGTATCAATATGCCCGGAAATTAAGCTGCCGGCAATAATACCTAGAAATAAAGCAGTGACGAAGCTGGAATACCTGAAAATGCGATTATAAAGCCATTGCATATCATCTTTTATCGCATCATAATGGCGAAATACAAATGCTGTACCCCGGGCAATAATCCCAACAAGCATAATGAGTAATGGAATATGCAGATAAACCGACATGGTGGTGTAAATGTGCGGAAAACCAACAAAAAGAATTACAATGGCAATAATAAGCCACATGTGGTTAGCTTCCCAAACCGGACCAATGGCCTGATACATGGTTTTTCTGGTTCTGCTTCTATTTTTAGTCGAAGTAAAAAGTTCGATAATTCCGGCACCAAAATCTGCTCCTCCAAGCAAAAAATACAACAATATGCTCAAACATAAAAAAGTAATGACAACATATTCCATAATTAATGATTTGAGGTTTCGGATGCAGGATTGTTGTATAATACCGGAACCATTTTAATCTGCCGGTAAAGAAGGAAGGTTACGATAATACTAAGAGACAAGTAAATTGCTGAAAAAATGTAGAATGAATAAGCAATTCCAGGCATTGGCGTTACGGCATCTTTGGTTCTCATAATGCCATAAATAATCCAAGGTTGACGGCCAACTTCTGTAACCACCCAACCTGCTTCCAGCGCGACGTAACCTAAAGGAATGGCAAGCACAAATAATTTCAGAAGCCACCGTTTCTCTAACAGTGATTTTCTTCTAAGCAGGTTAATAAAATAAACCACAGAGATCAGTGCCAGAAGTGTTCCTATTCCAACCATGATCTGAAAAGCATAGTGTGTGATAGCCACGGGGGGTTGCTCATCCTTGGGGATCTGATCTAAACCTTTCACTTCAGCTTTAAAATCGCCGTGAGCCAGGTAACTCAATGCACCAGGAATTTTTATCGCCCCCTTTACCGTTTTATCTTTTTCATTTACAATTCCACCGATAAGTAGTGGGGCTGGCTTTTCCGTTTTGTACAGCGCTTCCATGGCTGCAAGTTTTGCAGGTTGTCTTTTAGCCACATCTTTTGCAGATATATCGCCGCTTAATGGTTGTAATATAGCACCAATGCAAGCAAATATTGCTGCTATTTTAAAGGCTTTTAAATGGAATTCTTTATTTTGATTTCTTAAAATCATAAATGCATGCACCCCGGCAACAGCAAAACCTGTCGCTGTAAATGCTGCTAAACACATATGTAAGGCCTGCGAAAACCAGGCTTTATTGAACATGGCCTGAATAGGATCAATATTGAGATACTGCCCATTTACAAAATCAAATCCTGTCGGACTATTCATCCATGCATTTGCAGCCACCACTAAAATCCCTGATGCCAGTCCGCTTACGCCAACTACCATTCCCGTAAACCAGTGGAACCATTTATTTAACTTGTTCCATCCGTAAAGGAAAAAGCCTAAAGCAATCGCTTCAATAAAAAAAGCTGTTCCTTCGAGTGAAAAGGGCATTCCGAAAATCGGGCCAGCGTGCTCCATAAATTTTGGCCAAAGCAGACCAAGTTCGAAGGATAACATGGTACCAGATACGGCGCCGGTAGCGAAGAAAATAGCAACACCTTTACTCCAGGCCTTAGTTAGGTTTTTATAAACTTCATCATTGGTTTTTAACCATTTATAATGAGATACAGCCATAAAAAACGGCATCACCATTCCAATGCAAGAGAAAATAATGTGAAAGCCTAAAGATAAGGCCATCTGGGATCGTGCTGCTAAAAAATCATCCATATCTGATATTGGATTTGGTATGACGCAAATATAACTGATAGCGAATTACTTATATATCTTTTAATTGACTACTTTATCAGTATTTGAAATATAGAATGTTTTTAAATTGAAAATAGATTTGGTGGTCAGTTACTGACTTATCTAAAATAGCCTAAATATTAATTGTCAATAAACTTCAAACTATCAAACGCCCTTCAGTTCATCATACGCAGCAGTTAAACTTCGCTGGATTCCATCGCCTTGCCATTCTGGTGCACCAGGGATAGTTGTAGCTTTAATTATGTCTTCTTTAGTTTTTCCAGCTTTAATTTCCATGCCAACAAAGGTTAGTAAGTTTTGAAGATAGTTTTGAAAGGCTTTCACATCAGCCTTGCTACCTGTTACCTTCTCGGGTTCACGACTATGACCGAAGATGAATAGGGTATCATTATCAAATTGGTTATGAATTTTATCCAAAGCGATGATCCAATTACCAATGTGGGCACCATTTTCTCTGTCGATATAAGGATACTTCCTATTGGATACTAAATCACCAACATGAACAATATTAGCGTTTTCAAAATGATAAATAGCATCGCCATTGGTATGGCCAGAACCATAGTAATAGGCACTGATTTTTTCGTCACCAATTGGAGCCTTCCAGCCTGTACCGAAGGTGGTATCTGGTAACAAAACCTGATCTAGATTATTCGCCTTTTCAGCTGCTCTTTTCTGGTTAACCAACGAGTTTTGATGGGCAACTACTTTTTCTGCTATCCCTTTAAACGCAATATTACCAGTTGTATGATCTCCATGGTGATGCGTGTTAATCAAATATTTGAATGGCTTATTTCCAAGTTTTTTCAATTCTTCGATAACATGTGGTGCTGAAGCCGGGAATTGTGAATCGATCACCGCAAAGCCACTTGAAGAATTTAACCAGCCAATGGTTCCACCTTGTTCCGTAAAAATACCCACATTGTTTCGCAATGGTTTAAAGATATGTGCGAAAGATTTTTGATAAGCAAAAACATCACTTTTATAAATAGACAAAAGTGCCATTGCCAACGCTGAATTTTTAATAAAGTTTCGTCTCTCCATTTTTTGCTCATAATAAAAGCCACAACAACATGCTGTGGCTTAAAATTAATAATTTAATATGATAATGTTTTCAAACATTATATGCCAGAACCTGGTGTTGTCCCAGGCTCATGGCCAGGGCCGAAGGCATTATTTTTCCTGCCTTTATCCTTGTTGAACAAGTTTGTGGTTACGCTTGATGATTTATTCTCATCAAGGTTTCTGTTTTCTTTAACATCTTCGGCTGTTTTATCCAGCAATTCATTCTCAATAACTTTGCCTTTTTCTTTATTCGTTTCCATAATGATTTTAAATTGATGTACAATAAGAACACCTCAAAAATAATATTGTTTTTGATAGCTGTTTTTGGAATAGCTTCAGGCAGGCTATAACCATCCTTTTTGCAAAAGACATCAATTTATTGGATAAAGTTAGATCATTGCACCCGGCAATTTCCTTAATTCATGAATACAGCCAAAAGAATTAAATTTTCGCTTGTGAATTTTATTGAAATGATGTGAAGATTCAAAAGAAAAAGGGGATAGAATGAATTTGTAAATGTGTTTTCTATCTGCTGATAGTTTCTCGTTTAATCCTGAATTTTCAGAATTAGCATTGGTTTGATTATTTTCCATAACACAAAAATTTTTGAATATTACTGCTGAAATGATAAGTTCAAAAAAAAATGCAGCTTAACCTTAAAATGGGAAGTATTGATAAGGCTTTATGAGAATCCGAGAAAAATAGCTCATGTTACTATTTTTCAGGCTGTTTTTATCTATTTGTATTCTTAAATCTAAGATTAATTTCTAATTATTGCAAACATTATTTTTTATAAAATGGACTTTTTGAAATGAACTTCAGGGGCTAAACTATTTTAACTACCTATCAAGTTTAAGAATTGGCTTCACTTTTTACGAACAAAACTTCTGGTAAAATTATCTTAATCTCTTTTTGGGTGTCGTCGTTTAACCAGTGAAGAATAAAATTAACCCTTGCTGCTTTTAAGTGGAAGCCTTTTGAAGCTTGCACCGCTATTTCTGCCAGAAATTTTCTGGAAAACTTAAGGATTGACTGCTCATTAAGATTCGAGCAACCATCATTTTTAATGATTAATCTTTGTCCGCAAACGATGTTATCGATTAAAGACTGTTTATTAGTGGAATAGCCCAACCAAATGTCGCTATAAGTGAGGTTGCATATTACCTCTTTCAATTGAGGGTAGGCACTATGGTCTTCAACTTTTTGTAAATTCTCAACTTCGATTTGATTAAGGAAGGAATGATTTACATGAATTGATAAGTTGTTTTTTGCCCTCGTCATCGCAACATACAACTGCCTTTTAACACTATCTTTTTCTATATCAAAATCATTTAATAATAAAAAAACATTGTCATACTCCTTGCCTTTCGACTTATGAATCGTAGAAACAACAACCATATCACCATGGGCAGTAAAGAAATCCTCAATTTTAGACTCCTTTATAAATACTTCAAAGTCAGACTTATACTTTATTTTCACATTAACAGACTCAAAACTGGAGATAAGATTATTGCATACTTCTAATTTGGAACTGCTTTTAAATTTATCATTTAATTCACGCCGGGCATAATTCCAAACTTCATCGCTATAAACATAGACTTCTTCTAGCCATCTATGATCGGTAAACTTTTATTCTTGAATAATTAACTCAAACCGCAACATATAAAAAAAACAACCCATAAAAAAAGTCCCAACTTTCGTCGGGACGCTCCTATTTGGTTAATGATATTTTAGGCTAATGCATTTTGCTTCACCACCATTTTAACTTTTTCTATTACATAATCCAATTCTTCTTTAGTGGTGTATTTACTAAAAGAAAAACGAACGGACGGGCGATTAGGATCAGCATTTATCCCATTTAAAACATGCGAACCAATGTTTGATCCTGATGAACAAGCACTACCTCCTGATGCACAGATACCATTTATGTCCAGATTGAACAATAGCATATCTGCCATATCCATCTCTGGGAAAGATACATTTAGTACAGTATAAAGACTTTTATCTGCATCAGTTTCACCATTGAACGCAATTCCTGGAATTTCTGCAATCAGCTGATCTTTTAAATAATCTTTTAGAGATTGAATATAATTTTGATGAGCATCCATTTCTGAATAAGCAATTTCAAGTGCTTTCGCCAAACCTACAATACCATAAACATTTTCGGTTCCTCCACGCATATTTCGCTCCTGCGCGCCACCATAAATCATCGGTGGAATTTTGACATTGCTGTTCACAAATAAGAAGCCAACGCCTTTCGGACCATGAAGTTTATGAGCTGCGCATACAATAAAATGTGCTTTTAATTCGCGAACATTATGAACGTAATGACCCATCGTTTGAACCGTATCTGCATGATAAATGGCATTATACTTTTCACAGATATCACCCACTTTAATCATATCAGTAAGTGTACCCAATTCATTATTGGCATGCATTAAGGAAACGAAAGTACGATCGTTATTTTGTAACAACTCCTCTAAATGTGCATAATCAATATTGCCTCTTTCATCAATATTAACAAAACTCAATTTATCTATTTCACCATTTTTGAGCATTATATTTAAAGTCTGCTCTACCGCATGATGCTCTATTTTAGAAGTAATGGCATGTTTAATTCCATAGGCTGAAATGCCACAACGAATAGCAGTATTATCTGCTTCAGTACCGCCTGAAGTAAAAAAGATCTCTGATGGAGAAGCACTTAAAAGATTAGCAACACTTTTTCGGGCTTTTTCTACTAAAGTTCTTACCTCTCGTCCTAGTGCATGAATGGCAGAGGGATTACCGAAATAATTCTCCATTACATTACTCATTTCTGCAATTACCTCTTTATCTAACGGTGTGGTAGCTGCATTATCTAAATAAACCCTTTTCATATGTGTTCTAACCTATTTAAATGATTTCATCCTTGCAAGATGATCTCATGAATTAATTTTATTCTATTTTTTGAACCAATCCTAACCTTATTTTACAAATGCAGTATTTCTTTGATATCAGAAATAATTTTATTTGCCAGGCTTTCTGCTACGGTTTCGTTTTCTGCCTCACTGTAAATCCGGATAATTGGCTCCGTGTTTGAACGACGCAAATGTACCCACGTTTTATCAAATTCAATTTTTAAGCCATCTATTGTACTGTGTGGCTGTTTTTTATACTTCTCTTCAACTTGCTTTAGTAAATTATCGATATCCATTTCTGGCGTAAGCGTAATTTTGTTTTTAGAGATATAATATTGTGGATAACTGCCTCTCAATACAGAAATAGACTTGCCAAACTTAGCCAGGTGCGTTAAAAACAACGCAATTCCAACCAGTGCATCTCTGCCATAGTGAGATTCCGGATAGATAATACCACCATTGCCTTCGCCGCCAATAATGGCATTGCAAGCTTTCATTTTATTTACCACATTTACCTCGCCTACTGCTGCAGCATGATACTCTGCACCTGCTTTTTCAGTAACATCGCGTAGCGCACGGGTAGAAGATAAATTTGACACCGTATTGCCAGGTGTATTCTTTAATACGTAATCTGCTACGGCAACCAAAGTATATTCCTCGCCGAACATGCTACCATCTTCATTTACGAAACATAACCGATCAACATCAGGATCTACTACAATACCAAGATCTGCATTTTGTTTTTGCACTTCTTTGGCAATATCACCCAGATTTTCTGGAAGTGGCTCCGGATTATGCGGGAAATGCCCATTCGGTGTACAATATAATTCCGTTATCCTTTTAACCCCCAGTGCTTTTAATAAAGCTGGAATAAAAATACCGCCTGTTGAGTTAACACAATCGATAACAATCTTAAAATCTGCCTGCTTAATGGCTTCAACATCTACCAAGGGCAGTGCTAAAACCTTATCTATATGCTTTTGAAGGTAAGTATCGTTATTGATAACCTTACCTAATTTGTCTACTTCAGCAAACTCAAATGCGGCACTTTCGGCAAGGTCTAAAACCTCTTTACCATCTGCATCACTAATAAATTCACCATCAGCATTTAGTAACTTCAAGGCGTTCCATTGTTTAGGGTTGTGGCTGGCCGTTAAAATGATCCCGCCACCTGCGTTTTCATCTGGCACCGCAATTTCTACAGTTGGTGTAGTTGATAAAGCCAAATCGATTACTTCTATACCTAGTCCCTGTAAAGTGCCAATCACTAAATGATTAACCATTTCACCAGAAATACGCGCATCGCGACCTAAAACAATTCTTTTAATTCCTGTTTTTTGAACAACCCAACTTCCAAAAGCAGCAGTAAATTTCACTACATCAATCGGCGTTAAGCCATTTCCTGCAAGCCCGCCTATTGTTCCCCTTATTCCTGAAATCGATTTTATTAAAGTCACTTATTATATTTAATGATAAGCATCAAAAATAAGAAAAAAAACAAGATAACGACCATGTTAGCGCCATTGCTGAACTTAATTTACATTTAGTTTATATCTATTTATACGATGTATTTAGTAGAAGTAAAGCTATTAATATTGTTATTGATTTGATTTTGTTAATTGTACCTCAGCAATTATCTAACATCAATAATATTGCAATAATGTTGCATAAAAATTCAATACCTATCCCTAAGCAATAGTAAAATCTTATATTTGCGCAAATTTGGTTATTTTAACGGTTGCTCAAAGTGCGTTAAAACTGCTTCGGCTTTTAATTTAATGTTCTGCGTTTAATCCAATTTTATCTAAGTTTGCAACTTTTTAAAATACAAACAGCTTTTTTATGCAGCGTAAATGGTTTCAATATTGGTTTAATTCGCCATATTATCATATTCTTTATCAACAAAGAAATGATGCTGAAGCCGAATTTTTTATCGATAAGCTAACTGAATTTCTTCATCCGGATACCGATTCAAAAATGCTGGATATTGCCTGTGGAAAAGGCAGGCATTCCATTTACCTCAATAAAAAAGGCTTTGATGTAACCGGAATCGATCTATCAGAACAAAGCATTAAGTATGCCAGGCAATTTGAAAACAATAAACTTCATTTCCTGGTGCATGATATGCGCAAACTTTTCTATATCAATTATTTTGATGTTGCCTTAAACCTCTTTACCAGTTTTGGCTATTTTGATACAGAGAAAGAACATGTAAATGCCCTGAAAACTTTCAGGAAGTGCCTAAAAGCTGAAGGAATTTTAGTTATTGATTATTTCAACACTGGAAAAATCATCAGGAATCTCAATTCCTGTGAGGTAAAGTCGTTGGATGGAATTACATTCAATATTACCAAAAACGTGATTGAAGGAAAAATCATTAAAAAAATTAATTTTGATGATAAAGGAAAAATTTTCAATTTCGAAGAGCGTGTGCAGGCCTTTAGCTTTGAAGACTTTGAGCGCATGATGACGAAAGCAGGAATGACCATTCATAAAACATTTGGCAATTATGAATTGGAAGATTTCGATGAAGGCACGTCTGACAGGTTGATTCTAATTTGTAAAAAAGCATGATAGAAAGCATACAGCAATTTGACCTGGAATTGTTTCTTAAAATTCACCGTGGACTTTCCAATGGCTTTTTTGATTGGTTGATGCCGTTTATGCGTAACCGTTATTTCTGGGCGCCATTATATGCCTTTATTGTTATCTTCTGTATCAGGCAATATAAAAAACAAGGCTATTATATTATTGCAATGCTTCTTTTTACTTTTGCAGCAGGTGATTTAATTTCTGCAAGGCTTATCAAACCGTTGGTATCAAGGGTTCGTCCATGCAATGATTTTAGCTTGGCTAATGAAATTATTCACCGAGTACCCTGCGGTAGCGGTATGAGCTTTCCTTCTGCACATGCCACTAACCATTTTGCTATCGCTGTTTTTCTGATTGGCATTTTTTATAGCCGGTGGAAACCCATTTTACCAATTGGTATCTTTTGGGCTTTTATAATAAGTTTTGCTCAAGTGTATGTTGGTGTCCATTACCCTATAGATGTTACCGCAGGTGCAGTACTAGGAACATTAATTGGGTTTATCTGTTCAAAGATGTTTAAAAAATTACAACCTGATTTTTAGGCTATGGAAATCTGGAAACTTTGTGTATTATTTTTTTGTGCCTTCCTGGGGGGAGCCTCAATATTCCTGGTGAAAAGTGATAAATCGAAATTACTTAAACTGATCCTTTCTTTTAGTGGTGCCTATTTGTTCGCCATTACCGTTCTGCATTTAATTCCCGATGCCTTTAGCGGACCTGATAAAAGTGAAATTGGAATTTTTATTCTGGTAGGCTTTCTATTGCAGGTATTTTTAGAACAGTTTTCGGAGGGAGTAGAACACGGCCATATCCACAAGCACCACGATGGGCACATTTTTCCATTTGGAATTATGATCAGTCTTTGTCTCCACGCCTTTCTAGAAGGAATGCCACTCGCTAAAGAACAGCACAACGAACTAATTTTTGGAATATCCTTACACCATATTCCTGCTGCATTTGCTTTAGGGAGCATTTTAATGCAAAATCATTTCAAAAAAGGTAGCATAATCATATATCTCGCTGTTTTCGCAATTATGGCACCGCTTGGATTTTATGTGAGCCTCGGCTTAAGTAATGGAAGTATCGGTGGCGTTGAAGCTTACTTCAATAAAATTATGGGCGTGGTTATTGGTATTTTCCTTCATATTTCTACTACAATCTTATTCGAATCCAGTGCAGATCATAAAATTAATCTTCGTAAAATGATTGCTGTTCTATTAGGAATCGGTGTTGCACTAATCGGTTTTTTTGCAGGTCATCATTAAAATTATAACTGCCTAGTGGAAAACTAGCAGTAAAAAAATCTATAATTTTGATTATCTTGCTTTATGGATGACATTGTAAATGAGCCTACTATAGCATACGAAAAGAGGCGTTACACCGTTCAGGAATACCTGGAAATGGAAAAAGCTTCGCAAGAAAAACACGAATATTTCGAGGGTGAGATTTTTCCACTTCACAGACCGGATGTTACTTCCATGTCGGGGACCGGGATAAATCATAATGAAATTTTTACTAATCTTTTTCTAAAGATTGGGGATAGTTTGAAAGGCCAACCTTGCAGACCTTTTGGTAGCGATATGAGAATGAATATCCCTCAAAACACACTCTTCACTTACCCCGATATATCCATTTATTGCAACGAAATTAAACACATGGAGGAGGATGAAGATACCGTTCTGCTACCAACAGTTATCATAGAGATTCTCTCGCCCGCTACGGAAGAATATGACAGAGGCCTTAAATTTAAACTTTACCGGGATATTCCTTCATTAAAGGAATACATTATGATCGATTCTACCGAAATTTCTGTCGAAGCTTTTCATATCAACGAAAATCAAAATTGGGAACTAAAGGAATATAAAAATATAGATGAAAGTTTCCACTTTTTTAGCCTGGGTTTTAATATCATGCTGAAAGATATTTATCAGCATGTTAGATTCGCTGGCAAGACATAAGCATTGCATTTAACAACTAAACAAAAACACTAAAAATCTGTAAAATAAACATTTACAACACAATCTGTTTTCAAGGGTTTAATTTTTTAACCTCAACAATAAATCAGGTAAATTAGTATATGGATAATATTGTAAATGAGCCTGCTGTAGCATACGGAAAGAGACGTTATACCATTCAGGAATACTTGGAACTGGAAAATGCATCACAAGAAAAGCACGAATATTTCGAGGGTGAGATATTTGCTAAGTCTGGTGCCAGTGATAACCATAATGAAATTTTTAGCAATGTTTTCGGGGAAATTGTTAATAAGCTTAAGGAAAAACCCTGCAGACCTTATGGAAGTGATAAACGGTTGAGTATTCCGGAGAATACGTTATTTACTTACCCTGACATATCTATCTATTGTAATGGTTTAATACATAGCAAATTTAATGAAGACACCTCAATTTTGCCCACAGTAATCATAGAAATCCTATCTCCTTCCACTAAAAATTACGACAAGGGTAAAAAATTTAATCTTTATAAAGATATTCCTTCATTAAAAGAATACATTATGATCGATTCTACCGAAATTTCTGTCAAAGCTTTTCACATCAACGAAAATCAAAATTGGGAACTAAAGGAATATAAAAATATAGATGAAAGTCTACACTTTTTTAGCCTTGGTTTTAATGTCCTGCTGAAAGCTATTTATCAGCATGTTAGATTTGCTGGCAAGACTTAAGCACTGCGTTTATTTTTTCTCTTTCTTTTTGCCATATCCCCACGGGCAATGTTTACACCTATTTTTACAACATGCCCCACGCTTTAGGTGGTAAGCTTCTGTAAAAACCATGAAACCATCTTCATTGAAATAATAATCTTCTCCTTCTTTCATATTATTGGAATGATTGACCGAATGCATGAGTGAGTTATTGAGTGTGTAAATCAATAAACAATTGGTTGCGAGGTATTTGTGTATAATTAAATTCTTGTCAGACCTTATTACTTAGTTCAAGATCTTTACTTCCAACCGATCTTTAAAATGGTCTTTAAGCTGCGTTCCGTCACCGTGCAATGTCCAAACTTGCTTTGGTGCCACCTTTTCTATAGTTTCCAAAATCGCCTCCCAATCTGCATGATCAGAAATATATAAAGAAATGCCATTTTGCTGTTGCAGGTTTTTCCAACCTGAAGCAAAAACACGAACGACATTAATGGCTTTATGATAACTGTGAAAAACCATAGGCGGAACGATGTAAACCTGCTGTTCCTGATTATTTTTCATCACCTTTCTGTCGTACATTTTATAGTCCCCTAATTTCACGCCATAATCCTCATAAATTTTTACAAAAGGTATAATACTATGGTGAACCATTACATTTTTATCCGGACAATGTTGATTAAGTAGTTGAATAATTCTTTGGCTTTTCCCTAATGCATAAGCGCCCAACATAATATTAGCATTTGTTGCGTTTAGCTTCTCAATTTCTGTTATGGCTGAAGGATGTTTGGTATCCGGATTAGCAAAGGTACTTTCTGTGATCAACACATCAGCCTTAACAAACTCAAAAGGTTCGCAGGTTTGATCGGGTTCAATTTTATAATCTCCAGTATAAAGGTACGTTACCCCCTGATATGCCATTAATACCTGTGCAGAACCTAAAATATGCCCGGCGGAATAGAAAGTAATGGTTACATCCTTAATCTTAAATGGCTGATGATAGGTTTTGATGTGAAAATCTACAGCTGCAAATTTCCGGTAACGATGTTTCATGAATGATTCCGTGGCAGCCGTGCAGTACACATTCTGACTTCCACCAATGGCGTGATCTCCGTGGGCATGAGAAACAACCGCTTCTCTTACCGGCTGTTGCGGATCTAAATAGAAATCACCATAAACACAATATAAACCAGTTGGTGTGATGGTGATAAAATCGTCTAAAATCATTATCAAGAATTATAAAATTCAAGGTTAAGGCAGGAATTTGAAAACATTAATATGTGTGTAACCACAAAAGGCTAATACTCTTTAGCAGTTAGCAAAAATTGCTTGTGCAGCGCTAAAACCTGTTCGATAAGGGAACTATTTTCATCATTCACAATGAAATGATCTGCCATTTTTGCTTTCTCTTCATCACTCATTTGCTTATCCATTCTGGCTTTCACCTGATCTGCAGAAACTTGATCCCGTTGCATTACCCTTGCTAACTTTAAATCTATGGGTGCAGTAACAAGAATAGAAGTATCACACATTTTGTAAGAATTACTCTCGAACAACAGCGCTGCCTCTTTCAATGTATAAGGTATTGTGGAATCAAACTGATTTTCCCAATTTTCAAATGCCCTGAACACAGCAGGATGAACCAAAGCATTGAGTTTAGCCAGTTGTGCTTCGTTACTGAAAACGATTCCAGCCAGGTATTTGTTATTTAATTTACCATCCGTAGAATAGCTTTCTTTACCAAATGTAGAGGTGATGCCCGCTACCAGCAATGGATCAGATAACATGATTTGTTTAGCCACGATATCAGCATAAAATACCGGGATGCCTAAAACCTCAAAAATCTTGCATACAGTTGTTTTACCACTGCCTATTCCACCTGTAATACCTACTTTATACATTATTTTTCTACTACAAAATCTACCTTTGATGGATTAATGTTAATCAGTTTACAATAATCTGGAAACGCGGTTATCTTTACTGTAAACTGCTTATGAGCCAGATCCCGCCATTCATTTACATCTACCATTGCGGTGATAAAATTCTCATTCACCTGACTATAGTTACCCAAGGCAACCAAAAAAGTAACCTTTACTTTTTTCGGATATAACCGGATGCTGTTATAGTTCTTATTATTACTGATCTTTAAAGGCACCTCAATCGTTTTTTCAGTAAACTCATCCACAGGCAATTTAACTTCAACTGATGACGGGTAAATACTCACATTTTTATGGATGCTGTGCTGTAAACCTACCCGAGCAGTAGTACTGCCTTGAATTTTACTCAATTTCAAGGTGTCTGTTGGCCAGACAGTAATTTTACTCAATTCTTCGGCAGGCCCGGCAACCTTTACATATTTTGGATTTAAAATGATATCACTCGATATCCCATATTGGCTGATAAAATCCAGTTTACTCACTAGATTTATGGGAACCTTTTTAACCGTTCTCTTGGTAAAATCAAAATAAAGGGTATCTGGCCTTACAGAAATAACTTTTTGTGTGCTTTCAAGCTGCCTGTTTACGTTATACAACTGATCGGAGAACGTAATAAAATCCTTTGTATTAAGCTGACTAAGGTTAACTGATATAGATGGTGGACTAATCCTTAAACGTGAAAACAATAATTGCCAACCCGTTCCCTCTACCTGCAAATCTACAGTATCTGATTGTAAAGGATAAAACGCACGGCGGATGGGCGTATTTTTAAAAACTAAAACCGTTTTGGCCGTATAAATATATTTGTTGTTTAACGCCATAAAAAGCCATGCTGCAATTGCCAGAAACAAACAAGCCAAGAGTGTAAACACACGTCTTTTCTCTATTTGGGTTAATCTAATAAAAGGCATATTTTATGATCTAATTGACTATCGATGCGAAACCGTTTACAACAATATCGCCAAATGTAGCAAAAGTAAACAGGTGCTCAAATAGAAATGATGCAAAGAAGTAAAAGAAGTGCCTGATCTTGAAGTTTTACATTTCTGCAAATGTGGTACATTTTCCATTAACGTTTAAACAAAAAAACCGTCGCTCTGGTGAACGACGGTTTTCTATTGTAAGTGAATATTTTAAACTTTTGCAGGTGCAGTTGCTGCTTTGGTTGCATCTAAAGAAACTGCTGATTTATCAAAACGAATTTTCACACCACCTTCTACTTCGATTAAAAAGGTAGTATCGTTCATATCTGCAATACGTCCGTGGATACCAGCTGTAGTGATGATTTTGTCACCCTTTTTCAATTCAGCTACTAATTTTTTATGCTCTTTAGCTTTTTTAACTTGCGGGCGGATCATGAAAAAGTAGAATACCACCATGATTAAGACCATTGGTACAATCGTAGTTAGCATATTGCCCCCACCTGCTGCCTGTAAAATTACTGTTGATGTCATTTCTTATTAATTTGATTTGTATGTTAACATTTAATCGGCTAAAATTAGCCATTCTTTTTAGTTTGCCACGCGAACATCGCCCACCAGGTGCACACTAGTTGTTGCAGGGTTTGCATTAGAGTTTAAAGTAATCACCTTATCCTGCATTCCTTCTTTTCCCTGGCTATTAAAAGTCACCTTAATTACACCCTCTTTGCCTGGTAAAATCGGTTCTTTTGGAAACTCCGGAACCGTACAACCACAAGTTGCAGTAGCGTTTGATATAATTAGCGGAGTTTTTCCCTTGTTTTTGAATTTAAATTCGTGATTTACTTTTTCACCCTGAGCTATCTTCCCAAAATCGAAAATCTCTCTTTCAAAAACGATTACAGGCGCATCTGCTGAAACCACTGTTTTATTATCTGAACCAGCAACTTCTGTAGTTGAATTGTCTGTAGTTGAATTGTTTGCATTACGACATGCTGTAAAAGATAATACAGCTATGGCAAGAATGAATACCTTTTTCATAATTACTCTTCTATTAACCCGCGACCGATTTTCTTAATGGTATTATTTTTCTTCAGATCGCCTAAAATTTTGTCCAAAATACCGTTTATAAACGAGTTACTTTTCGGTGTACTGTAATCTTTTGATAATTCCAAATATTCGTTGATGGTTACTTTAACAGGAATTGACGGGAAATTCAGCAGTTCACAGATAGCCATTTTCATTAAGATGGTATCCATTAAAGCAATCCGTTCCGATTCCCAGTTTTTAGTTCTTTCGGCAATCATTTCTTGATACTTCACATCATTTTGCAAGGTATATACAAATAAATCCTGCACAAATTTGCTGTCTTCCGTCCAGTCGGCACTAATTTCAGTTAATTTGTTTTTGAATGGATCATCAAAAGTAAAATTCTTCAAAGTTTTAGCTACCATCCCTTTCATCACTTCGTGATCAACCTGCCAGTTAATAAACTTTTCTTCAAAAACCTGGATAATAGCCTGGTTCTTTAAGATAATTTTTCTGAAAATGTATTTGATGATATCTTTTGACGATTCTAAACTTTCGTTAGGATCTACCAGATAGTCTGCATATTCTTTAGATGCTTTTAAGGAATTGAATACCGTTTTACGAATTTCGGGATCGAACCCCCAATCAACTTTGTATTTCTTAACCGCCGATACATACTCAGGGTTTTGCTGCATTAAAACGCTGAATTTATTATGCAGCAATTTTAAATTTGGATTTAAATCCTCTGCGGTCTTTAAATGCTTATTTGCGCGCTCCGCCGCATCGTTGGCAGTGAACTCTGTCACTTCTACCATGAGCGATAACATCCAGATGTACATTTCATACACGCTGTCGATGCTTTGCATTAAAAGTTTTAAATCTCCTTTAATGTCTTTTTTGTCTGCCATCTGCCATGCAAAAATATTTTGCAAAGCTTTGATTCTTAAGTGCCTTCTGTTTAACATGAATGTAAGAACGAGTGCGGTTTATAAAACCTGTTTTTAATAATTATTAATATGATGATTTAATTTTTTTAATGTCGGCAATTCGTTTTTCAGCAATTCGATTTGCAGCAATATTTGTAGATATTTTTTCAGATTTACTCAACTTAATTACGCTCCTGGTGGCATCGTAAATATTTTCAGTAAGCTGAACGGTCCGTTTTTTACCAAAACCTGTTAACTCAGAATAGCAGGCAATCAATCCGCCAGCATTAATAAGGTAGTCGGGCGCAAATAAAATTCCCTTTTTCAATAACAATTCACTATCCAGAACTTCATCTTTAAGCTGATTATTTGCAGAACCAGCAATAATAGCAAATTTCATCCGCGCTATGGTTTTATTGTTTACGGTGGCACCCATTGCACAAGGCGCATAAACATCCGCATCAATACCGAAAATTTTATCAGCCTCTATTGGTTTTGCTTTGTATTTGCGTGCAACATACGTAAGTTGCTCCTGGTTAATGTCGCTAATTAATACCTCGGCATTTTCTTTTCTAAGCAGCGCAACCAAATGTTCTCCAACGTTTCCTATTCCCTGCACTACAATGGTTCTTCCAGCAAGCATGTCTGTACCAAAAACTTCTTTAACACTTGCTTTAATCCCTAAATAAACACCTTGAGCAGTAAATGGCGCAGGATTTCCGGCACCACCAATAGATTCTGGAACTCCGGTAACATGATTGGTTTCCATCCGGATATATTCCATATCCTTAGTATTGGTACCCATTTCCTCTGCAGTAATAAATTCGCCATTCAGGTTTTTAATAAACCTGCCATAGCTACGCATTAAAGTTTCAGTTTTGTCTTTTCTGGAATCGCCAATGATTACGCCCTTTCCGCCACCTAGATTCAAACCTGTAATAGCGGCTTTATAGGTCATTCCCCTCGATAAACGCAAGGCATCTTCTAAAGCTTCTCCTTCTGTAGCATAACTCCACATGCGGGTTCCACCCAAAGCTGGACCAAGTGTGGTATCGTGAATGGCTATTATTGCCTTTAAACCAGTGTCTGGATCATTACAAAAAACCAATTTCTTATGCCCATAAGCACTTAATTGCTCTAAAATAGATGAATCTGACGAAGAATTTGCTGGCATATGAACGTTCGGCTAACTGGCTGCAAAATTAAAATAAAAAAACCATTAATGCGTGTATTTTCAATAACTATAACGAAATTAATTTCATTCTAATCTTTAGTTAATCAAGTTTTAATTTATTGAAGTTAATGTGGCATCGATCGAACCAATCGATTTGATATTGACTTAGCCTTATCCTTCTATAAGCCACTATTAAACCTATGAAGTTTAATAAGCCGCTATATTGAATAATTATTCAGGATGAAATAACAAAATTATCTAAGTTTGTATTACATGAAACATCTGCGCAGACTAAACAAATATTTTCTGAAATATAAATGGTGGATTATTCCGGGAAGTATTTTTGTAATCATTTCCAATATTTTTGGCGTCGTGCCAGCACAGGTAATCGGTTATGCGGTAGATCTAATCACAGAAAACGTTCAGATCTATAACCTCTTTCATGGTTTTGAGCGACAAGAAATTATCTACAGTATATTTAGCAGCAACCTCCTTTATTTTGGCTTTTTAGTGATTGCACTTTACATCATGAGGGGTTTATTCCTGTTTTTTATGCGTCAAACTATTATTCTAATGTCGAGGCATATCGAATTCGACATGAAAAACGACATTTATCAGCATTACCAGGAGTTGAGTTTAGGTTTTTACAGACGGAATAACACAGGCGACCTGATGAATCGGGCGACTGAGGATGTAAACCGGGTGAGGATGTATGTTGGGCCAGCCATCATGTATACAATCAATACTTTTGTTTTATCGGTACTGATTGTTTGGTCTATGTTTGATGTAAACTCCAAGCTGGCCACTTATTGTTTATTGCCGCTCCCCTTCCTGGTGATCATCATATATTATGTAAACACATTGATTTTTAAGAAGAGTGGTAAAATTCAGGAACGACTTTCCGAGCTATCCAGCTTTGTGCAAGAGCGTTTTTCGGGCATTAGGATTATTAAATCCTATGTTCGGGAAGATTATACAAGGAACATGTTCGAGATTCAAAGCAATGATTACAAGAGAGACTCCATGAGCCTCGTAAAAGTTTCTGCTTTATTTTATCCAACAATGTTACTTTTAATTGGCTTAAGCACCATTTTAACCATATATATTGGCGGGATCCAGGTAATGAATGGAAGCATCACCACTGGTAATATTGCAGAATTCATCATCTATATTAACCAACTTACCTTCCCGGTTACCATGCTAGGATGGGTTACTTCACTCATCCAACGGGCTGCTGCCTCTCAGAAAAGAATTAATGAGTTTTTAGATATTCCATCAGACATTCAATCGAACGAAACAGACAATACAGAAATAACGGGTAATTTAAAGTTCGAAAATGTTAGTTTTACTTACCCTGATACTGGCATCCAGGCATTGAAAAATTTAAATTTTGAGATCAAAGCAGGGGAATTTGTAGCCATCATCGGTAAAACCGGGTCTGGAAAGTCTACTTTAGCAAACTTGATTATGCGAATGTACGACGTACAGGATGGATCCATCTCCGCCGACGGAAAAAACCTGAAGTCGCTAAATTTAAAGAACTTTCGAACCCAGATTGGCTTTGTTCCACAGGAAGTTTTCCTGTTTTCTGACACGATTAAAAACAACATTGCCTTTGGCTTAGATCAGGTTACAGATGAAGAGGTTTATAATGCGGCTAAAAATGCATCGGTTTACCATAACATTATTGATTTTGATGAAAAGTTTGAAACCATGCTCGGAGAACGCGGAATTACATTATCTGGCGGACAAAAACAGCGCGTATCCATCGCGAGAGCCCTCATAAAATCGCCGAAGATTTTAATATTTGATGATTGCCTTTCTGCTGTTGACACTAAAACGGAAGAAGAAATT
Source organism: Pedobacter sp. CFBP9032 (assembly GCF_034045265.1). Taxonomy (NCBI): domain Bacteria; kingdom Pseudomonadati; phylum Bacteroidota; class Sphingobacteriia; order Sphingobacteriales; family Sphingobacteriaceae; genus Pedobacter; species Pedobacter sp. CFBP9032. Next base: position 182,506 of record NZ_JAXCWE010000010.1, on the reverse strand, counting down.
CTGCAAAATCTAGGAAAAATGATGAACGGAAAAACCAGTATTTTGATTGCACATAGAATTTCGACGATAAAAAACGCAGATAAAATTTTAGTGTTGGATAATGGAATAATCATCGAACAAGGCACACACAGTGAATTACTTAGCTTAAATGCTCGTTATACGGAACTTTATAACAATCAACTTTTGGAGGAAGAAGGACGAAGTATTTAATTTGTATGAAATTGTATTTTGAACTTTAAATATTTGCTTTATATTTACCGAAACCAAAAACCAACATCAATACCAACCATGGGAGAATTCGACAACAAGGAAAGAGAAGAAGTTTTTTCAAAGAAAGTAAGAGCAGGCAAGAGAACTTATTTCTTCGACGTGAAGGCTACTCGCTCAGGTGATTATTATTTAACAGTTACCGAAAGTAAAAAGAGATTAGAAGACGGTGTATTTGTAAAACATAAAATATTCTTATACAAAGAAGATTTTGAGAAGTTTACAGAAGGCTTAAATGAGACTGTCGATTATATTAAATCTCACCAGGACGTTGTTGAAAAACGCTATGAATACTCCGAAAATGGCGAGCACAGTCCTAAAACAACAGACGATTTTTCGTTCTAAATAAAATATAACAGAAAAGCCTTTGCTAAAAATAGACTGAACCCAAAAAGTTGGACAAGGTTAAAAAATTAATTAGACTGATGAGCTCGATATTTTATCGGGCTCATCCCGTTTAAATTAAGTCTGATTCTGTCGTTATTATAATAGTGAATATATTCTTTTATATCTTTTTTAAGCTCATTGATAGTTGAGTATTTCTTAAGATAAAACAACTCCGATTTAAGGGTGCCAAAGAAATTTTCAATTATAGCATTATCATAACAGTTTCCCTTTCTAGACATGCTTTGGGTTATTCCCTTTGCCCTCAACATAATTTTATATTTATCCATTCTATATTGCCACCCTTGATCAGAATGTAAAATTAGCTTAGAGTTTCCGTCAAACTTCTTGAATGCTTTCGTTAGCATAGTGGATATCTGTTTGAAGTTAGGTGATTCAGATAAGTTATAGCTAATAATCTCACCGTTAAACAACTCTATAACGGGAGATAAATAAAGCTTTTTGTCTTTAACTTTAAACTCTGTAACGTCTGTTGCCCACTTTAAACATGGCTGATCGGCTCTAAAGTTTTGCATGAATAAGTTTGGTGCTGCTGTATTCAGTTCACCTTTATAGGACACATATTTCTTCCCTCTAATCAACGACTTCAGGCCTATGGAGCCCATCAACTTTGAAACAGTTTTATGATTGATATGGCGCCCGTTATTCTTCATTTCAATAGTAATCCTTCGGTAGCCATACCTTCCTTTATGATGATGATAAATTTTTGATATTTCTTCAACTGCCTCAGCATGCTTACTGGGATGTAACTTTGTTTTGAAGTGGTAATAATAAGTACTCCTGGCAATTCCTGATATTTTCAATAAAATAGCCAACGGATGTTGTTGCCTTAACTCACAAACAACTAGCGCTTTTTCCTTTGCGGTGTTTGTTTCGCTTGAGTCAAGGCATCGAGCTTTTTTAGATAGTCATTTTCGGCCTTCAGATATAAGATCTCTTTTTCAAGTTCCTCTACCCTGGTAATGGGGGCATCTTTTTTAGTGGCCGGTTTATCTTTTTTCATAACACAGGGTCTTCCGTGCTGTACTTTTAAACCTTCCATGCCAAACTTCTCATATCTCTTGAGCCAGGAGATAATGGTGCTTTGGGTAGGAATATTGAAAGCCAAGCAGCAACCCCGTAAAGATAATCCTTTATTATGATAAGACTCAATTACACTTCTCTTGAATTCGATAGTATAATAATGATAGCTTTTAGGTAATAAACCTAATGCACCCGAAGCCTGATGATGGTCAACCCATTTCCTGATGATAGAAGTGGATAGCTTCCACTTTGTTGATAGCGCGCGGATAGAAATACCACGTAGCTTTTCTTTCACAATTTCTAGCCTAAACTCAGCTGTGTGACTTCTGTTTTTTCTCATAAAAATGCCCCCAATAGTGTCCAACTTTTTGGGGGCAGTCTAAAACAAAGGCTTTTTTTTGTACTATGACTTTTATAACTGCTGTTCAAAAAAGTTACGCAACAGCCATGCTTAACCCACCCATAAATATCAAAAAGAAATAGCTAACAATTACCACAATGGTAATGATTCCCCAAAATTTAAACAGCGATTTTACATTCTGCAAAGCTGTGTTTAAACTTTCCTGATTTCCAAATAAAACACCTTGTTTCCCGTGGTTAGCTATTTTGAGAAGCAACAGGCTTGGATAGAAATAAAATAAACCCAATAATAAATAGATAATCGTTATTGCTATTGAGCCACTTTGCCCTAACGCACCAAACTGTTTGGCCAACGCCGGATTACTTCCTAGAAGAGACGGAACGCTAAATGAAACTAAAACCAACAGCGCAGCAAGTGCGAACCCTACAAACGACAAGAATTTTGCCCATTTGGTAATATCATAAATATAGCTCCGCATTTCTTCTGTTACAATCAATTTCACTTCCTGCGGCTCTTCGTTTTCTAAATCTTCCATATTTATAATCTGTAATTTTCGATAAACTTAGATAAAATATCCCTTTACGACAAATTAGCAGCTTTAATTAAACAGTTTAAAAGCTTATCTTTGCCCGATTTTTAAGCGGAAAGCGGAAAGCGGAAAGCGGAAAGCGGAAAGCTCAAAGCGGAAAGCTCAAAGCTCAAAGCGGAAAGCTTAAAGCTCAAAGCGGAAAGCCGAAAGCGAAGAGACGCTTAGAAATAATTAATTTTTGCAAAACACTATAGACTATAATAAATGGCATTACAATGTGGTATTGTTGGTTTACCAAATGTAGGGAAATCGACACTTTTTAACTGTTTATCAAACGCAAAAGCGCAAGCGGCAAACTTCCCTTTTTGTACAATTGAACCAAATGTGGGCGTAATTACCGTTCCTGATGATCGCTTAACTAAACTTGCCGAGTTGGTTAAACCTAATAAGGTGCAACCCAATACCATCGAAATTGTAGATATTGCGGGTTTAGTTAAAGGTGCATCAAAAGGCGAAGGTTTAGGTAACCAGTTTTTAGGAAATATTCGTGCAACAAATGCCATTATCCACGTTTTGCGTTGCTTCGATGATGGAAACGTAATCCATGTTGATGGTTCCGTAGATCCGATTCGTGATAAAGAGATTATTGATACCGAGTTACAGCTTAAAGATTTAGATACCGTTGATAAACGGATTCAAAAAGTTGAGAAAATGGCTAAAACAGGCGGTGATAAAGATGCTAAACGTACTTACGAAATTTTAACAGTGGTTAAAGCACATTTAGAAAATGGTAAGTCGATCCGTACAGCTACTTTGGCACAGGATGATTTTGATTTCATTGAAGATCTAGGTTTGTTAACGCAGAAGCCTGTGATGTACGTTTGTAATGTGGATGAGGCTTCGGTAGTTACCGGAAACAAATACGTTGATTTGGTAAAAGCAAGTGTTGCAGATGAACGTGCAGAGGTTTTGGTAATTTCTGCTAAAATAGAATCAGAAATTGCAGAACTCGAAAGCTACGAAGAGCGTCAGGAGTTTTTAGCCGATTTAGGTCTCGATGAATCTGGTGTTAACAAACTCATTCGTGCAGCTTACAAATTATTAAATCTTTATACTTACTTCACTGCAGGTGTACAGGAAGTACGCGCCTGGACGATCACCAAAGGATTTACGGCTCCACAGGCTGCCGGGGTTATTCACACTGATTTTGAGAAAGGATTTATCCGTGCGGAAGTAATCAAATACAATGATTTCGTAACCTTAGGATCTGAAAATGCATGTAAAGATGCTGGTAAATTGGGTGTTGAAGGTAAAACTTACGTAGTGGAAGATGGAGACATTATGCACTTTAGGTTTAATGTTTAAGTGCAAAAGAATATTAGAATAAAGGCCACCTTCGGGTGGCTTTTTTTGTAAACAGCATTTTTTCTTACCTGATGAAAAGGCTAGTTATCACACGTAATTGAAAAACGGATGTTACACTTCATTCCCTCAAGCAGATGACACTGATTTCGCGGAATATGCTGCGTAAATCCCTGCACGCTGAGGGATACTTTATTATTACCTCTAAAACCGCTTAAAACAACTACATTTCCAGTCCATAGGCTGCGAGCTGTACTTTTGTATCTTCATAAGTAGTGTGATGAATACCTTTTAAACCTAAGCCTTCTGCTACCTGTACAAAAAGCATCCGATCATCGATGTACAAACTTGTTTCTACATCACTTTGTGAAATATCAATAGCCACCTTAAAAATATCTGCGTCCGGCTTACGGAAGTGAACAAAACTAGAAGAAACAAAGAAATCTACAAACTCATTCAATTTGAAAGTATTGATGCGGTACTGATTCAGTTCTCTTCCTTCATTGCTGATTACCGCAACTTTCAGGTTATATTTCTTTTTCAACTCGCAGATCAGTTCAATCATTTCCGGATAAGGCAATGATTTTTTGAACATAAATTCTTTAAAATCATCGTAAGAAAATGTGCGTTCTTTAAAAAAAACAATGCGTTCCAGGTATTCATCAAGTGTTAACTTTCCAACCTCATAGGTGTCAAAGGTAAGGTGATGACGTTCTTCCAAATCAACAGAATCGAGGTTAAATAACACAGAAGCTTCTCCCCTGGCATGTCTATCCCAGCCATTAGTTAATAGTACCCCACCAATATCAGTAAACAGAGTTGTGATTTTATTTTGCATAATTTTAACTTAAAGTAAAACGCCTTTTAAAAATAGTAAAGCAAAGCTGAAATATATAATCAAGCCGGTAACATCTACCAGGGTTGCTACAAAAGGTGCTGATGAAGTTGCAGGATCGGCCCCAAGTCTTTTTAAAATGATTGGCAACATTGATCCGCTTAATGATCCCCATAGCACTACGAAAACCAATGAAACACTAATGGTAAATGCAATTAACACCCAATGTTCTCCATAAGCATTAGGCCAGGCTAAGTGCCAGAAAAAGATTCTTGCAAAGCCAATAATACCTAAACAAAAACCCAGTAAAAAGCCAGAAGTAAGTTCTCTACGCATTACCCGCCACCAATCTTTTATGGTTACTTCTCCCAGAGCCATGGCCTGTATAATTAAGGTGGAGGCTTGTGAACCACTGTTTCCTCCGCAGGAAATTATCAATGGAATAAACAAAGCCAAAACCGTTGCTTTATGAATCTGTCCTTCAAAAAAGCCCATAGCTGTAGCGGTGAGCATTTCTCCGAGCATTAAAATTGCTAACCAACCTACTCTTTTTCTAACGAGATTAAAAATAGAGGTATCCAGGTAGGGTTCATCCAATGCTTCGGTACCCCCTATTTTGTGCATATCCTCCGTATATTCTTCGTTAGCAATCCAAAGGATATCATCCACCGTTACAATACCAAGAAGAATATTATTTTCATCCACTACCGGTAGGGCTACCCGATTATTCATTCTGAAGATATTGATGGCATCTTCCTGTGGATCATTCGCTTTTAATGCAATAAATCGTTTATCGGTAAGCTCTCCGATAATCGCATCCGGATCTGCAAGTAATACTTCCCTGATCCTGATATCATCAAGTAAAACCCCATCTTTATCAATCACATAAACCACATCAATGGTTTCGGAGTTTTTTCCATACCGCCTAATGTGCGACAATACCCTGGTAACAGACCATTCTGGCTTTACGGCTATATAATCTGGCGTCATTAAACGGCCAATGCTATATTCGTTGTAGCCTAAAAGGGCAAGCGATTCCTTCCGTTCTTCTGAAGGTAAGAGTGAAATCATTTTTTTCACTACATCGCCTTTCATCTCTCCAAAAAGTGCTGTACGATCATCAGGAGGCAAATCTTTGATAATTTGATTCAGTTTATTGCCTGAAAGTTTTTTAATGATCCGTTCCTGGGTAGGAAAATCAAGAATTCTGAAAACGTTTACTGCACGGTTAAGCGAAATGGTATCTATAAATTTGGCTGCACACTGGGGAAGTTCGTCAATCAAAGCTTCAACATCAGAGATATTGAGCTGATCCAGATATTGCTTTAACGCCTTATCATCCTCTCTTTCGAGTATTTCCCGAACCTCATCTACAACCAATTCTTCCATAAACAACTATTTATTTTTACTACATGCCTTAACCTCTATTAACGGTTCGCAAAGGTGCGTTTTTATTTTTATAAAGCAAACGATGCACTTCCAAATTCAATGATCAAAATGCTCCAATCCAGCAGAAATAGATACAAATAAGTTACAACTTAGTTTCTAAGAAAAGATTTAATGATTTTTTAATCCAAAATATACCTATAAACTTTCCACTGGAACCCTTTCCATGATTTGGTGTACCATAATATCCCTACTACTAAAAATGAGTATCAGTGAATGGCATGTTACAGACCCCTTAGGCAAAACAAAAAATGCATGTTTTAATAGACATAACTGTACATGACGGTTTATGAATTAAAGGTTAATAGATTTGAGTAAACCAAAATATATAACTCATATGAATCAAAAAATTAAAAAAATAACCTGGCAAGGCCTGGCTGTTTTTATGCTTCTATTTTCTTTAAATGGATGTAAGAAATCCGACAATTTGCAAGATTCCTCAGAACTGGAAACTTTTAGTAATCAGTCAAAATTAATGGCAACAGCCGCAGCAACCGCGGCCACCTCAGCTGGAGAAGTTACCGGTTCTGGCGGGAACTTTACAGCCACTGTAAATGGCGTAAATAAATACACGGGTACAAATTACATTCAGGCTATTCAGGCTGCAATAAACGGACTTACCGCTGGCAGAACGGCGAAAGAGTGGGTTACTATTCGTGTCTCCGGCGCATCAGGAAGTTCGGGCGGAGCGCTGAAGTATGTTAACATGGCAAGTAATACCGGATTGGATTTTTCTGGCCAAACTTTTAATGCCAATAGCGGCGATGCATTAATTATTCCGGTTTGGGCGGATCGAAAATCAAACATAGAGGTTAAAAACTTAAAGGTAACGGGCAAGCCACGTTATGGCATCTGGTTTAAGGGTTGCAATGGTATGAACATCAGCAACATTACCATGAATATTGCTGTACCGGCAACTGATCTCGGCCTGGGCATCCGGGTAGATAACAGTAGTGGCTCTACCAGTAACCTCAATATTAGTGGAACAATTAATATTACCGGCGGAGATAATTCTATCGAAACCTACGGGCTTGATGGCTTCTCTATCGGTAATGTAACATCCAGCAATAATGCGGCCTGTGGCGTTTTACTCAATCAATCCAAAAATGGTACTGTAGGTACAGTTACGGGAACAAACAATAGCACCACTGGCTCAGTTACTGGTTATGCAACTTTCCGTGTGGCCAATAGCAATGGACCAAATGTTACCTGTACGAAAGTTTATTCGCGTGGCAGTGGTCGCGGTTTTTTCAGTGTTACAGGTAGTAACGGCTGTACCGTGAATAGTGTTGATATTGCAAACACAGCCATCCAGGGGATTTTCCTACAAGATGCCACCAATACAAAAGTTTTAGCAGGCACAGTAAGCAATGGTCATCCGAACGTACAACATCAAAATGCAGTAAATTGCAGTACAAAAGTTAACGGACAAACCTACACAGCTGCAAATGGTAGCTGGTAACATCCAATTTTCCAATAAGCGGGTATTCGAATCCCGCTTATTGAAAATTAAAAGATTTGTTATCGGCATGTTCCTTTTCTACCTCATGCAGATATTATCTACAGGCTGTAGCAATCCGGATGAAATTAAACTGGATAAAAAACCTTCTCCAGTTCTGGTTAATAATGCTGGCTACAATTTTCCAAAGAAAATAACGGAAGCGATACAGCAGAAATATTCCAATAGCATACTCATCAAAAAATCTGACTACGCTCCTCTTTTCTGGGATTTTTATGATGCCAACACTGTTCCTTCGATGGCAACAACTGATATAAACAATGATCAAAAAAGTGATTTTGCATTTCTTATACAAACAGATCATGTTATCAAGATCGTAATTGCCATTTCAGATAATGAGAAATACCACTATTGGCAATCTCCATTTAGTTTGGGGCAATTTGAAAAAAAAGGGGTAGAAATAGCATTGGATGTGAAGCCGACTGGCCAAACGGATATTGTTAAACCTAAAGCACAATCGCTTGTGCTTAAAAAGAATGGTTTTTTAATTAGAAAGCTGGAACAGGATTACCTGATCCTCTATGAGCAGAAGGGCGAAATCATTTCTTTCGAATTGAATGGCGAAACAGATTTTTAAACGATGAAGACATTTTTAATACGTGATATAAAACTACTGATTGCTACCCTGTTTATTGCAACACTTTTTGCTTGTGGTAAAAACGATACGTTTACAGATATCGATGGGAATGAATACCATAGTATTCGAATTGGAAATCAGACCTGGATGGCTGAAAATTTAAGAACAACAAGATTTAACAATGGAGATCTCATTGCCGCTGCCAAAAATGCATCCGAGTGGACTATAGATGGCCGTGCTGCATATAGTAATTATGCCAACAACGATTCTCTTGCCACTGATTACGGGTTACTCTATAATTGGTATTGTATCAGTGATAAACGCGAGATAGCGCCGGAAGGTTGGCGAATTCCAACAGAAGCAGACTTACGAGAGTTGTTACAATTTGTTGGTTCAGATTCTATTGCCGCCTCTCTCTTAAAAGAAAGAGGAACTCAACATTGGTTGCCATCCTTTACTGAAGGGAACAATGCCACAGGATTTTCTGCATTACCAGGCGGTTATAAAGACGCAGATGGACAATCTTATATGCGAAAAAGCAATGGTTACTACTGGACTACTCAAGGAAGTTTCGAATTTTACCATTGGAGTTCGAGGGTTTTCTTGGCTTTTGCTAACATTGAGCGGGATGCTAAATTTATGAAGTATGGTTTTTCTATAAAGTGTATTAAGGATATCAGCCGATAGATTATAAGAAGTTAACAAACATTGAGTTTTAACTTGTAAACGGCAAAACAAGTAACATTCTTGTTAATTTACGGTTAATACCTGATAAAATCATCAGCAGATGTGGTTTGAAAGTGGCTTAAATTTGAGCAAACCAACTTACAAACAACATGCTAACTAAACTAAAGACTGCTTTACTAGCCGTAACCATGCTCTGTTTTATTCAATTACATGCCCAAACGGTACTTGTAAATGGTAAAATAACTGATGCGTCTGGAGCAGCACTTCCAGGTATTACGGTAAAAGTTAAGGGTACATCTCAAGGTGTATCAACAGATTCACAAGGTAATTTCGCAATTAAAACAACAAACCCTTCGGTACTGGTCATTAGCGGAATAGGATTTGAAATGCGAGAATTTACATACGCCGGGCAAAACCCGATTATAATCTCACTTAAAGACGATCAGCAGAATTTAAGTGAAGTCGTGGTAACAGCCCTTGGCGTGAAGCGCGAAAAACGCAACCTTACTTACAGTTCTCAGGAAGTAAAAGGCGAGCAGCTTACACAAACTAAAGAACCAAATTTAGTTAATGCACTGGCCGGAAAAGTTTCTGGCGTGCAAATCACGAGTTCTTCAGGTACACCAGGGAGTTCATCAAGAATTGTAATCAGGGGGGCTAATTCGCTTTATGGAAATAATGAAGCCCTAATGGTTATTGACGGTATTCCCGTGAATAACGACGAAACAGGTAATTTAAATTCAGGACCTGGTACAAACAGGATTGCGGATTTAGACCCCAACATTGTAGAAAGCATCAACGTATTAAAAGGTGGAGCAGCAACTGCGCTTTATGGTTCTGATGGCGCCAAAGGCGTGATAATTATTACGACCAAAGCAGGCGCACAGAACAAAAAACCTTCGCTTAGTTTTTCTTCTTCCTTATCATTAGAAACACCGTTATTGCCAGAGATCCAGAACAAGTATTCTCTGGGATCGAATGGAAGATATTTCGATGGCGTTACAGAAAAAACGAGCACCTCCTGGGGTGCCAGAATGGACACCCTGAAAATCAACGGCCAGCCTGCGCAGGTTTATGATCAATCCGATCTTTTCTTTAAAACGGGCAAAACCTACACCAATACCATTGGTTTAAATGGTGGTGGAACATACAGCTCTTATTTTCTATCGTACACTAATCTGGCACAGGAAGGAACGGTACCTACTACCTCTTTCGATAGAAATACTGTTTTTGGAAAGTTTAGCACGCAGATTTTAAAGAATCTCGACATGACCTTTTCATTAAATTACGCCAATACCAAAAATAACAGGTTACCAGAAGGTTATGCTTTGGAAAGTCCGGTATGGACCATTTTCTCTGCCCCAGTCTCTTATAATTTAGAGCCAGCTACCAATCCGGATGGATCTCAACGCTTATTCCGTTTCTCCCGGAACAACCCTTACTGGGTGTTAGATAATATCAGTAACACCTCTGTGGTGAACAGGTTTTTGCCCACCTTTAACGCCAATTACAAGCCACTTAGTTGGTTAACCATTACAGAGCGTTTTGGAGCTGATGTTTATACCGAATTAGGAAAGTATCACGAATCTTTATTATCCGTATCCAATCCTAACGGACGAATTGTAAACAACTCTTCTAATTTCAGACAATACAATAATGATTTAATTATCTCTGCGAACAAGAATTATGGCGATTTTAATATCGACGCAATTCTGGGTAATAACATCATCTCTACCTATTATCAAAGTTCTTATGCCAATGGCGTTGGAATCACTGTTCCAGGTTTTGATAACATCGCCTCTACATCAACGATAAATTTTTCAGAAAGAAGTTACCTTACCAGAAAAATCGGCTTCTATCTTCAATCGAACATTGATTATAAAAAGTTTTTAATTTTATCGCTAACAGGTAGATATGATGGTACTTCTGTATTAGCAAAAGACAATAGTTTTTATCCTTACGGATCGGCTGCTACGAGCTTCATCTTCTCCAATTTCTTCTCTAAAGAAGTTTCTGATATCATGAGTTTCGGTAAATTAAGGTTATCGTACAGTACGGTTGGAAATGCAAGTATTGGCCCGTATAGTTTACTAACTCCTTACGAATCTCAAACTGTTAGAAACATTGCCTTTCCATATCAAGGACAATCCGGCTTCTTAATTAGCGGCACCTTAAGCGATCCAAACTTAAAAAATGAGCGGATCAACGAATTTGAAGTTGGCCTGGAAACTGGCTTCTTCAAAAACCGTTTGAGTTTAGAAGTTACGTATTTTGACAAAAAAACCAAAAATGGGATTATTCCGAATGTGGCACTGGCTCCATCTACCGGTTTCAATTCTACCAGTGTAAATACAGCTGGTATGCAAAACAAAGGTATTGAAGTATTACTAACTGCAAGACCAATCAAAACGGAAGATTTTAGCTGGGACCTTACCTTAAATTATAGCAGAATCAGAAATAAGGTTACGTCCATCTATAATAACCTCAACCAGGTTGGTAACGGATTTACTTTTATCCTTGTAAACCAACCATACGGTGTAATTTACGGTACGCGTTATGCCAGAAACAGCGATGGTAAAATATTAACCGGAGATGATGGGTTACCGTTTGCGGCAGATGAGCAGGGAATTATCGGCGACATTAATCCACATTGGATGGGTGGAATCATTAACAACTTCAGGTATAAACAATTCACCCTGAGTTTCTCTTTCGACATGAAAAAGGGTGGCGACATCCAGAACAATGTTGATGGATACGGTTATTTCTATGGCACACCAAAAGTGACGGAGAACCGCGAACCCCGTATTGTAGATGGTATAAACGCTAACACAGGTTTACCGAACGCAGTTTCAGTTTCTGGCCAGGCTTATTATCAACGCATTAACAGTGTACTGGAATCTGTAATTCAGGATGGTACCTATGTAAAATTGAGAAACGTAAGTTTTGGATACAATTTTAAACCAGCATGGCTTCAAAAAACCCCTTTCAAAACATTAGGCCTTCAGGTAACCGGTAGAAATTTATGGATCTATGCACCACATTTTACCGGCGGCGACCCTGAAGTAAGTTCTTTCGGATCGTCAAACGGTTCGCAAGGAATTTACTCCTTCTCCACCCCAACATCAAGGTCAGTAGATTTTGCCTTGAAGTTAACATTATAGGTATCACAAAGAAACAATCATCATGAAAAAGATATATTTTATTCTAAGTTTCGCATTAATGACAGCTTTCGCTGGATGCAAAAAATATATAGACGTTAATTACGATCCGAACAGACCAATTGATGTAAAGGAATCGCTAATGTTGCCCCCAATACAGATGCTGATTTCACAGAACATCAATGCATCTGGAGATGCCAACCTGAGTGTTATTCTTCAGCAGTATTTGCAGGTTATGGCACTAAACCAGGTTGCACCCAACTTTGGCACTTACCAAATGTTCAGTGTAGACATGGATGGTGACTGGAATAACGTTTATGTGAGAACACTAAATAACCTCAATTTACTGACTACCAAAGCGGCTACAAATGGTAATTCCAAGTACGCAGCAATTGGTAAAGTTTTAACCGCTTACACTTTGGGTTATGCAACCGACGCCTGGGGTGATATTCCCTACAGCCAGGCTTTTAAAGGAACAACAACACCTACTCCGGTTTACGATACTCAACAACAGATTTACGTGCAGATTCAGCGTTTGTTAGATGAAAGTATTACCAATATAGACCAAAATACCGGACTGGCACCCGGTGCCGATGACCTTGTCTATTTCGGAGATATGGCCAAGTGGAAAAAACTAGCCTATACATTGAAAGCCCGCTATTATATGCACCTGACCAAAGCACCGGGAACAACCCCTGCTGCACAGGCGCAACTGGCGCTGACCGCCTTAACCAATGGCATGCTAAACAACGACGACGATTTTAAAGTTGCATTTAACGGTACCGCAGGTGCAGAAAACCCATGGCAACAGAACTTTTTACCAGGTACCACCTTCGTACTTGCAAATACTTTTGTAGATAATTTTAAAACACGAAACGATCCAAGATTAAGTAAAATGATTAAGCCATCTGTTCAAACTGGCTTATATACAGGCAGGGAAATCGGTCTTAACGAAATTGGAAGTTTGGAATCTTACTCCATTCCTGCAGCGTTTTACGCTGGTGCAAGCGCCAGCAACTACCTTGTAAATTATACAGAGGCGGCGTTTTTAAAGGCTGAAGCTACATTGATTATCTCGGGTGCGAGTGCAGCACAACCGTTTTATATGGAAGGTGTACTTCGCCATATGGAAAAGGTTGGGGTAAGCACTGCTGATGCAAACAACTATCTTGCTGCAAGAGGCACGTTAAATGCATCAAACGCATTACGTTTAATCATGGAAGAGAAATCTATATCGAACTTCCTCAATTCTGAAAATTATACTGATTGGCGCAGAACCGGATTTCCTGCTTTAACGAAAGTAAGAAATGCACTTTCTGAAATTCCGAGAAGAGTTTTATATCCAAATTCTGAAATCACAGCAAATCCACAGCCGCAGCAAAGAGCCAAAATTGTAGATCGTTTATGGTGGGATGTTAATTAGTTTGATAAACTAATATTGTAGATAAATTATTGATCGAAATGATTAATCTTTATTTTTAAGCCTAAAAAGAAAAGGAAGCCTTGGTGCTTCCTTTTCTTTTTAATGCCAAACAGAATAAATTCTTAAGTGTTCCCAGAGGGATTCGAACCCCCATCGGTGGTACCGGAAACCACAATTCTATCCATTGAACTATGGGAACTTTGAGCGGCAAATATATAACTTGCCATTCAATTTTGGCGTATGAAAATAAAAATAGTGTAATATAATTTTGAGAACCTGAAATTGAAGATCAGGGCACCAAGTTTAACTTACGAAGTTTCAAAGCGAAAGCGCGTAGCAGAACTTCATCAGTGTAATTAACTATTTAGGTATTAAGAATTATTATCATTCAGAGCGCAGCGAAGAATCCACAAAGCACAGCACATAACCCTACCCTACTTCGTTTAAGATAAAAAACGAAGCGGCATAGCTTAAATTGCCAACCGTCTCCGTCTATATTATTTAAGGTTTTAGTTCCCCCAAAATTCATCATGGACTTGTTGATCATATGAGAATGTCCAGACGTAAACAATCTTTGCTGCTTTAACTCCAAATAAGTCTGTTCCGGCCAGCACCATACTCTTCATTTCTTTTTTTGCGGCAGACCAAAGAGGTACTGCTACCAGTCCTACACTTTTTATCATTGTACCATCGGGTTTCACTGTCATGTTCACCGATGTATCAATCATTACGCGCTCAGACATTTTACAAACTTTATCAAGATTGTTCTTCAAATCAGAAAACTTATTGTTTCCTGGTTGGCTCCACTTGTTTTTGGGTTTAAAGAAAGGGCTTTCACCATTTGCCAAGGGAGCAAAGATTGATGCTGCAACATTTTTTGCTTACATATGTTCATTATTTAATAAAAAAGCTTTTGTTATCTTTTGCCCATTGCGCTAAAGAAGTCATTTCAACTGGCAATTTTTCCAGAACATCACCCATGTTTGGATTAAACCTAGAAGGATATTCGTTTGCATTTTGCAAGAATTCGTAATAGGATGCAACAGCTGCTGCAGCTGCTTCACCTACAAATGGAGCAAGAATACCTTTAAATTCTGCAGGTGGTTGGGTATAATAAACTATTTTTTCATCAACGCCGATTGAAAATCTATCTGCCAATTCTTTGCCCCTTAGGTTTTCCAAACCACTCACCTGGAAAGTATCAGCTTTTAAATCAGGATGATAAATAGCTTCAACCACTAGTGCACTCACATCTCTGGAAGCGATCCATCCGATAGGCATTGCTTCAGGAGTAGGATATGCTAATTTTCTTTCACTAGAAATAAATGGGGCACAAAAGCCACCCATCATATTCTCCATATAAATTGTGGGTTCGATAATTACATAATCCACTCCACTTTTTACCAGGTAATCTCTAATATCTAATTTAACATCATCAGTGGGTATACCAGTTTTTTGTTCGGGAAGCCAGCCACTGGTATTCCAAACAATCTTTTTGATTTTATTAACCCGGGCAGCATCAATAACATTTTTAGAAAATTCCAATCCATCAAACGGATTTGGTAAAGAAACCGGAATCATAAAGGCAATTGCATCAATGTTTTTGGTAATCGCTAACATTGTGGCGGCGTTACTCATATCTCCTAAAATAGGCTCCGCTCCAGCCGCTTTTAATTTTCCAAAATTTTTCTCAGCGCTGGTTGCAGCAATTACTTCGGCACCTTTTTTATTTGCTTCTGCTATAATATGGAACTGTTGTGAGCCGTTGGCTCCAAAGACTAAAATTCTCATTTTTTCTATGGTTATAAAGTTAAACTTGAACAAATTTCAATAATTACATACCTTTGTACAAGTACCTACCTACTAGTAGGGTACTTACTCTTTAGTTAGAATAACTGAATATCAATGGAAAAAAAAGTAAAAGAAATTATCCCTTGCGACGATAATTGTCCTGTTAAAGCATCTTTAGGTCTTCTAGGTGGTAAATGGACACTATTGATTATCTTCCAGATTAATGATGATGTGATGAGATATGGTGAACTGAAAAGAGCTATTCCAAGTATAAGTGAGAAAATGCTTATTCAAGAGTTAAATATGCTAGTTGAAAAGAAACTTGTTATTAAGAAAGCTTATCCTGAGATCCCTCCTAGAGTAGAATATCGATTGACAGAACTTGGCCTAAAAACAATGCCGATTATAGAGAAGTTAATTGAATTTGGTCAAGGAAATTTAGTATAATTAAGTAACATATTAGCAGTATTAAAGAATAACTACTGAAGAGATTTAAAGGATAAATTATCACGAAAATTAAGTGACTAATTGTTAAAAAAATCTACAGATTCACCTAAAATATTTTTTTAAAATCAATTTATGTAAATTGATGTTATATAAGTCATGCACATCATCATGAGTCAACAAAATTGGAGTCAATTAAATTTAAAAAAGATACAAATTCATGAATGATAATATCCTATTCATCCTTTTAGGGTTGATCAGATGGAAAAAAAATGGCGTTTGTAAATAATGAATATAGTTAGCAGAAGTTCATTTTACGTATCTAGCCAGGAAAAAGATCATCATTCAACGCAGAAAGTTTTCTCTAATACCACATCGCCAGTTTCAAAAACAGGCAGAGATACCTGGTTACTTATTGGTTTCTTTGGTCTTTTAAAATTTGGCATTCATTTAACAGGTATTGCTAACTATGGGCTCCATGCAGATGAACTCTATTATATTTCATTAAGTGAACATTTTGCCTGGGGTTTTTTAGATATCTCTCCTTTTGTAACCTGGATGGCAAAAATAGCATCGGCTTTGTTTGGCACTTCTATTACCGCCTGGCGGATTATACCTTGCATTTTTGCTGCCGTTACGGTAATGCTTACCGGATTTATGGCACACTATCTGGGCGCAAAGAAACTTGGAATTACCATTGCCTGCTCTGCGATAATCTGTTCACCTGCTTTTTTAGCTACCTCCTATTTACTACAGCCAGTTGTATTCGACGAATTTTTCTGGGCACTTCTGGCCTTCTCTATACTGAGGTTTCAGCAAACGAAGAAAACAGTTTTTCTATATCTTGCTGCCAGCACTTTAGGCTTTGGGATGCTAAATAAATATACCATTGTAATGTACCTGGCAGCGATTGTTGTAGGCTGGCTGATCACTTATAACAGGAATTTAAAAATTATTGGACGAAAGCTGATCGGCCCTAGTTTGCTGTTTACATTACTTATTGTTCCAAACCTGTTGTGGCAATGGTTTTACGGCTTTCCAATTTTTGGTTACCTGAAATTGGTAGGAACACAGGCTTTTTCTCTTGACATATCTGATTACTTGTTCCAGCTCTTTTTCTTTCATGGTGCGGGTGTTTCTGTATGGACAGCAGGTTTTTTCTTCCTCATCATAAGGAAAAACGGAAATAAATTTAACCAGGTATGGCCGGTTACGCTGGTGATACTCGTAATTTTGCTCGCTTTATTAAAAGGCAAACTGTATTATGGCCTAGGGATGTTCCCTATACTGTTTGCTGCCGGAGGTTGTTGCTGGGAAATGATGTTTAAGTCTCGTGTGTGGCCAAAGTATATTTTTGTAGGCACTATTTATTTATTCGGTTTACTTTGCCTGCCACTCGTTATCCCGGTATTCCCTATTTACATTTGCCGCAATTACATTAAAAAAATGGTGGCTTACACTTCATTCTCCAGACCAATGGTGTGGGAAGATGGATCGAGTGGTACTATTCCACAGTTTTTTGCAGATATGACAGGGTGGAAAATGCTTTCTGATAAGATCTCTACAGTACAGCGCAATAATTTGAACAGCAAACCTATGGTGCTGCTCACTGATAACTATGCCATTGCTGGCGCCTTAAAATTTTACGCTACATTTTCATCACCGCAGGTTATCTCGGCCAACAATAGTTTCATGCTGGAGTCTCCGGCCAATCTTCCCTCCGGAACAATCCTCTATCTATCTAAAGATACCAGAGACGTAGTGTCTAAACTCGCCCGGCATGTATTATTTTCAGAAGAATTGCAATTGGAAAATTCCCACCTTAAGGGAGTTAACATTTATATCCTTTCGGGTGTAAACGAAACATTTAGAAAAAAGTACATCAATGACAGGAGAAAGTTCTTCAGCCCGATAGAAGGCATCAGCTTAGCTACAATGTCAAAAAAAAATAAACGATAAGAATATACTTTAGGTTATTGCGAAATTATTTTAACGGGATGGTAAACCAGAAGCTGCTTCCTTCACCTAACGTACTATCCACGCCCATTTTCCCTCCATGCCTTTTGATAATTTCTGATGAAATGTAAAGGCCCAGCCCTAAACCAGAATAAGCCCTGCCATTGTAGCTTGCTCTGTAATACCGATCAAATAAATAGGGTTGAACGTCAGCACTGATTCCATTCCCGAAATCCCTTACCGTAACTTTTGCCTCATTTTCAATCTTTTCTACAATCAACTGGATTTCTGATGAGTCTGAGGCATATTTCACCGCATTGTTTACGAGGTTTACCACCACCTGATCAATTCTATGTTCATCTGCAAATACCGCTAAGTCCAAATCGCCTTTGATAACCAAATCATATATACCAGCCACGCGAACATGGTTGCAACAGCTATTTAGCATTTCTGATATTTTAAAAGTTGTTTTTTCCAATTCCAACTGTCCTTCGCTAATGCGGTTCATGTTAAGCAACTCATTAACCAAAGCATTTATTTTCTCCATGCTTATACTCGATTGTTCGATTAATTTCGGTAGCATTTCGTGCGTAGGCTTATTTTTCAACTTTGAAAGCAATTGCAAACTGGCCTTTAAACTGGTAATTGGCGTTTTCAACTCATGACTTGCAATACTCAGAAAATCATCCCTCTGCTGATCATAGTTTTTTCGGGTGGTAATATCTACACTTACACCAGTTAAGTGGGTAGCTTTCCCATCTGCATCATAAAGCAGCATGCCAGATGCGTTGATCCAGTGTAACGATTCATCAGGCCATCTCACCACATATTCTGCATGGTATTCAGATTGCTTTGCAATTACATCTTCTAAAAGCGCTGTTACATAAAGCCGGTAGTCTGGAACAACCAATTCCAGCAATTTAGTTTGGTTAACTTTATCTTCACCCGTTAGCCCGTAATTATGTTTCCATTGCGTTGAACAGGTAATATCACCTGTGGCAATCTCCATACTATAAGAACCAAGTCTGCCTGCACGCAATGCCATTTCTAATTGATGGTTAAGCATTTGCTGCTCCTCACGTGCGGTTACCCGATCAGTAATATCGTTAGCAATTACCATAATCGAAGAAGTTTCACCTTTATCATTTTTAAGAGGATAGTAAATAAAATCCAGATAATGGTCCTTCAACAAGCCTTCAGAATCCAGTTGTACCACTACTTCTTTTCCATTATACATTATGCCGGTAGTAAAAACATCATCCAGAACAGCTAAAATGGCCTCGCCTTTTAACTCAGGCATTGCTACTGCGAAGGGCATTCCAATTACTGATTTTTGCTTACTCCAAACGCTTAGTAACATATCGTTTGCAACCTCAATTGTCAGTTCTCTGCCACTCAGGATTCCGATGGCAATAGGCGCTTTTTTAATAAAAGATTTGAACCGAAGCTCGCTCTTCGCCAGGTTGCTATTTAAGAGAACAGCGAGTTCATAAGATTTATTCAAATCTTCATGTACTGCGTTAAGTTCTTCATTGGTTGCTGCAAGTTCTTCGATACTTGCCTTAAGATCAAGTTGGGCTGTAATTAAAGCAGTATTTGAGGTAGTGAGTTCATCAATGGTATCTAATGCAGATCTTCGCAACTCAATCTGATCCATGGCCGTGCTGGCCAATCCTTCCAGAATGCTTCTTTCTAAATCTGTGAATACCCTTGGGTGTTGATCGATGATGCAAAGTGTACCGATAAGGAAACCATCATTCGTAATTAAAGGGGCTCCTGCATAGAATCTTAATCCAAAATCGCCTACCACATTCGGGTTGGCCATTAAACAGGGTTCCTTTAACGCATCTTCAAATACAGTTACGTTTTTATCTAATACGGCTAATGCACATAAACTTTTCCCCCTATTGGCTTCTTTAGCTCTCCCCATCCCTATTTTTGCTTTAAAAAATACAGCTTCTGCATCTACTAATGAAAGTAAAGAAATGGGAACATTAAAAATTTGAGTAGCCAGTTTGGCAATCCCATCGAAGCTATCTTCGGATGGTGTATCTGAAATTCGGTAACGCTTAAGCGCTTTCAGTCTATCATCATCATTTTCGGGCACGATGTTGATGCCAAAGGTATTTTCGATCATTTTCAATGCATTAACAGCCGAGGGAAAGATATGTTTGAGGTAAATAGCGTATAAATACGTTCACAAAAACAATTTATACTTAGGGCTACCCCTTACATTTTGTCGTTTCTAAATACAGAGATTAAAGGTTCTTTTTATTATACCTTAATAGACTACACTAAAGCCTTTTAGTAAAAATTCAGCTCAGCGTGCTCAATCGCCGATCTCACTGTAGTCTTCTATATTATGACTAAAACCCTTACTCTTTTCAGTTTTAGCAATTGTACTTTTTTTAACGAAACAAGCCTTTTTTGCAAGACAGATTTGCACCTTTTGTAAACATTATTTTGTTTCGATTTAAAAAAATTCTATTTCCTTATACAAAAAGTTGATGATCGGGTATTGAAAAATTATTTTATGAATTAGCGTTTTGTATCTAATTTAAAACAAGTAGAGTGATCTATAATATTTTTTATCCTCTTAAGCCAGAGATTCAACACCACATTATTTCTAACAAAATGACCGATCGAGAGTTACCCCTCTTTTCAATTTTTTCGGGAAAGATTAACTGGTACTTTGGAGTGATCGGAATACTTTAGCCCAAGAATTGGTGTCTCACCATCATCTGCTGGATCTCGCAACTACGTTAATCCCCAATTTATAGACATGTGTTTGCTGTTAGTAAGACAACCAACAGCTAGCATAAATTGTCAAAGTTTAGAAAAATCTAGTCATTAAAAAAGCAACACTGGTATGGTGTTGCTTCTTATCAATACTAATTAAGCCTTTTCGTTTACTGGTGCCGAAACTGGCTCTTCTGCCTGCCCCTGCTTAAATTCTTTAATCCCTTTGCCTAAGCCTTTCATCAGTTCGGGGATTTTTTTTCCTCCAAACAATAATAATATGGCTACGCCGAGGATGATCATTTCCGGGCCACCCAATAATGCGGCAATAGTGAAATCTTTCATAGGTTCTGTTATTTTGGTCTCTTCATATACGCAAGAAGTTTAATTAAGGTTTTTCAATTGTATTTTTAATTTATCAAACCAGTTTTAAAACATCCGTCAAAGGGTATCCAATCGGTTAACAGATTAATGTTTTATACAAGTTCTTTAAAAAAGATCGTTATAGCTATAATCTGAATTTTGTATTTTTGATTCAGACACAAATTTTAACCCTTAAACCATTAAAAAAAGATGAATATCAAAAACATTTTATTTACTACACTCATTGCTTTATCTACGTTAACCTTCTATTCTTGCAAAACGAAAAAACTGGCTGCAAAACCAGCACCTGCACCGGTAGCTAAACCAGCTCCTCCTGTAGAAGAGAAAAAACCAGAGCCAGTACCAGAAAAAGAAGCTGAACCAGCACCATCTGATAAACCAAATTTTAACCTCGACAATATCCAGTTTGAATTTAACTCTTTTGTACTTAAAACTTCCTCATTTGCTATTTTAGATAAAGCAGTGGCAGAAATGAAAAAATCGCCAACAACTAAATTCATATTACATGGCCATTCATCTGCAGAGGGTACACCAGAACATAATATGTCGCTTTCTGTAGATCGCGCAAATTCTGTAAAATCTTATTTTGTAAACGCTGGTTTAAACGGCGATAACTTTACGATAGTTGGACATGGCGAAAAAGAACCTATCAGTACAAATAATAATGAAGAAGGAAGAACATTAAACAGAAGAACAGAAATCAGAGTGCAAAATTAATAACTCTTAATTCACTTCCAGAATCCATTCTTTAGCTACACAAAGTTAACTTGTATACCATTGGTAATCAGGATAGCTTTGTGTAGCTTTTTTATCTTTTTGTTCATTATCTAAGGATTGTTTTGTTATTGTATCAACAATTTTTAAATTCAGCGAAAATTGACCTCTTGATATGGAATCTAAATCAATAGCTGTGCATCCAATCCTAATTAGAAATAATGTTAAAATTCTTGGTGAAGGAAGCCAGGTTATTGTTTTTGCACATGGCTTCGGCTGTGCGCAAACCACCTGGAAATACATTATCGATGCATTTCTGGAAGATTACAAGGTCATTTTATTTGATTATGTGGGTTCAGGGCAATCAGACATCAGCCAATATGATTATCATAAATACGCTACATTAGATGGTTATGCATGTGATGTAATTGATATCATTGAAGCACTTGATCTTAAAGACATTATTTTTGTGGGCCACTCCGTAAGCAGTATGATTGGCATGATCGCTGCGCTGCAAAAACCAGCTGTTTTTAAAAAATTAATATTTATAGGGCCTTCTCCTAAGTATTTAAATGATCACGATTATATAGGCGGTTTTGAAGCAGGAGACATTGAAGCTATTTTCAACCTTATTTCAAAGGATTACCTGGGCTGGGCAAAATCAATTTCACCTGCGGTGATGGCTTGTCCAGACCAACCAGAGTTGACCAATTTTTTATTGGAATGTTTCGAAGAAACCAGTCCCGACATCGCTTTGGCTTTTGCAATGGCCACTTTTAAATCAGACTATAGAGAGAAATTAAAGGACTTATCCGTTCCGAGTCTTACCCTATCTACCAAAAACGACCCGATGGTTCCTTTAAATGTTGGCGAATACATTAAAGAATATGCACCAGATAATTTTTTAGTGGTAATGGAAGCCACGGGCCACTATCCACACATTTGTGCGCCTGAAGAAACCTTAAGGGAAATTAAAAAATTTATTTCAAATACGAGCAATCCGTAATTTATTGCCTTCACATCACTTCAGTATATATCAAATAGATTCCCTTTAATTACATAAATTGGTAACGCACACGTATCGCTTGTGGCCAACGTTACCTAATTTATCTTGTGATTTTTATTCTAAAAGACTTACCTAGTCCTGGTCGGAGCGGCCATCTTCTTTTGACAACTTTAATAAAAAACAGGCTTTATCTAAGAACGCCGTCAATTCTATAGGCCAGGGAAATCAAAGAAAAAGTGCACAATAGAATCTACAGTAGTTACAAACCTTAAATGCAGTGGTTTTGTATTCATAAATGATGGTTAGAAGCTTAGAAGCATATTGAACACAAAAAGAAATGTCGCAGTTTTTTGAATAGGTATTCGATTTGTGAACTGCCACAGCTGATTGACAAAGCGCTTTGGATAATTAGCGTATTCCGATTATCATGCCGTCTCACCTCAGCAAAGTGCGGATTCAAGATCTTTATAAATAACATTCAATTTGATATGTCACAAAATGGAACAGTCTCATAATGAGTTGTTCATTTAAGATATTTGTTCATAAATTCGCCCGATTTATAGCAAGGTGAGCTATCATAAAACATATATAGTGTAACTATTCAGTTACTCAAACTGCTTTAAAGGAGAATTACAATATGAATGTCATACAATGAATAAAATGAACAAATCATTCATTTTTAAAAACCAATTAAATTTTTAAAACGTACATACACCCATTAACCTGAAAATGTATGCATTTCAAACGCTCAATGACATATCTAACAGGACGTTAACAAAATTTAAGAAAACAAAAAAACATGAACATCATTAAGAAATTTTTCACCCTTTCATTACTTATTTCATCTGCATACATTAGTAACGCACAAAATGGCATGAGCGAGCCAGTAGATTACACTTTAAAAAATGGTATGAAAATTATCATTTCCGAAAATAGCCGCTCGAATGGTGCATTCTCAAGTTTTACACTGGATTCAAAATCATTTCAAAATAAAAAAGACGGTATTGTAGAATTACTAAATGCAGTACTTAACGAGCAGGTGGCTAAAAGTGGAAGCATATCCTTTAAAGATAACAGTGGAAGACTTTCAACCAGCAATGCTAATCTTACCGAAGAACTGACTAAAATGGCAGCAGTTATCCAAAACGCAACCATCGATCAAAAAACATTTAATATCGGAAAAGCAAAACTATTAACCAATTTAAAATTAAAGGATTACGACTTTGATCAGGCAGTTAATGAAGAATCTATTTCAGCATTAACCCTCTCAGATGTACAAGCTTTTTACAATGAAATTTCACCTGAAAAAACATTTTTAACGGTGGCAGGAGATATCGAATTAGCAAATGCTAAAGCTGCCGTAAAAACAGCTTTCGGAGGCTGGAAAAAAAATAGTACGCGAGAAATGAGTACCGAAGCCAAATAAAATATTTGTTGTCTAAAATAAAGCTCGTGAATTTCGGTTCATGGGCTTTTTTTATGCTCAAAATGTTACAGCATTTCTATACATAACCGATTTCAATTCTCTAAACATTCAATATCTTAGCAAATCAATTAGCTTCATATGAAAAAAACCTACTTCTTACTGTTTGTTTCACTTTTAATCACATCGGTTCGTGCGCAAACTACGGTTAACCGGCATGCAGATATTGATAAAATGGTTAAATCTGTAAATCAGGATTCCCTGAAATCATACATTACAAAAATGGTTTCATTTGGCACCAGGAACACGCTAAGTGATGTGAAGAGTAAAACCAAAGGGATTGGCGCAGCTAGAAATTGGGTAGTAAGTAAGTTTAACCAATTCGCAAGGCAAAGTGATGGCAGGCTTACAGCTTACCTGGACACCACAACATTTAAGGCTGATGGAAAACGCGTTGATCAACCAACACTTTTAGGAAACGCCGTTGCTGTGTTAAAAGGAACAGACCCCAATGATAAAAGAGTTTATGTAGTGAGCGGGCATTTAGATAGCCGGGTTACTGACGTGATGAACAGAACAAGTAATGCTCCGGGAGCTAATGATGATGGTAGCGGTGTAGCCGGTGTAATGGAGGCAGCTAGAATAATGAGCCAATATAAGTTTCCTGCTACTATTATTTTTGTAGCGGTAAGTGGCGAAGAGCAATCGCTTCTTGGATCTGGCTTTATGGCTGCTACAGCAAAAAAAGAAGGCTGGAATGTTGATGCCATGCTGAACAATGATATGATTGGTAGCAACAACAGTTCCGAAACACAGATTATTGATAATACCAGGTTACGTGTATTTAGCGAAGGACTGCCAGCATACGACCTAGATAAAAATGCTAAAAACATCAGGCAATTTGGCCTGGAAAATGATGGCAAAAGCCGGCAGTTAGCGCGTTATGTTAAAGAAATTGGCGAACGTTATGTTGATCAGCTGGAAGTTAAACTGATTTACAGAAACGATAGATTTCTCCGCGGTGGCGATCATACCCCGTTTGTGGAAAATGGATTTACTGCCGTTCGGATTACCGAGATGAATGAAAACTTCGAACATCAGCACCAGGATCTGAGAACAGAAAATGGAATTAGATATGGAGATTTACAGGAATTTATGGATTTTGAATACCTTAGAAAAAACACAGGCGTTAATATTGCCGTTTTAGCCAACCTGGCCAAAGCACCAGCAGTACCAACAGAAGTTAAGATAGATGTAAAAAACCTGAGCAATTCTTCCTTATTATATTGGAAAGCGCCAGCAAACGGAAGCGTGAAAGGCTATTATGTTTTGATCCGTGAAACCAGCAGTCCGGTTTGGGAAAAGAAATTTTTCACTAGCGCCACAGAATTGAGAATTCCATATAGTAAGGATAATTATTTATTCGCCGTGCAGAGCGTTGGCAATGAAGATAATGAAAGTTTACCAGTTGTACCGGGGATTGGCCGCTAAAAAAATACTGGGTTTTTAATAGTTTAACCTCAAATTAGTAACATGAAATTTAAGCCTGTTGCATTTATTATCAATATTGCCATCACTTTATCCATAGGCGCATTAGGTGGCCTGGCAACAGCACAATCGGTAAAAACCTGGTACCCAACCTTAAATAAGCCATCATTTAACCCACCGAACTGGTTATTTGGCCCGGTTTGGACAAGCCTTTATATTTTAATTGGTGTTGCGGCTTATTTAGTATGGATAAAACGTGACCAGATTACGCACTTCCCGAGAACGGTTGCCGTTTATTTCATCCAGTTAATTTTAAACCTGGGCTGGTCGTTCATATTTTTCTATCTCCATGAAATTGGCTTTGCTCTGGCAGAAATCCTAATGCTTCTGGCTGCAATTATTATCAATGCGGTGATGTTTTACAAAATTGACAAATGGGCGGGTTTAATTTTTATTCCCTACATTATATGGGTAAGTTTTGCATCATTTTTAACTTATAACATCTTCATATTGAATTAATTTTAAAAGAAAACCTTATTTTAGGAGAGTGGTAGCTTTTAAAAGATTTTTGCTGATCCTCTTCGTTTTATTTTATACCCAATTGCGTGCGCAAAAGGTGGGCCTGGTTTTTAGTGGCGGTGGAGCAAAAGGTTTAGCCCATATCGGCACATTAAAGGCACTCGAAGAAAACCATGTTCCAATTGATTACACCACCGGAACATCAATGGGTGGGATTGTTGGTGCCATGTATGCATCAGGCTATACGCCCTTAGAAATAGAAAAAATAGCCGTAAGCGATGAATTTCAAAATTGGGTTAACGGCCGTTACACCAGCGATTATACCTATTATTTTCAGAAAAAAGCACCAAACGCCTCTATGCTTACGGCTAAGGTAGCCATAGATACTGGTTTTCATTTTAGTTTCCGGTCTAATCTGATTAACGATATCCCTTTAAATTTTGCATTTCTAGAACTCTTTTCACAGGCATCTGCCGTATCTAAAGACGATTTTAATCACCTTTTTGTACCCTATCGATGTATGGTTGCCGATGTACTTTCTCAAAAAAGCATTACCGTAAGTAAAGGCAGTTTAGCAGAAGCCGTTCGGGCTACCATGACGGTTCCCATTATTTATCGCCCTATTAAACTGGATGGGAAATACGTTTTTGATGGTGGTTTATACAATAACTTCCCTGCAGATGTGATGGCGAAAGAGTTTAAGCCCGATTACATGATTGGGGCCAATGTATCTTCCAAAACCTATAATGAATATCCCAAAAATACTGACGATAGGCTAATGAACCGTTTTTTGGTTTATATGTTTCTTTCCAAATCAGACTCCACCATGATTGGCGAAAATGGTGTTTATATTCAGCCAGAACTGGCAGAATATAGTGTAACCAACTTCGGCCCTGTAAAAGAACTGATTAAAAAAGGTTATGATGCCACCATGGCAAATATGCCCCGTATAAAAGAATTAATTAAAAGACGGGTGAACGATGATGAACTTGCACAAAAAAGAGCCCAATTTAATTCTAGAAAACCCGACTTAAAGTTTAGCAGCATCTCAGTTTCCGGGGTTAATAGCCAGCAAAAGAAATACATCGAAAGGTTGTTTAAAAGCGATCAGGCCACTTTCAATTTAGAGGATATTAAACGTGGTTATTATAAATTGGTTGCCGATCAGACTTTTGAAACTGTTTATCCAAAAATTTCTTATCAACCCTCAACCGATAGTTATACTTTTGAAGTGGTGGCACAACCAAAGAAGAGTTTTAAGCTTGAGCTGGGTGGTAACATCTCTACCCGACCCATTAGCAATGTTTTTTTAGGTGCAGAATACAATTACCTTAACCGAAAGGCCTATACTTTTGGCACCAGTTTTTATTCTGGTCGCTTTTACGAATCCGTTCAGCTCAATGGCCGGATAGACTACCCAACCAAATTACCTCTTTTTTTAGCTGCAGAACTCACTTACAACCACTGGAATTATTACAATACCAGCCAGATTTTTATCGAAAACCCGCGTCCAATTTATATAGAACAATCAGATAGAAAGATAGATTTGATGATAGGTGTACCGCTAAATTACAATACCAAAATTGTTTTCCATTCTACTTTCATTAACAATAATGACCGTTATAGTCCAAACAATACATTTTCGGTAGGTGATTTGTTCGACCAAACGATTTTTAATGGTTTCAGGGGGTCTTTAAACCTGGAAAAAAACTCATTAAACAGGAAACAATATGCCACCAACGGACAAAATTTTTCGCTAAGTTTTAATTATACTACGGGCAGAGAAAACTATAATCCGGGCAACATTTTTCGCAATACACTAGGCTATATTGAAGCAGATCCAATTAGCAGACTACACCATTGGGGCAGTATCAAGTTTACTCAGGAAAACTATTTTCTCCATTTAAAAAAATATACGCTTGGTTATATTGTAGAAGGTGTGATTTCCAATCAGCCATTATTTAACAATTATTATTCAACATTGCTGGTTTCTCCAGCCTTCTACCCGCTTCAGGATAGCAGATCGCTGTTCCTTGATAAATTTCGTGCATCAACTTATGCTGCAGGCGGATTAAAAAATATTTACAATCTTAAAAAGAACCTCGATTTTAGAGGTGAGGTTTACTTGTTTTTGCCACATCGGGAATTTGAACGTGCTGGCTTGCAGGATGTAACCTACGCAAAAGCAGTTACTAAAATCCGCTATGCCGCAACAGCTGGCATGGTTTATCACACCCCACTTGGCCCGGTAAGTTTAAGTTATAATTTATATAATGACGCCATTAAAAGAAATGGTGTATTATTGCACATCGGTTATTTAATTTACAATAAACGTTCTATCGAATGAAACACATTATCCTATTTTGCTCGCTCTGCTTAATTACATTCTTCAGCACGGCTCAAACCGCAGGCATTAACAATTTCCTGGTAAAGGAAAATCTGATTAAAAACAATAAATTGGCTATTATAGCTGCCGATTCGCTAAATGTTCCCAATGAAAATATTAACGGAACCTATACTTTTAGTGTAAGCGGTTTTACCCAGATACTTAAATTTAACGATGGGATAGCGGTATTGCCATTACCTGTGGATAAATCTACTTTTGTTTACATTAAACATCAAAATGACTCAGGCACGCATAGTAAACTCGTTTATGTGTACAAAAAAGAAAATGATTTAAACCCTTACACTATCAATAGCCTGTGGTTGTTCATTATTCCAATTGCCCTTGTTTTTATAGCTTTTGCATTCAGGAAGTTGATCATCTTCGTTGTTATTGCATTTTTGGTATTTGTATATTTTAACCATAGCGCAGGCCTAAATCTTTCTACGTTTTTCGAAAGCATATTTGACGGGTTAAGAAATCTGGTGTAAAAAGCTGTTCGCTGAAGAGTTTAGCAGGTTTTGATAACGGTAACATAAAACTTCGAATTATCTCCCATAAAAAAGACCAGTAAACTTCGTAAGTTATCATTAGGATTTATAAAGTATTTAAGTTCTGACAAATTCCCATAATATTCAACATGTATGCGCGTAGCGGTTATAGACCTTGGTACAAATACTTTTCATTTATTGATTGCAGAAATTAGTAATCAAAACTTTGAAGTGCTCTACAAAACGAATGTTCCGGTAAAGCTGGGCGAAGGCAGAATAAACGATAACATTATTATTCCAGCAGCATTTGAAAGGGGAATTGATTGCCTTAAAAACTTTGAAGAAACGATATTAAGTTTCCAGGTGGAAAAGGTAAAAGCAACAGCCACATCTGCTGTACGCAGTGCAAATAATGGGAGAGATTTTGTAAAGGCAGTGAAAGAAACAACTGAAATTGAGATTGAGATTTTGTCAGGAGCGGAAGAAGCTGAGTTTATTTATGAAGGCGTAAAGTTAAGTGGTGCTATCGAAGAATTATCTCTAATTATGGATATTGGCGGTGGAAGTGTAGAATTTATCCTTTGTGATACCGATAAATTAATCTGGAAGAAAAGCTACAATATTGGCGCAGCACGGTTAATGCAACGCTTTTTTAAATCAGATCCGATTGCTGATCATGATAAAAACAATATTCTGGCACACATTCAAGAGAAACTAAAGGACTTATTTGCAATCTGCGAGCACCATCAACCCAAAACGTTAATCGGATCTGCTGGCGCTTTCGAAACCTTTGCAGAATTAGTGAGCGCTGTTAAGAATGAGGAGATAGATATCAGTACCATCAGGTATTATCCTTTCAACTTCGATGAATACATCGAACTTTCCATCAGGCTTATCAATTCCACACATCAGCAAAGGCTAGAAATGCCTGGCATTATTCCACTCAGAGTAGATTTAATCGTGATTGCAGCGCTGATTACAAATTTTGTTTTAGGCAGACTTAAGATTAATCAGCTTCGGCTATCTACTTATGATTTAAAGATGGGCATCCTGGCCGACCAAATACAGCGCCACTAACTTTTCTTTGGCGTTGGAATTACTATTTCTCCCATAATCATCGGCTCATCTTTCAACATGATGTCATTCTGCTTTACTTTTGTGTAATTGATAATCAGAATAGCAGAATACCTGGCACTTTGAACAGAGATTTTATTGTCTTTGATATTTAAATTATTCTTTAAAAGAATCTCATATTGTCCATTTTGGTCTGTCGTAGCATAATATGGAGTATTTAAAATAACTAAACGAATTCCGGCAACTGGCTTTTTATTTGGATCCAGTATTCTACCGGTAATTTTATTAACCACTAGTGGCTTTTCTGCCCTTTTCTCACCTGTTCTAATAGAAATTTCTGTAGCTACACGTGGAATAGCAGCATTGGCATCCTGGGCAAAAATTGCTGCACCGATAGCAAGCACGCCCAAGTACTTCATCCAGTTTCGATTGGCTGGCATATCTAAACTATAATAATTCAACTGGTTGAGCTGTGTAACCGTTAAACGGCCGCAAACTGAAGCGCTGGCTTGCGTTAATACAGAAATAATTTCTGCGTTGGAATAGTTCGTAAAGTCGATCACGTTTTTTGAACAGACTGTACAGAAACCAAAATCTGCTTCTTTTTCCATTTCTGCCCAATTTTGTGTACAGGGTTTAGCGATGGTAATCTTTGTTTGTAAGTCTTTCATCATCTTGGATTTGTTTAGATGATGACCAGAAGAATAAAATTCCATAAGGAATTTAAAACATATAAATTCAACGCTTCATTATATGCTAGTGAAAAGATATTAATTACATCAAAATCTTGATAATGAACTAATTTGACGAACTGTTAATCAGGAAAAAAACCATATATTTGTAACTAAAATTCAGTTACATATTAAGCAAAATAGAAAAACTTAATGCTAGATTCTTATCAAAGCCTAAAGGTTTAACCTGGGAGGAGTTAATAATGGTGCTAAAATTTTATGGTTTTGAAGAATTGACAACAGGAAAAACAGGTGGTTCCAGGAGAAAATTTGCTAATAAAAATAAAGATATCATAAGTTTACATAAACCCCATCCAAAGCCAATTGTAAAATATTATGTAATTGAACAAGTATTAGAATATTTGAGAGAAAAAGGAAAACTTTAAAATGATTGATAACTTAAAATACAAAGATTATACCGCAACAGTTCATTATAGTGCTAACGATGAAGTATTCTTTGGCAAAGTTGTGGGCATAAATGATCTTATTACTTTTGAAGGCTCATCAGTAAGCGAACTTAAAACTGGATTTGCAGAAGCTATAGAAGATTACCTAGAATCCTGCCAAGCAATGGCAAAATCGCCAGACAAAACTTATAAAGGGGTGTTTAATGTAAGGGTGCCTTCAAGTTTACATAAAGAAGTTGCTCTTTCTGCTTCACAATATAAAATGACTTTAAATGATTTTGTTAAAACCGCCCTATCTTATGCTGTTAATCATAAAAGCGATATTGTAGCAGAGTTAACAAAATAAAACTTGGTAACCGGAGCTCGATTATAACATGAAGTAGTATTAACTAATAATTTAGCTAACGATCCCAACTTTCAAACACCACTCTAAGATAGGGAATGGCTATCTTCATTCCCTATTTCAGATGTTACTCGTTAATTAGCATATCTAAAGTATAACTATTATCCTTTCATTGATGGTTTATTTTAGTCACAGGAGGATTCTCCATCATATACCTAAGAAAACTTTGAGTTCACCATACAACTTTTCAGTGGGCAAACCCATTACATTGGTATAAGATCCGTCAATCCGCTGTACCACTACCACCCCCCACCAGTCTTGCACACCGTAACTGCCTGCTTTATCATAAGGCTGATAGTTGTCGATATAGAAATCTATTTCATCATTGGTAACCGATTTACAGTAGACTTCGGTTCGATCATAAAAGGAGTGGAACTTATCCCCTTTCACTAAAGTTACACCTGTATACACCTCGTGTTTGCTGCCAGATAACTTAGCCAGCATTTCTTGTGCATGCTCCCGGCTGGAAGGTTTCCCAAGGATTTCGCCATTTAATGCTACGATGGTATCAGCGGTGATTACAATTTCATCGCCAGCTGTAAACGCTTTTGCCTTCTGCTCCGAAATATAAACTGCAATTTCTGCTGGATTTAAGCCTTCAGGATAACTTTCATCTACATCTTTAAGCAATACCTCAAAGTCTAGTCCCATTAAGGTTAAAAGTTCTTGCCTGCGAGGAGATTTTGATGCCAGGATAATCTTTGGAAAAGTAGTAGCCATAAATAATTTTTTGCTAAAATAAGAAAAGCGACTTTAAAGCCGCTTTTCTTATTCAATGTTTTTATCTTATTAATTACTGCTACCACCTTGCATGCGTTTTTGCATTTCAGCGCGCTGCTCTTTCTGCCAGGCCTCATAAGTTTTCTTTTGCTCATCATTTAATACCACAGAAACTTTAGCATCCCCATCAGCGCGAAATTTCTGAATTTTTTCTCTCATGGCATCACGATCTCCGCCTTGCATTTCTTCACGCATCTTTTTCATAGACTTCGCCTGTTCGGTAAATACAGACGTTAACTTCGTTTTCTGGTCATCAGAAAGTTTCAGTTTTTCATCAAGCTGTTTAACACGCTCCTCAGGTTTCATCATCATGCCCCTTCCGCCACCTTGCTGTGCCTGAGCGAACCCAGCTATTCCTAGCATTAATCCGCAGATCATCATTAATTTTTTCATGTTGTTGTTTTTTATTTGATGTTTAGACCTGTTGGAGTGTGGCAGGGGAAATAAAGTTTAATCCTAAAACGTAACGTAGTTGTTGCAAATGAGAGTACTAATTTATACGCTATTGATGATGTAATTTGAATGACGCAAAAAAACATTTAAAAAGAAGATTAAATGGTCTGTGAGCCAAAAACGATGAGTGGCTATTGAATTATTTACTGATGACTATTGAACCAATTTACTTACCAGAATCGGCAGCGTTTGGGTTTTCGTCGTGCCATTTACCCTGCACTTTCATTACTTTTTCGATAATATCGCGAACAGCAGTTTTGCCGCCATTATAGGGAGATATAAATGTAGAAATGGCTTTGATTTCTTCTACCGCATCGGCTGGGCAAGTTGGGAGCCCAACTAGTTTCATTACCTTGAGGTCAGGAATGTCATCCCCCATATAAAGCACTTCTGCGGCAGTAATATTTTTATCTTTAAGATATTGATTAAAGATCGAGACCTTATCTCCGGCACCAAGAAATACATCGGTAATCCCCAGGTTATAGAACCGTCTGCCCATAGCAATCCCATCTCCGCCAGAAATAATGCAAAGATGATAACCCCTTTTAACAGCTAGCTGCATGGCATAACCATCTTTGATATTGAAAGTCCGCAGCGATTGTCCGTTATCAGTTACCTGTACCGATCCATCGGTTAATACACCATCAACATCAAAAATGAAAGTAGTAATTTCTTTTAACTTCTGAAGAAACATTTAGCGTGGTGTTTGGCGATAAGTGTTAGACTTGACTACAGGCTTTAGACTTAGCACTAATCTTGGTTATCTCTCCACTCGTAAACCCAGGCAGATTGGATTTGCTCCAAATGCCCTTCGCTACTTTCTTCGCGGGTACCTTTAAAGTTTGGAAGCGTTAAAATCCATTCTAAAAGCTCTGTGAAACGGACACGATAGATTTTAGCTTCTGTAAAGTCGTCGCCAAATTTTTCGTACAAAGACATTGCAATATCTTCATAATCGTTCCAGTAAAAAGGTAATGCAAATTTATCGTTGTTCATGTTATTGTAAAGTTGAAAGTTAAAGGTTTAAAGTTAAGGGTTACGGGTTGAAAGGTACGTATCTATGTGCGCTATCAGTAGCATCGTGCTTTTTTGAAAGAATTCTGCAGACTTGAGACTGAAGACTCTGGACTAAAGACTAATCTAATGCCCCATAAAGCCAGACTGATCTGGAATTGTTACTTCGATATCGCCATTAATAACCACGCACTGGCAACCCAGGCGGGAAGTAATCCTCGGACGAACAGCTCTATCGATAAAATCTTCTTCTTTATCAGATATCTCTTCGATATTATCCATTCCTTTAGTTACATAAACATGGCAGGTACTGCAGCCACAAACGCCACCACAATTGTGCTGAAGATCGATTCCGTTATCGAGACAAACGTCTAACACAGATTCACCGGCTGCAATGGGTAACTCTAGAGACTCGTGATCGGCCTCTTCAAAATTTATTTTTAGTTTAAAAATGCTCATAATTGTATTGCAAAAGTAATAAGCTAAAGCGGTATATATGCTATTTTGCCTTTAATTTTATGCTATCGCTTAAAGTTTGATAAATATTTTGCAGTTCAGGCACGTTACTTAACATGCTAAAATGCTTATTTAAAGTCGTTTCATCCTCTCGTATCGCTGGCCCGGTTTGCACGCTTTCTGGTAAATTAGTCATTACCTTATCTGCAGTTTCTTTAATTAGCGGCCTGATGATCTCAAAATCCAACTGATGTTGCTGAAGCAATTGATTCGCCAAAGCATACAGGTGATTAGGAAAGTTGCAGGCAAAAACAGCAGCAAGATGTAGTATTTTCCGCTGATTTCCATCAACCTGGTAAACACGATTGCTTAATTTTGAAGCCAGGGTATTTAACACCTTTAACTGTTTTTCATCAGTTGCTTCTATACACAATGGAATCTCATCAAAAAAGACTGGCTTAGCTTTCGAAAAAGTTTGCAGCGGATAAAATACTCCGGCATGTTCAACCTTCGATGATATTACAGTCATATCGGTTGTTCCGGATGTATGCACTACAAGACCAGTAACTGATTTTAACTGATCTGCAATTCCTGCTATCGCATCATCCTTAACTGCGATTATATATAAATCAGCACTGTTATTTACCTGGGTCAAATCATCAATCGGCTCCCCACCAACTAAATCTGTTAATGAGATCGCATTTCTTAGACTCTGGCTAAAAACCTGCACCATTTCTTCGCCTTTGGCTACCAAAGCCTGAGCAAGATGTGTTGCCACATTTCCAGAACCTAATAAAACAATCTTCATCAGCTATACGATTTTCGCTTCTTTTCTTCTTCTAAAAATAGAAAGTAAGAAACCAACAACCATCACAATAGTTCCGGCCCAATATAAATTGATAAATGGAAATTCTATAGCCTTGAAAACAACCCAGTCTTTCGCTTGCTGAGGTTTTTCAAAAATCTGTAATTCTACTTTTTTCTCATCTGGCAAAACCCTCGAGAAGCGGAATTTAAGGTCTAGGCCTTCTACTTTACGAGCAAAATCAAATGTATTGTTTCCTTTAATTAAGAACATGGGCTCAGCATTGTAGATTTTACCTGCTGAATTGATTTCCAAAGGCAAACCAACTGCATAATCGCCCTGAGCGAGTACCAAATCCTTCGCCACAGGCTTATTGTTAAGTGCTTTCACTGTAACCACACCGCTTGAGGTGTGAATGGTATCGCCGGCAGAAACCTTAACAATTCTTGGTGCCTTATAATTTTCATCGTCAGAATGACCTTCATGATCACCATGACTTTCTTGCTTAATTGCTGCACTGGTGATGTGGGTATACACATCATAAGTTAAGTAGTGCTTCGTATCCGGTGATGCAATCAGTCCCATTTTTTCATTATCCTGAACATGGGGATGTAAGTTAAAATCTTCTTTAACCTTTCCGGTCTCTTTATCCAAGACTTTGAAATTAAGCGTATAAATCGTATTTGGAGCCTCTGTAGTATCGCTTACATAAGTTACGGTGTACTTGCCCATTTCTTTAGGCTCGTTTTTGTATAACATGATGTTTTCACCAGGCTTCTCTGTTTTTTCGAAATCCTTTACCGGAATAAAGTTATTGGCATTAATGGATAATGGCTTATTCGTAGCAGCTGAAATTAATGCACCTAAAATTAAAAAGGCAAAACCAATGTGTGCCACTGCAGAACCAGCTAATTTGGCTTTACCACCAAAAGCCTGATACAAAATGGCCGCATTGGAGAGCACCGCAAATACACAACTAAATGTAATCATGATGTACATCGTGTTGGTGTAAATATCTGCTACCCAAACCAGGCCAGCAGTGATTACCAGTGCAAATAAAATTGCAGAAACTAAACTGCTGTAGAATTTACGTGGATCAGTACGTTTGTATTTTAAATATTGAGAAAAACCAGAAATTAAAGTGATTAAAACAGCAAATGGTGCCTGCCACTGGTTGTAATATTTTACCGCATCAATTGGCGGAGAGAAATTTGTTCCAAAAGCTTTATTAAATACCGGAACTGAGGTAGAGAAAATGATCTGAATACAAGCAACGGTAACCACTAAGGCACCAATAAACATCCAGAATTCTCTGGAATAGGTTTCTTCATCTTTAGTAGTGATGGGCAATTCTTTCCATCTTATGATGATGAGCACTATAGCCAATACTGCAAACACCACGTTATAAAGAATCAGGTGTCCGAACATGCCCATATCGGTAAATGAGTGTACGGAAGTATCACCTAAAATTCCACTTCGGGTTAAGAATGATGCGTAAAGCACCAATAAGAAACTTAAAAAAACCAAGGCAATAGCCGTGAAATAAGCATGACCAGTATTTTTATAAGCGATCATCACGTGAACTGCCCCAATTAAAGTTAACCAAGGAATTATAGAAGCATTCTCTACAGGATCCCATGCCCAGAAACCACCGAAGTTTAAAGCTTCATAAGCCCAGAATGAACCCATAATAATCCCAGTTCCCAAAACCATAACGGCAAAGAGTGTCCATGGCATTGCAGGCTTAATCCATTCTTTATATCGTTTTTGCCAAAGGGCGGCTATACCATAAGCGAAAGGAACAACCATACTTGCAAAACCTAAGAATAGTGTTGGCGGGTGAATAACCATCCAATAGTTTTGAAGCAATGGATTCAATCCTCTTCCATCGGTAATAAACTTTAAATAGTTGGCAAAATTCTCTGGATTGGCGAAAACTACAGGAGCCATCGATTTCAAATCAAGCGAATTTCTTAAAAGGATAAATGGCGAACTCCCGATCCGCTCACCAAAAATTTCGACACCTAAAAGCATCGAGGTTAGAAAAACTTGAGAAAAAGCCACAACAGTCATTACCGGGCGCTCCCATGTTTTTGCTTTCCAAATGAGTAATGCGCCTAAAAAGGACTGCCAGAAAGCCCAAAGCCAGAAACTCCCCTCCTGCCCTTCCCAGAAAGCAGAAACAATGTAGTAGATTGGTAATTCTTTTGAAGAGTGCCAATACACATAACTATATTCATTACGATGACTTAATATGAGGTAAAATAAAGTAACACCGATACCGATTATACTGGCCCAGTTAATTAAAAAACCAATTCTTCCAAGATTAAGCCAAGATTTATCCTGTAATTCTTTATCACGACTGGCGAAGAAATATGATATGGTTGAAAGTAACGATGCACTAAACGCCAGCACAATGAAAAATTGTCCGATTTTACCCGGCAATAGGTTTTCGCCTACAAATTGAATATCCATTAAAATTAGTTATATTTTTTCTCGCCGTACTTACCAACAGTATCAACCTTACCATTCTGATTCACTTCAACCAGGTTATCGTTATATTTAGATGGGCATTTCATCAAAATTTTTGAAGCATAAAATTTCTCTCCATCCATTTTGCCAATCAATACCAGCTTCTCAGATTTTTCAAAATCCTGAGGTTTTGTACCATTATAAACGACCTCTCTGATTTCACCTTTCTCATCTTTCATGTGGAAAGCAAAATGATTCGCATCTTTCGCGGCATCATAATAGGTTCCTTTAGATTTTTCCCAATAGCCCATTACATGCTCTTCCTTTTGAGAAGAAGCAGCTTCTTTAAAATTTGAATAAGTATCTGTATTTGCATTTAAGCTGAATAAGATGCCTACAGAAATTGCGATTGTAATTAATCCAATGATTGCACTTTTTTTCATGTTGTGTTGTTGTGGTAAAAGCTGGCAACAAAGATAGAAAAATAGCCTTAGCGAACATTCTTTTAGCTTTTTCGTGTCGTTATATTGACAATTAACTGATTATCTATTTTCATCCCTAAAACAATTAAGAAATTAATTTGTAATGATAATTCTGAATTCAATTTTTTTCATGCATTGCCTGCGCTGAATATGCCCAGCACTGATTATCGCCATTGAAGAAAAAGAAGAACAATAATCATAGGTTAAATGATTAAGTTTGGCGATCAGATAATTGTCCTTTAACGCACCGAATAACTTAATGCTATAGATATGGATGTTAAGCAGTTTTATAAACTTCTGCTCTTTATTTTTTTAATTCCCACTTTATCTTCCTGCTTCGAAGTAGTGGAAGAAATTAACCTCCGTAATGATGGAACTGGTGATGTGATACTGACGATCAACCTTAGCCAGAGTAAAACAAAAGTAGCTTCGGTAATGCTTTTAGATAGTGTACAGGGCTATAAAGTGCCCAGCAAGCAAAAAATTCAAAAAGAACTGGCAGAAGCAGTTGCCTACCTCAAAAAATCGGAGGGCATTTCTAATGTAAAAAGCAGCAGCGACTTTACCAATTACATTGCAACCATCAGTTTCACATTTAAAGATGTGTCAAATATCAATAACATCACGAGGAACATCCTGGCCAAGCAAAAAATTAAAGCCACCAATACTTCTTCTTATAGCTTTAACAAAGCCACTAAAACATTTGCACGAAAGTATCAACCCGTAACTACTGCTAAATCCGAGTTTAATAAATTGAAAAATCAGGATAAAGCCGTTTTTAATGGTGCCATGTATACCAGCATCTACCGATTTGAATCTCCTGTAACAAATGTAACTAACCTGGCATCAAACCTGTCGAAAACTAAAAAGGCAGTGATGCTGAAAAGTAGTATCACCAATTTAATAAATGGAAAAGTTAACGTTTCCAATCAAATACAACTATCGAAATAAAATGAAAAAACTTCTCTTTGCGCTCGCTTTGCTGTTCTTTAGCATCCAAAATTATGCTCAGGATTTAGTAAAGAAAATTCCTGCCAACGCCTTTACCGTTGCCACCATTAAAGGTGATAATGTATTTAAACTGATGTTTGTTAAAGATTTTAACGAATCTTTTCTAGGCAAAAAGTTATTAACAGAAACTTCCAAATCGCTTGATAAAAACTTTACCAGTATTGAAGACTTCGGAATCAACCTGGAGAAAAACATGTATTATTTTAATCAGTTGAGCGATAGTATTACTTATAATTGTTTCCTTATTCCACTCAAAGATGCTTCGAAATTCGAGAACCTGATTACAGATAAAGACAAAAAACTCAAGGTTAATGGCGAAACCAGGATCCTATTTCTGCCCGATAGTACCAGTCTGATAAAATGGAATAATACCATGATGTACTATGTTACGGGTAGCATTAAAAGCGCTTTCTTTGCAGATTCTTTAAAGTCTGCAAAATACGGAATCAAAGATCTCCGCTATCAAAGCGATGATGTGCTAGCAGATAGTTCTACAGTTGTGGTAGATTCTACCTATACGGTAGCGCCAATGGTGGAAACGGAAGTTATGCCTCCTGTAGTTGCACCCACGAAAGCGCACAAAACACCTGCAAAAAAGAAACACAGTACAAAAAAGAAAGCAGGAAAGAAAAAGCCATCTGTTAAAGCCAAAAAAATTCGACAGGTAGAAGTAGCAGAAGGTGAAGCCATTGAAACAACAGACTATGCAACAGATTCTGTAGGATCAAATTACTCAGACCAATATGATGGCTATCAAAAAGAAAAAGCTGAACAGGATGCAAAAACAAAAGCTTTAACCTATATCTGGGTCAGCGAACAGGCAGATAAAATCTTTAATACCAATTACGAGTCGATCGAAAGTAATAAATCTTATAATGCCAGCCTAGACAAAAACGCCATTGCCGAAATCTGGGTTTCCAGTTTGCAAGACGTTTACAATTCGATCTCACCAGAATTTGGAAGCTATGGAAAAGCAGGGATTATGAAGGGCTATGGCAGTTTAACTGCTAAGTTGTTTATGGATGATAAAAGTTTCCGTATCTCTACTGGCTTAGAACTGGCAAAAGAGCAGGCTGATTCTTACAAAAAAATCATGAACAGGAAGATCAACAAAAAGTTCCTGAACTATGTAGATAGCGAAAAAGCAATTGGGTTTATGGGTTATGCCATAGATACAAAGGCCTATTTAGAGGAGTTTCCTAAATTGATGCAACAAACTTATGGTTCCTTTTTGGGCGGCAGAATGGATGATGAGCTTTCTTTAGGCACTGATTTATTTACGCTTTTATTAGACGAAGAAGCAGTAAGCAAAGTGGTTAAGGGCGATGCTTTATTTATTATCAATGGTTTAAATACACGCGATGTCACCTATACTACTTATGATTATGATGAAGATTATAACCAGACGGAGGTAACGAAAACTAAAAAAGAAACCTTACCAGATTTTCTTTTCATGTTTTCTTCTGAAGATCAGCGCCTGATGAATAAACTAATTAAGTACGGCATCAATAAAAATCGGGTAAGCATTGAAGATAATATTTATAAAATTGAGGAAAAGAAAAGTCCGGTTGATATCTATTTTATGATTAAAAACAATATCGTGTTTTTCGGAAACTCATTAACGGAAATGAAAAACATCAATAACAATAATTTCCGCACAAACATCAGTAAAGCACATAAAACCCTGCTTAGCAAAAATAATTTCAGCTTCTTGTTTAACGCAAAAAATTTGGTTGGAAAGGTGCCAGATCAGGAATTTGGCGGCGAAGAAACAGCAAAGAAATATAATGAAACGCTTGGTAAAATGGGTAACGTTTATATGAAATCAAATCCGATAAAAGGAAATATGGTTTCTGCTGATATTAGCGCTGAAATTCCGAATGGACATGAAAATGCTTTGAAATATTTATTCTCGTTAATTGAAAATGCAGCGAAGTAGGTAGTTTTCAGTTGACAGCTCTCAGTTTTCAGTTGACAGTTTTCAGTTAACAGTTCTCAGTTGGCAGTTTTCAGTTTACAAATTGATTGATTAAAAAAACATTTGCCACGGAAACACAGAAGTCACGGAAAAAAGTACTTCTCTGCCTTTCGTGATGCGGTGGCAAAATTATGATTGAAAAATTTATGAAAATTTTTTTCAAAATATTAGCAGTGATAATCCTATCACTGCTAATATTTTTTGTGGGCATTTTTAAATACAGGCAATATCAGGCCAACCAGGTTTCTATTCCACGTAATGCAACGTCGGTGTTGAAAATCAGTGTTGATGAAATGCTTAAGAGCCTTGCAGCTAATATCGTTTCAAATGCAGGTTTTTATCTGAAATCAGGTGACAAGAAAAAACCCAAAGATGGGAAAAGCGAACCAGGTGCCGGCTTAAAGATTCCGGCAAGCTTGTATTTGTACTCTCTAGAAAAACAGCCTAAAACCGCGGTCTTTACACGGTTTGAAGTGAAATCACCTAGCGATTTTGAAACTTTTATAAAACATAGGCTTGGATTTAAAATTTTAAAGCAACAGCATGGGATGAGCTTTGCATCTTCGAGTTTAGGTAACGTGATTATTTGTTACAACACTGAAGCCGCAGCAATTGCATTTTCTGGAGAAGTGGTAAACTTCGATTCGGTATTAATCGACCTGCTGAGGCAAAATGACTTTGTAAAGCTGAGCGAAAGTAAATTCAATAAAATCAAAAAGTCAACTCATCACATTGCTTATAGCGATAATGACTATAATTTCACCACAGACTTTATTGCTGGAGCAATCAATTTTAATGCTGATTTTTCGACATCTGCCATTACGCCTTCCGCAAATCCTAAACACCGTATGTTAAATGCCGGAAGCGTGGTAAGTATGTGGTTAAACGCCGATTTCCCCAAAACTTCAACTAAAACATATCGACTTAAAAACGCCACATTAAAGCGAGATAGCCTGCTTAAATATTATAAAGGTTACCTGGATTTTGAATGGACCAATAGCATCAAACAAACTGATTCTATTGTTACTTACGCATACAATGATGATTTTGAAAAGGTAGAAAAAATAACCCTTCAGGAAAAAAATATTCCAAATGCATCGTTCA
The DNA here is from genome assembly GCF_034045265.1 of Pedobacter sp. CFBP9032. NCBI lineage: Bacteria > Pseudomonadati > Bacteroidota > Sphingobacteriia > Sphingobacteriales > Sphingobacteriaceae > Pedobacter > Pedobacter sp. CFBP9032. Next base: position 140,406 of record NZ_JAXCWE010000010.1, on the reverse strand, counting down.
TTGTCGCTGCTGATGCCATGGGTTTAAGCACTTATTTAAGTCGGCAAAAAATAATTAATCCCGATAGTGCTACAGTGAACAAATCGGTTTTTCCACTTTATAAAACTTTTGTTGGGGGGAATAGTCAATATCTTGTTCTGGGAACTAAAAAACCTGGTAAAATAGATAGTCGCAATATTAACTCCACAGATTTCTTTTCTCTCGATGTTAATTTCAAGAAATTAAATAACCAACTTAATGTTCCAGGGCTTGGCAAATATCTAAAGCATTTGGATCGACTAACAGTTAAAGGTAAGGCTGTAGATCCTAAGCAGATTCAATTAGATGGAAAAGCTACTTTAGTTAATGGTGATATTAATTCTTTGTACCAGTTGCTGAAAGATTTTTAAGTGTTAGATCGGTACTTTTCGCATCGATTTTCTTTTTATATTTCTGATATTTGAATGATCATCTCTTTAACATGCTACACGACAATCTAATTCTCATTCTTGTGCTTTTACTTGGCGTAACCTTCCTAGTGATGGTGGGCCAGAAACTTAAGATTTCTTACCCTATATTTTTGGTTCTGGCAGGACTAATTATTGGTTTTATCCCGGGGATGCCGCATATTAAAATTGATCCGAATCTTGTTTTTCTTCTGTTTTTACCACCCCTGCTTTATGAAGCGGCCTGGTTCACTTCATGGAAAGCTTTTTGGGAATATAAGGGGGCTATCTTTTTGATGGCTGTAGGCTTGGTCTTTATCACCTCTGTGGCCGTTGCTTATGCTTCAGTAGCATTTATTCCTGGGTTTACCTTAGCGCTAGGTTTTCTCTTGGGTGGAATTGTTTCGCCACCAGATGCGGTAGCAGCCGCGGCAGTGCTTAAGGGAATGAAAATCCCTAAAACAGTAACTGCACTCTTAGAAGGAGAAAGTTTAGTGAATGATGCGTCAAGTTTAATTGTGTTCAAGTTTGCACTGGCAACAGTAACTACCGGAACTTTTATCCTGCAGGATGCTGCTGTCAACTTCGTTTCTGTTGCGGGTTTAGGTATAATTGTCGGTTTAGCTATTGGCGGCATATTTTACGCCATTCATCGCTGGTTGCCCACAACCGAAAACATCGATACGGTACTTACTTTGCTTACCCCCTATTTTATGTACATCGTTGCCGAGCATTTCGAGGTATCAGGGGTAATGGCCGTGGTTTCTGGCGGATTATTACTTTCTAGTCAATCGCATATCATTCTCACCTCCAACTCCAGAATTAAAGCCGTTTCGGTTTGGTCTGCATTAATATTTCTGCTTAACGGCGTGGTTTTCATTTTAATCGGATTGGCTTTACCAGATATTGTGGCTGGCTTAGGTCCGGATTATCCAATTACCAGGGCAATTGGTTATGGTGTTGTCATCAGCTTCCTGGCACTTATTGTTCGTTTTATATGGCTTTTTTCTACCTCGAGCATCACCAGGATAGTGAATAAAAGAAGCAGAATCCGTTATCAGGATCTTACCTGGCATTCCTCATTGGTGATTGTTTACGCAGGCATGAGGGGTGTGGTATCATTGGCCGCAGCACTTTCTATTCCGATAATGATCACAGATCAAATTCCTTTTCCTTTAAGGAATCTGATTCTATTCATCACCTTCGTCGTTATTTTTGTAACGCTGGTAGTGCAGGGCCTAACGCTGCCGCTTTTTATCAAACTATTGAAAATTCCTGAAGCAAAACATAAATTACCGGAACAGGAACAAATTAATCAGATTAAGTTAAAACTGGTTGACCTTTCACTTGATAAATTGGTAAAAGATTATCAGTTTCAGTGCACTCACAATGAGTTAATGGTGAACTTAAAAGCTGAATTGCAGCATTCGTTAAAGGAGAAGAAAGATACCATCCATGCCTTTAAAAAGGGCGAGATTAATGCTGTTGACTTAAAAGCATACAACGAAATTGTGCTGGCTTTGATTCAGGTTCAGCGGGATGAATTGCACCATTTAAAGGGTAATAAAAGCTATGATGATGATATTATCAGAAAAGAGGAATGGCGGTTAGATCTGGAAGAGTTAAGTATCACTTCTTAGTTGGTTCTGATGGGTTTGATGGCTGATCTAACACTCGCTAAACAAACTGCTGTATCTAAACCCGATTGAAGTGGATGCCGATTTTTTTTCTATCGGCAGAAACAAAAAGCGGGGCCGATCTTATCCTACATCGCACAGAACCGTACTTTTCCAAAACAAAAAATCCTTGCAAATGCTATATCTGCAAGGATTTTTATCTTTTAGCTTCAGGGTTGTTAAAGCTTTCGCCTTTCTACCCTTTACCTGATTATAATTATGGCCAAACGCCGAGGTTCATGTAAGAAACTGCAATTTTATCGATCGAATTTACGAAAGCAGCTGTTCTAAGCGTTTGTGTGCCCGGTTTTACTTTTAAAGTTTCACGGATCTCATGGTAGGAATGAATCATGGTATCTTCTAAACCAGAGTTTACCAATTCCATTTCTGATGCGCCTTTAACAATCATTAACCGGTGTTCCGGAAGAATGGTTTTTCCTGTTAAATTTTCTAAAGTAGCGATTAAGTTGGCGTTTGAATTTGCCGCATAACGGTTTTCCATACGTCCGAAGGCTACGTGAGAAAGATTTTTTAACCATTCAAAATAAGATACCGTAACACCACCAGCATTACAATACATATCCGGAATGATGATTCCACCCATTTCAGTAAAGATGGCTTCAGCCTCTGGTGTAGTTGGTCCGTTTGCACCTTCAGCAATAATTTTTGCTTTTACGTTGCGGATATTTAGTTCGGTAAATTGATTCTCCAAGGCTGCAGGAACAATGATATCGCACTCCTGCTCCAGGCCTTCCATTGAATTTCTGAAATCTGTTGCACCAGGGAAACCTAAAATAGAACCTGTATTTTTACGGTGAGCGAAAACCTCATCAACATTTAAACCGTTAGGGTTGTAGATTGCCCCTTCGTACTCACACAAACCAACAATAGTTGCACCAAATTCGGCAAGGAATTTTGCGGAATGGTAACCTACGTTACCCAAACCCTGAACAATTACACGTTTATCTCCTAAACCGGCTTTCAAGCCAATTTTAGCCATATCTTCAGCAACATCCACACACTCCCGCACCGCATAAGCAACACCACGACCAGTAGCTTCTTTACGTCCGCGGATACCGTGCAATGCGATTGGTTTACCAGTTACACAACCTAAAGCATCCAGCTGACCAGGATTCATGGTCATGTATGTATCGGCGATCCAGCTCATTTCACGTTCACCTGACCCGTAATCCGGAGCGGGAACATCAATACCAGGGCCGATAAAGTTCTTTTTGATTAATTCTGTGGTATAACGACGAGTGATGGTTTCTAACTCAGCTACGCTATATTGTTTGGTGTTAATTTTAATTCCACCCTTTGCACCTCCGAAAGGTACATTTACGATGGCACATTTGTATGTCATCAAGGCGGCAAGTGCCATCACTTCATCCTCATTTACCATTTCGCTGTAACGAATACCGCCCTTGGTTGGACTCATGTGATGCGAATGCTCTACACGCCATGCATCTATCACTTCAAAACCGTTTCCCCTACGAATAGGAAATTGGAAACGATACACACTATTACACGCTTTAATCTGGTTCAATAAACCTTCCGGGTGGTTGGTAAATTGAGCCGCACTGTCAAAGTTCTTGCATACATCTGCAAAAAACTTGTTCTCGTCTGCTAGATTAGCCATTATTTATCTTTTATGAATTAAGTATGCCGCAAAATTGCCTAAAAAAACTGCATATATCCAAATGAAAAAAGACTTAGTGTAAAGGAAACACCAATTGAAAATAACAGAAAAAACAGGTTTAAAACGTTTAAGCTTACTTTTTGCCGTCGTTTTCTTTTTCTATTTTTTTTAATCTTTTATCGATTGAGAAAAGATAAGCTAATAAACCGACTAAAATGATCACGATACAAGTAACCACTACGTAGATTTTACCGTCGCTGCGCAACTGATCAGCCATTTCTATACCGTTTTCCTGTGCAAATAATTGTACAGTTAAAAGCATTAATATTAGGGAGAACAATATTTTTTTCATGTAAGTTTTTATTGGATTGTTAGGAGATTGAAAAGTTATGATAATGGAGCGCTAAAAGACAAAATGGTAAAGGTTGTGCAACACATCTTTAATCTTTGCTCTTTGTTCCTCATTCTTTGTTCTTTACTCTTTGTTCCTTGCTCTTTACTCTTCGCTCCCATTAATTTTGTTGTTGATTATTTTCAATTGAGCGTAATCTGAAACGAATGGTATAAACCCAGTAACCTATTAAAATCCAGCCTAAACAAGCAGGATAAAAGACCATCCGCATTCTGCTATCCAAATCGTAACTGTTAAAGCCCGGATTGCCCCCATTACCGGGATGAAGTGAATCTTTCAACCGGGGTAATACAAATAGTAAAACCACCATCATTGGGAAAGCGAAAATGTTATAGATGGCCGATATTTTAGCTCTTTTTTGTTCTTCGTCTATCGCATTGCGAAGGATTAAATAAGCAAAATACAATAGAACTGAAATGGCAGCGAAATTCTGTTTCGGATCGAAACTCCAAAACTGGCCCCAGGTATATTTTGCCCAAAATGCCCCGGTAACCAAACCTAAAAGACCAAATACAATCCCGGCATTAACACTTTCAACAGCCTTCATATCGTCTATTTCGCTCTTGGAGCTTAGCGACCTTACGCTATAAAAAACAGATATAGAAAACAAAACAATCATGGCAAACCACATCGGAACGTGAAAATATAAATTCCGGATTGATTCGTTAAGAATAGGTAACCGTGGAACACCAAGCAATAATCCTGCTATTGCCGTATAAATTACCAACACCGATCCCAGAATTTTCCACCAAATTTTATTCATATATATTTAATTATTGACTGCGTGAATTTTGAATGAGAGAATATTTGCCAAATAGTGATTCAGTCATTCTATAAGCCAATTATTTTCTCGTTTAATCGTTAATTTTAATCTTTCCAAAGGTAAGGAAATAACAACAAAGAGGTAGCAACGGTTAATACATTTACCAAAAGCAACATCCCGATTTCATCATAGCTATTTTCCCATGGCAAACCGTCTACCGCATTTTTAGCCAACTTTATTAACAGGATTAATACCGGAATAATAATCGGGAAACTGAGGATAGCCATCAGCATTCCACCATTGCCGGCTTTACTTGCAATCGCAGACACCATGGTAAAAACAGTTGAAAAGCTTATGCTTCCCATAATTACGGCAACATAATAGAGTAACAAATCTGGTGGCGTAAACGTATCAAAAACCAAGGTATAAAAACCTAAAGCAATGGTGGTTAAAACCAGCATCAACACAATATTATAAACCGTTTTCGAAATTAATATTGCCGCCGGACTCGCCAATATATAGTTGTATAACTGCTGCCCCTTCGTTTCCTGCAGAAAGCTCTTTGAAACTCCGTTAATGGATGCAAAAAGTATAATAATCCAGAATAAAGCATTCCAGGCCAGCTTATCACCCAGACTAACAAAAGATAAGTAGCAAGTAAAAATGGTAGAAACTACATACAATAGAATTCCATTGATGGTATATTTGGAGCGCCACTCTAACAGTACTTCCTTATGGATTAAATATTTAACCTCTTTGGCCAGTTGCATAACTGCAAAGATACTTTTATTGATAAATTATCGAAGGGTAATTTTGTTGGATTGTTGTAATATTGCAATCAGATTTTAGAATTACAATTTTAGATTTAAACTTCTACAGAAAATAATTTTTAACCGCAGATTAGCAGATTATTTTTAATATTATTGGTTTGTAATTATCAAAAACAAAATCCGCGAGTCTGCTGCACACAAATGGAAAATCATTACGCATCAACCCTCGAATCTCCTGTAGGCAGAATCACCATCTTCGCTGATGACGATTTTGTTTATGCCATTACCTTTTCTGATAAGGATATCGAGTTATTGAAGGAAAATGAGCTCACCAAAGCGGTCGCCAGGCAATTGGAAGCCTACTTTAAAGGGGATTTAAAAGATTTCGATTTCCCGGTAAGACAAAAGGGGACAGAATTTCAAAAAGGAGTTTGGCAGAACTTATTGAACATTCCATATGGAGAAACAATATCCTATGCGAATTTCTCTGCGCATCAGCCTTTAGCCATTCGGGCCATTGCCGCAGCCAACGGAAAAAACAATATCGCCATCGCTATTCCCTGCCACCGGGTAATTGGAAGCACTGGTAAACTGGTTGGTTACGCTGGGGGGTTGTGGCGAAAACAGTGGTTATTGGAACACGAAAGAGCAATTGCGCAAAAGGGACAAACCACAATTAAATTTTAAAAATATATTAAGGATGATATTAAAAAAAGCCGAAACAAAAGATTACCTAAAAGCCATTAGGCTAATTAATACAGAAAATGATGATTGTGCATTTGAGATCGGAAAAATTCCAGTCCTACAAAATATTAAGGCAAGCTATTTCTTTGCTAAAACTGATGTTTCTACTTTAGAAGGAATTCCTCATCCGGCGCCGCGCAGGCAATATGTAATTACCATTAAAGGCAAGCTAAAATTTGGTGTAACCAATGGCGAAACATTTATGCTTGAACCCGGAATAGTTTTAATTGCGAATGACACTAAAGGCATCGGACATACCTGGGAAATTGTAGAAGGTGATGAATGGGAGAGAATTTATATCCCATTAGATGATGATACAGATGATCTTTTTATAGCAGATTGAGAAGAGGAAGTGGTGGTAAAAAGTTTAACCGCAAAGGTCGCAAAGAGGAGGCGCAAAGAACGCGAAGTAGTTGCTTTCGTTTTAACGAGGTGATTTCAGGATGAAAAAGTTTAACCGCAAAGGCCGCAAAGAGGAGGCGCAAAGAAAGCAAAGTTCAAGTTGCGGCGTTGAATAATGGGTTATTCAACGCCTATAATTAAATTGCTATTCATCATGATTCGCACTCCAACCATTACAAAAAAATCCATGATGAAATAATCTCCTGCATTAAAGCGAAAGGATATTGAGTAAGCAAGCTTACTTCACCATTTCAGGATTAGTTGTAGCTATAATTTTATCACCGCGTTTGGTGCTAAAAAGCATAAATAATACGCCAACCAAAAACACAATCCAACCCCATTGAAAATGAACAACTTTACCAATTAGTTTATTTGCGAAGCCGTATTTTGTATAGTTATTAGCCGTAAAATAAACTGCCACAACGGCTAATATATACCAGATGGCCATTACAAAACTCATGAACCTGAATGCACCAGCTTTCCTTATAAAAAAGAAAAGCACTGAGATCACTATGATAGCATAAGTAATCATAAAAAGACGTGCATCAGATTGATACAGATTCCAATTTCCTTTAATTGGCACCTTCAACATCGGACAAAAACTGGCAATGATGCAAAGCAAAATACCTACAAAAGCCCTGAATTTATTTAAGATTAACATACTTAAAAATGATTACACTGATTTTAACGATTCCACTGATTGGTAATTGTTTGTAATGGAAGTTAATGGTTTAATCGCTAACTTACCTGGTATTTTTTAATGACTAATGACTAATGACTAATGACTAATGACTAATGACTAATGACTAATGACTACCTACTGCCCTTCTACAATACCCATTTTTTCTGCAAAATGCGCACAGTAATCGCGTAAATCTTCAACAATTAAAGTTTCATTCGTGGCCTTTAAAAAACTATCGCCCATGGTTTGTAAAGTTTCATAGAAGAATCTTTTCATTTCATCAACAGGCATATCTTTAGTCCATAAGTCTATTTTCAGGGTATTTTTATAATTATGATCCCATACTGATAAAAACATAGCTTTTGCCGGCACTTTATCTGCATTTCCAGAATCAGTACTTTCCCAAAGAATATTATCTGGATTATTTCCTTCGTCTAACTCAACTGTTAATTTTATTTCTGCTGTCTTCATACAATGTTTTCGCAGATTAAAACTGATTATAAAGATTAACCTGCATTATTTTATTTTTTTTACGGTTGCAAAGATGCTTAATTTTTGGTTTGCTTACGTGGATGACTGTATTACACCTGTTTTTTTTACTATCGAATTACGATAACTTTTGAATGATCAGGATAAGAATTGTGGTGAAAACTATAAATAATGATTCAATAATCCAGATTCTTTTTAAATCTTTTAAAGTAAATCGAAAAATCAAATCTGTAACAAAAGTAACCAGAATTAAACAACCTAAAATCAGCAGGTAAAAACCACTCATATCAACATGCCCTGGCGCATTGTTTTTAGGGCTTAAAATATTAAGAGCTGCCAATCCCAATGCAATTGCGCCAATGATATTTAAAGGGGTAATCCTAAGCTTCATTTATTTTTTCTTATCGAATTTTTTACCTTTTTTGAAACTCTTAATTTCTTTTCCAGCCTTGGCCTTAGCCTTTTCCCTTGCTTTTTTCTCTATTGCGGCAGCATGTTTCTTCTCATGGAAGGCACCTTGAAAATCAGGATCTTCCTTGCGCTTTTGCATGTCAATTTCTTTGGCAATATGCTGGCGCTCTTCATAAGGTGTTTCATCAATAAAAACACCTTCTGGAATTTCGGCAACCGGAATATACTGACGTATTAGTTTTTCAATTTTTCGGATATAATATTTTTCTGCATCTGTTGCAAAGGTAATGGCATCGCCCTTAGAAAAAGCCCTTCCTGTACGACCGATTCTATGTACATAATCTTCAATAATAATTGGCACATCGAAGTTAATTACATGGCTCACATCACTTACGTCTATTCCCCTACTTGCTACATCTGTTGCTACCAAAACACGAATATTCCCCTCTTTAAAGCTGTTGATCGAGTTAATCCGGGTATTCTGCCCTTTATTGGCATGGATTACGCGAACGTTATCAGCACCATATCTACGCTCAATGAAACTAAAAATATTATCGGCAACCGTTTTTGTCTTGCAGAAAATAATTAAGCGACTAAAAGCTTCATCATTCTTCAACAAATGTTGCAACAAATTAATTTTCGTCTTAAAATTCGGAACATAATACAAAGCCTGCGTAACATTAGCTGCTGGTGTAGCCTGGGCAGAAGCTTCGATTACTAGCGGATTATTTAAGAAATCGCCAGCTATCTTTTGCACTAAATCGCTCATTGTTGCAGAAAAAAGTAGGTTCTGACGCTTACGCGGCACAATTTCTAATATCCTATGGATGGAACCAATAAAGCCCATATCCATCATTTTATCCGCTTCATCTAACACCAGAAACTTTAAACTTTGCGTGTTTATATCGCCTGCCAAGTACAAATCAAGGAATCTTCCTGGGGTCGCAATTAAAATATCAACACCTTTGGCTATTTGTTCTTTCTGTGTTTTTGGTCCGATGCCACCAAAAATAACAAGCGAACGCAGATCAGTATAAGTAGAAAATAGCTTCACTTGCTCTGCAATTTGCATGGCCAATTCACGCGTGGGTGATAAAATCAAAGCCCTCGGGTTTTCGCCCTGCGCATATTTCAATTGCATTAAAATTGGCAAAACAAAAGCTGCAGTTTTACCTGTTCCTGTTTCCGCAATCCCAAAAATATCTTGCCCTGATAATACAGGTGCAATTGCTTTTTCCTGGATTGGAGTGGCAACGGTATAACCTGCATCGGCAACTGCATTTAAAATTTGCCTGTTTAACTTAAATTCTTCAAACGATTTTGCCATAGCGCACAAAGATAGTGATTAAGGTTGAGGGTTTGAAGGCGTAAGACATAAGGTTTAAACGCAATTAAAAAAATCTAATTTATTGTTAAGGTTGAGGATTTGAAGACGTAAGGCAGATGATTTACCCACAATCCACTTTTATCCACCCAATCTTGATACCTGATACTTGATACTTAAAACTTAACACTTAAAACTTCCTACGTAACCCTTTCTCCCCGATACTTACTAACTTAACACTAATTTACTACCTTTGAAACCATGAACTCTTACCTGATAAAAGCCGCCACAATAGTAAACGAAGGACAAAAGATTGTAGCCGATGTATTTATTAAAGATGGCATAATTGCTCAAATTGGTCAAAATCTTTCTGCACCTGGAACACAGGAAATTAATGCCGAAGGACAATACCTTTTGCCAGGAATGATTGATGATCAAGTGCATTTTCGTGAACCTGGTTTAACACATAAGGCGGATATTTTTACAGAAAGCATGGCTGCTGTAGCTGGCGGGATTACTTCCTTTATGGAGATGCCTAACACCGTTCCAAATACGTTGACGCAAGATTTATTGGCTGATAAATATAAAATAGCGGCAGAAACTTCTTTAGCCAATTACTCATTTTATATGGGCGCCAGCAATGATAACATCGAAGAAGTGCTAAAAACAGATGCTAAAAATGTATGTGGCATTAAAGTTTTTATGGGCTCTTCGACTGGGAATATGCTGGTCGACAATGAAAAAACATTGGAAAACATTTTCAGCAAAGCACCAATTTTAGTGGCCACACACTGTGAGGATGAGGCGACCATCCGACATAATCTGGCAGAATATAAAGCAAAATATGGTGATGATCTCACTATTGATATGCACCCATTGATCCGCAGTGCGGAGGCTTGCTACAAATCTTCATCACTTGCAGTTGAACTAGCGAAACGTTATCAAACCCGATTGCATATCCTTCACATCTCGACAGCAAAAGAAATTGCACTATTTGATAATAGTATTCCATTAAAAGATAAAAAAATTACTGCCGAGGCTTGCGTTCATCACCTTTGGTTTAATGATCAGGATTATGCGGCGAAAGGAAACTTTATTAAGTGGAACCCGGCAGTAAAAACCGAAGCAGATCAAAATGGTGTGCTCCAGGGTGTTTTAGATGACAATATTGATGTTATCGCAACTGACCATGCACCACACACGCTGGAAGAAAAACAGCAACCTTACGCAACAGCGCCCTCCGGCGGACCTTTAGTTCAACACGCTTTGCCAGCGCTATTGGAAATGCACTTACAGGGCAAAATTTCTTTAGAAAAAATTGTGGAGAAAACTGCTCACAACCTGGCCATTTGCTTTGACATTGAAAAACGTGGTTATATTCGCGAAGGCTACTGGGCGGATTTGGTTTTAGTAGATTTAAAAGATTCATGGAAGGTAACTACCTTAAACAATTTCTATAAATGTGGTTGGAGTCCTTTTGATGGTGATACTTTCCAGGCTAGCGTAACCCATACTTTTGTATCAGGAAACCTGGCCTATAAAAAAGGCAGATTCACCACCGACCAGATTGGCAAGCGATTAACATTTGAGAGATAGATTCTCAATGCAAAATCATTTATTTTTAAGAGATTTTGAGGATATTTTGACGAATTTGTCTATTCAATAACTCATAATTAATGTTTTAAGACTATTTTCCGGAATATCCTCATTGCCTTCTAACCCTAAGGAGCAGGTAGCTTTTTTTGTAAAATAATAGAGAGACTGGTCACAAAAAATCTTGGAAAAACCTCCGGCAATCTATAAGTCAGATTTAACCACTTTCTTGCTTCAGGGGCCTGTATTTTCAGAAGATCAAATCAACAAAATAAAAAAAAGCAATTCAATAAATGATTGGCGAACCTGATAATGGTTGATACATCAGTATTAATAGAATATTTCAAAATTATTGGTCTGCAGTCTGGATGCCTAGCCAATAACCCATCCAACCTCTTCTATAAACCCTTTTTAAAGTAAAAGTTCCGGGTTCTAACCTTATAACCTATCTAACCCCTTCCATAAACCCTTTCAAAGTTAAAAGTTCCAGGCTCTAACCTTATAATCGATCTAACCTCTTCTATAAATCCTTTTTAAAGTTAAAGTTCCGGATACATAACCTTATAACCCATCTAACCTCTTCTATAATCCTTTTTAAAGTTAAAAGTCCAAGGTTCTAACCTTATAACCTATCTAACCTCTTCTATAACCTTTTCCATAACCTTCGGCTTTTTGAAGCCATGGCAAACAACCTAACTTTCGACACCCTCAATCAGAGGCATTTTCAGGATATTAAAGACTTGAAACTTTTAAACTGACCTATCATTTCAAATTATTGTTTGCTATATTTGTTGTAAGAGAATTTAAATGATATGGAAACTTTAATTGCACACCCGAAAAATGAAGACCAGGCGGCAGCCTTAAAAGCGGTGATGAAGGTTTTGAGCATCGATTTCGAAACAGCGGAAAATTCTTATAATCCTGAGTTTGTTAAAGACATATTACAGGCACGCAAAGACATCAAAGGTGGCAAGGGCGTAAAAATAGCGGTCGAAGAGTTATGGAAGTAATATTTGCTCCAAAAGCTCTTGAGCATCTAAATTACTGGAAAAAATCTGGCAACAAGGCTGTTCAAAACAAAATTAAGCAGTTAATTATAGCCATTCAAGAAAATCCATTTACAGGTATTGGCAAGCCCGAGGCACTTAAATATGAATTATCTGGGGCCTGGTCTCGAAGAATAAACGAAGAGCATAGAATTGTTTACGAAATCCACGATGATTCCACTATTATTATCCTCGAGATTCTATCTTTGAAAGGCCATTATTAGTAGTGTTTAAGCCTTCCTCATATAGATCTATCCTTGTTTCAATCAGTATCTCTGTACTGATTTTCATTTTCGGCCTATTTTCTGCGCTTGTTCAAAAATATTATTCTACAGGGGTTTATCCTTATATTTCTTCCTCATTAAGATTCATATCCGCGATTTTTCCCTTTGCCATTGGCGATATCGTTTATGCGGTACTAATCGGTTTTGTACTATACAAAATCATCAGATTTATTAAAAAAAGAAAAACATTAAAACGTGAACATAGGATCATAGTTCCTGTTCAAATTTTAAACTTCTTCCTCATTCTTTATATCATTTTCAAACTGGTTTGGGGATTGAATTACAGCAGGCCGAGCATCAGTGAGGAATTGGGCATTGGAAACGAAAAGTATACTGTCAAAGAATTAGTTTTATTGGGCGATTACTTTGCTAAAAAGACAAACGACTTAAAATTTAAACAAACCAAAGCGTCTGCATATTCTATTAAAGATTTAGAAACCAATTCAGCGAAAGCTTATACTTTGATGGAGAAAAAAAATCCATTGTTCAGCTATCCAAATCCATGTTTAAAATCAGTTTTGATTCCATGGATCGTGAGTAAAGTCGGAATTGAAGGCTATTATGCACCATTATCTGGCGAAGCCAATATGAACATGAATTTGCCTGAATTTGTGAAGCCCTATGTTTCCTGTCATGAGATTGCCCATCAATTAGGCATTGCTTATGAAGATGAAGCCAACCTTTTAGGTTATTTAACAGCCAGCAACAGTTCTGATGTGAATTATAAATATTCTGCAAACTATGAAATGCTGAGGTACATCTTATTCGAAATCAGGATGAAATCGCCAGAAGATTACAAGCGGCTCCATGATACGTTATCGCCTTCAGTTTTAGCTGATTTTAAAACTGAAAAAGAATTCTGGCGCAAGTACAATGGAGAAATGTTCGCCTATATGGATGCTGCTTTTGATCGCTTTCTGAAACTAAACAACCAGAAAAAAGGAATTGATAGTTACCAGGATATTGTGATCTGGTTGTGGAATATACATAAGGATGAATTGAAAGTTAAAGGTTAAAAGTTCAAAGGCTATGCATCCAAACCCGCAACCCGTAACCCACAACTTTTAACTCAACACTGGCAACCTGTAACCTCCTACCCGTGTATCGCTTCCCTCGTCCCAAAACTTTGGATGAGTTCACCTTCAAATTCCAGCCATTCTTTCCAGCGCTGATCTACATCCACATCAATGGTATATTTACGGGCGAAGTTTAAAAAGGTAGTATAGTGTCCGGCTTCAGAAACCATTAATTCATGGTAAAATTTAGCCAGTTTCTCATCTTTAATGTTTTGAGAAAGTACACGAAAACGTTCACAACTCCTTGCTTCAATCATTGCTGCAAATAAAAGCCGATCAATAAACGACTGATTCCGGCTGCCATCTTTTTTACTGAATTTCACCAAACGCCCAACGTAGTCATCTTTTCGCTCGCGACTAAGCGTATAACCGCGTTTCTTAATAATATCAATTACCATTTGAAAATGTTGCATTTCTTCGATTGCAATTGCTGTCAATTCTTCTACCAGATCCTGATGTTCGGAGTTCTGTGTAATTAAGGTAATGGCATTTGTAGCTGCTTTTTGTTCGCACCAGGCGTGATCAGATAAAATTTCTTCTAAATTAGATTCGGCAATATTTGCCCAACGGGGGTCTGTCAACAATTTTAATCCTAACATCTGGTACTTGTAATTGAGTTGCAAAATTAGGAATATTTAAGATACGTTTAATGTCTCCCGAAGATTTAGTGGATAATCACAGATCTATATTTTAATCTACGAAAATCACATTTATCTGCGGGAGCAAAAAAAAAGAGCTTATTTTGTAGAAAATGAGTAGAAGCGTAAAAAAATTATTGATTATTGGATTAGTCTGGCCGGAACCTACTTCTTCCGCAGCAGGAACGAGGATGATCCAATTGATCGATTTATTTTTAACCAACGGCTATCAGATTACCTTTGCGTGTGCAGCATTAAAAACCGATTTTAGTTTCGATTTCACGGGCAGAAATGTGCTTGAATATAAAATCAAGTTGAACGATAGTAGCTTCAATACATTTGTAAAGGACTTAAACCCTGAAATGGTATTGTTCGATAGATTCATGGTTGAAGAACAATATGGCTGGCGCGTTCAGCAGGAATGCCCTGATGCGATAAGAATTCTAGACACCGAAGACCTGCACTTTTTAAGAAATGCGAGAGAACAAAGCATCAAAAAGCAAACAGAAACAAATTTATTCTCAGATCTTGCAAAACGGGAGATCGCCTCTATCTTACGCTGTGATCTATCATTAATGATTTCCGAAGCGGAGATGAAAATTTTAATGGAACAGTTCAAAATTGATAGTTCAATATTGTATTATTTGCCATTTTTAGAAAATGAAATTACACCAGAGATAGCAGCATACTGGATTCCATTTGAACAACGTGCAGACTTTGTTTTTATTGGGAACTTTCTTCACGAACCAAACTGGCACACGGTGCAAACCTTGAAAACCAGGATCTGGCCAGCCTTAAGAAAAAAATGTCCTGATGCTAACCTGAATATTTATGGGGCCTATGTTTCTCAAAAAGTAATACAACTGGAGAATAAAAAAGAGAAATTCTTTATTAAAGGCAGAACAGATAGTGCTAGGGCAACCTTGGCAAAACATAAAATTCTGCTTGCTCCGATTCAGTTTGGAGCCGGTGTTAAGGGAAAATTCATTGATTCTATGCAAGTTGGAACGCCATCTGTAACGACAACTATTGGTGCCGAAGCAATGAAAGGCAACCTGCCCTGGAATGGTTTTGTGGAAGATGATTATGAAATTTTTACAAATAAAGCTGCAGATCTCTACCACAATAAAACACTCTGGCACGCCGCTCAGGCAAATGGGATCCAAATTCTGAACCAGCGTTATCACTCACACCATTTTACCACAGATTTTAACTACAGAATTACAGAATTGCGAACGCAACTCATGATACACCGTCAGCGTAATTTTTTCGGACAAATTCTAAATCACCAGGCCATTCAATACACCAAATACATGTCACTGTGGATTGAAGAAAAAAATAAGCACAAATAATCTGCTTGATTAGCGATTTCCAATAAGTTAGCCACAACCCTAAACAGCATTAATATTTTTTTTAGATTTCGTTTGTAACATTTCCGAAATATATTATAGATTTGCGCATTATTTAAATTAAGTCTAAATAAAAACCAAACAGAATCGAATGTACCATATCTACAAAAAATTATCATTATTGATCATTTTTATGGGCGCTTATGCCCTTGCCTCAGCTCAAAACCTTATCACAATTAACGGAAAAGTTACTGATGAATCTGGTGACGTCATCCCTGGCGTAAATGTTTACGCTGAAAACGGGAATGAAAAAACAACTACCGATAATAAGGGTAACTTCATTTTGTCTGTAACTAAAAACACGGCAACGATTAAATTCAGTTATGTTGGTTATATCACTACCAGCAGAAATATCAATTTAAATAGGGATAAAGTCACTTTAAACGTTAGCCTATCGCCTACAAAATCAGATTTACAGCAAGTTGAAATTACGGGCAGAAAAGAAAAAACTTATAAAAATACCGCAACATTTATCGGAAGTAAATCTGAAATTCTATTGAAAGACTTACCCCAGTCGGTTTCTTATGCCAGTAAAGAACTAATTGCAGATCAGGGCGCCGTACGTGTGGGCGATGTGGTGAAAAACTTCAGCGGTGTAAACCAATTTACTTTTTATGATGATATCACCATCCGAGGCTTTAGAATAAACGGAGGCAGTAATACCCAGCTAATTAACGGCATGCGCACAAGCACTGGTTTCTGGAAACAGCCTTTGGCAAATTACCTGGAACGTGTAGAAGTATTAAAAGGCCCTTCATCAGCATTGTATGGAAATGCAAGTCCAGGTGGTGTGATTAACCGGGTTACCAAAAAACCTTTAGCAGAAACCCGTAAATCATTGAGTCTCTCGATGGGGAGTTATAACACCTTCCGTGCACTTGCAGATGTAACCGGACCTGCAAATAAAGACAGTACCTTACTATATCGTTTAAACTTTGGTTATGAAGATGCCAATTCATTCCGTGATTTACAATTTGATAAGAATGTAGTCATTGCACCTTCCCTCACTTTTCTACCATCAAAAAATACCAGTTTAAATTTCGACCTGGTTTATAATGATTCGAAAAGCCGCTTAGATCGCGGACAATCAGTTTTTGGAAATGGAAACTTGTATTCTACGCCACAATCAACTTCATTAAATACTGGAAACGATCGTTTAAATGAGAAAACTTATAATGTTGCGCTTTCTCTAAATCACCGTTTCAGCGATAACCTGAATTTTACGGCTTCCTACATGAAGACTGGTTATAGTGAAGATTTATATGAACATAGAAGTGCCAATTCATATGCATTGGATGCTACCGGAAAGGTAGTGGACAATCTGATAGCCATGCAGATTTTCAATCGAATCCGTAAACGGTACATTGATAACTTCTCCAGCTTTATTAATTATAAGATTAGCACGGGGAAGATAGAACAAACAATTGTTGCCGGTTACGATTATGCCAGTGAAAAACTTCCTGTCGGTGCCTCACAATTGACGGCCTCAAATTATCGGAATGCAGCAAATACGGGTTCAATTGCATTTGTTAAATCTGAATATGATAAAGATCCAACCAACTATATCAAACGTTTTCTTGTAGTGAACAATTTACTAGTTCCAAACGTGCCATCGTTTAACTTAAACGATGTAATGGCTTCGCAAAGATTGCAGGATGACAGTAAAAACTTTTTTGTCCAGGCCCCGTTTGATCCAACTTACTATTTTTTACATGCAGGTTATGTACAGGATAACATTAAGTTTGGCAAATTGCAGGCATTACTTGGGCTTCGCTATGAATATTATACAGATTTCGCAAATTACCTGAAACCTACTGAAGCAAAAGCACATTCTAAAGCTTTGCTCCCTCGATTTGGTCTGGTTTACTCTGCCACATCAAATATTAATCTTTACGGAACTTATGTAATGGGTTATACACCACAAACTGCTTCGGCCATTTCTAACCCAAATGCCGGCGGACCATTTGATCCTTTAAAAAGTAATATGATCGAATTTGGCGCAAAAACAAGTTGGCTGGATGACCGCTTAACCGCCTCTGCGGCCATTTACCAGATCAAACAAACCAACGTACTATACAACGCAAATGTGGTAGGCCAGCCAGATCTTTTACGTGCCGTAGGCGAAGAACGTTCAAGAGGAATTGAATTCGATATTATCGGGCGAATTATCCCTCAGTTGAGTGTTTTAGCTTCTTATTCCTACAATAAGGCATCAATTACAGATAGTCCTGTTGCAGCAGAAATTGGGGTACAAAAACCCAATGCCCCACAAAATACAGCCAATATCTGGGCCAAATATAACTTTACTGATGGAGCGTTAAAAGGCCTGGGAATTGGTGGTGGTTCAAATTATGTAGATTCAAGAATTTTATCTTTGAATTTTAACCAAACGATTCCAAGCTATACCTTATTTAATGCTGCACTATATTACAACATCGGCAAGGTGCAGGTGCAATTTAATATGAATAACATTACCAATAAAAAACATTGGGTTGGTGGATACGATTATATCAGGTTATTTCCTGGTACACCTTCAAATTACTTATTTACTTTGGGTTATACATTTAATTAAACCGCTTGAAAAACTTTAAAAAGATCGCCGCATTTCTTCACCTTTGGCTAGGCTTAATCAGCGGAGTCATTATTACCATTGTGGCGATAACCGGATGTATTTTCGTTTTCGAAGACGAGCTCTTTAATTTTTTCCATCAGGATATTGTTTATGTAAAGGCAGCGGCGAAACCGCTGCCCCTTTACGTTTTGGAGGAAAATGCACAAAAAGCACTTCCTAAAGGGGAAAAAATTAATTTACTCCAGGTAAAGTCTGATTCAGATGCCTATCTGTTTTCAGCAAACAAGGCCAACAAAAAATCTAAATCTATTTTTTTCCTGGATCAGGTTGCTTACAATAAAGATGTTTACATTAACCAGTTTACAGGGAAGGTAAAGGGCGTGATTAACCGCAAATATGAATTTTTCAGACTGGTGAGAATGACGCACCAATTTCTATTATTAAAAAAAGAAATAGGTAGTTTAATTGTTGGCTCTTCGGTTCTAATGTTTCTATTTATCATCCTTACCGGATTCGTAATCTGGCTTCCAAAAAAATTAAAGAATTTAAAGCAACGTTTAGTTGTTAAATGGAATGCAAAATTTAAACGGCTGAACTGGGATCTTCACAGCGTGTTTGGTTTTTATGTAATTCCATTTGCCCTTATACTTGTCATTACTGGATTAGTGTGGTCATTCAGATGGTGGGAACTGGGGATTTATAAATCTTTAGGTACAGCTAAAAGACCGAACCTGTTAAAGGAATACGTATCCCTTCCTGGTGAGGTAAGCACAAAAACAGCAAGCAACATTGCATTAAATACCATCAAAAAATTGAATAATGGTAATTTTAAAATTATCCTGCTTAATTATCCGGAAGATGAAAAAATGAGTATGATGGCTACTGTTCAAATTGTTAAAACCGGAGATGCCTGGCGGGGATTAAGCTATTTTTACTTCAATCCAAATACCGGAACACTTTTCGATAAGATATTACATCAGGATAAATCATTGGGGATGAAGTGGCGGAATTCAAATCTCGACATTCATGATGGCGGAATATTTGGCTGGCCTACCCAGGTACTCGCCTTTTTAGCATCACTGATTATAGCTACCTTACCAACAACTGGTTTCTTAATCTGGCTAGGTAAAAAGAAGAAGAAAAAAATTAATTATTCAGGAGTGGTATCTAATTGAAATGCCACTCCTGAATTTAAGTGGTTTGCTAGAAATTAAAGGCAAGTTTAGTAAATAATCTCCGACCGTTAAAGCCCATTTGAACGGCATCCCAGGCACCACCTGTTTCACCATCGTAAGCTGATAGTTTTGCGCCTTTCACATAACCATAATCCGGGTGGATATTAAACACATTATCTGCCCCAAAAAATATGGTTACTCTTTTTGAAAATTTGTATGATCCATAAAGGTCGGTTACCATTTTGCCCGAATAATTAAATTGTTCCAGCACCCTCGAATTAGGATCATTATCAAGCGCTACCAATGGCGGATAAGTATTTTCATAACCATAACCTAAAATAGAAATTTTTCCATAGTATAGAAAGTGCGTTCCAAGCATCCAGTTGCCGAAACCATAATCTAAATTCAAACCTAGTTTTACAGGAGGAGCGGATGCTTTAATATATGCCTGCTCCCGGTCGCTAAAAAAAGCCTGTTGATTCTCATAAGTAGCACTCAAGGCATTTGGAATATTGATCTGATCGATATTTAGGTGATTAAGGTTCCCTGTAAATAGGACCCTGATGCTCTTATTATCGAAACGTTTGTTGTAATCTACCACCAAATCCAAACCATAATTTGTAGTGTTAACTGCATTTGCAAAAAACTGTGCCTGCGAAACGTTGAGTTGATTTAAAATGGGTTGCAACGCCGGAATACTTTCATCAAACTGACCAGAAAGCACCACTCGATCTTTAATGTTAATGCGATAACCATCCAATGTTACGGTAAGCGCAGGTGCTGGCTTCCAGGAAAAACCCAGACTAGCATTAACAGATTTTTCCTGTTTCAGATCTGGAATTCCTGCTGCTTTGGTAATCGGACTATAGTTAGGTGCAATCTTAACTTCAAAAACATTACCACCCTGAACATTAGTGAAAGTATTGCTGAAATTAATTTGCTGTAATGATGGGGCACGGAAACCAGTACTGATTGATCCCCGTACATTAAAGTTATTGGTTAGTTTGTAACGGGTAGCAAACTTATAATTACTAGTGAAACCAAAATCATTGTAGTTTTCGGCCCTTACGGCTACACCAAGTAACCATTTATCAGTTGCATCTAATTCTGCATCAACATAAGCCGCAACATTCGATCGGCTTGCATTCACTTCGTCGGCTGGCTGGTAACCTGGAAAACCTTGAGCTCCGGTAGCTTTATTGGAGTTATAATTCGCGTAAGAATCCGGTTCTCCTGCATTGATCTGGTAGTTTTCATACCTATGCTCCAAACCGAAAGCCAAATTTAATCCAGAGGCAACATCTGGTATCGCTTTACTTAAATTAAAATTAACTGTGTTTTGCAGGAACGAAAATCCGCCGTCATCAAAATGGGTTTTACCAGCACCTAAAGACGCATTAAAAGTTTGATCACCATAGAAATGGAAATTATTGCGACCTAAAGTATTGCTCAAATCCCAATTCCAGTCATTTCCCCAGATTCCCTTTACCCCTGCCGCAAAAGATAAATCCAGAATTTTAGTCTGAATTAGCGGATCAAAATACGTTTCCCCGTCTATAGTGGTTTGTAAAATCGGATTTCCGGCAACACCATCAGGAAAACGTTCTGGTCTTTCTGATAAATTTCTGGTATAGGCAAATGATTCAGAAGCCTTAAAATTTCCACTACCAAATGAATAAATAACAGTTTTGGTATTGGCTACAGGCAATTCCATGTTGTACATCAATCCGCCGGATGTTACGGACCCATCTCCGGTAGCTCTTCTTACCGTATTTATGGGAAGACCATCTTCTGTGCTTAAATCAGTATTTAAGTTTTGCCTAAAGGTTTTACCATTGGCAAAGAAGTTTCCGGAAAAGTTAATGTAACCATTGTTTTTACCCAGTGCAACCCCATAATTAGTACCTAAAGAAAAAGCATTCCCGTCTATTGCACCAGCATGGCGATATTGCCCAAGTTCCTTTGCATAATGGGTATTATTTCTAGGATCATAATAGCCGGAATAACCTGTATTTACACTTAAAACACCAACATCCTTTTTCAATATCAAATTGATTACCCCTGCGATTGCATCAGATCCGTACTGTGCCGAAGCCCCATCCCTTAAAATCTCCACACGATCTATAGAAGACTCAGGTATCGCATTTAAATCTGTTCCAGAATTGCCTCTTCCCCTGGTGCCAAAAACGGCAACGAAAGCAGTTTGGTGGCGGCGTTTGCCATTTACCAAAACCAAAGTCTGATCAGGACCTAAGCCCCTTAGCGTAGCCAAATCTATTTGATCAGCACCGTCAGAACCACTTTGTTTGTTAAAATTAAACGATGGAGAAGCTGAATTTAAAATGGAAGTTAAATCCATTTTAGCAGTTGGCATATTTACCTGGTTAATTTTAATTACATCTACCGGAACGGGAGTCAAAATAGAAGAACGACCTTTACCACGCGTTCCAACCACTACAAAATCGCCCAGGCTCTGCGTATTTTCTGCCAAAGTAATGGTTAGTGATCCATTTGATGCCACAACCTCTTTCGTTTCATAGCCAATGGCACTAATAATTAAAGTGGCTTGATCTGCAACTGAAATTTGAAAGTCTCCATTTTGATCGGTAACCACAGCCTTTGTTGTTCCTTTTTCTTTAACAGTAGCAGAGATTACGCCATCTCCTTTGGTTGATTTAACTTTTCCTTTGATCACATTCTGTGCAAAAGAGACAATTGGGAGCATAAAAACCCAAATAAAAATGCAAAGTAATTGTTTTTTCATAGTATTTAAATAGATTATAGAAGCAATATAGGTTAAATTCTGATTTTTACACCCTACATATCAACCAAATACCAATAAAACAAACCAACTACAAACCAAGGCAATCATTTTAACTATAAAATTTAATTTATCGAACTAAAAATAATCACAAACATTAATTTTCAGTGATTAAAGAAATTAAAATGCAGTAAAGAATTAATTTGACTGTTAATCCCCCTATAATGACCGGATATTCTTGCTAACAAATGAATGACATAACCTTTAGTTAAAAATCATATTTTTGTTCCCATGGCAAAAATATCAATTAACCTTGCTACAGGTTCGTTTCAGAAAGAAGAAATTATAGTTGGCATTGATTTGGGCACTACAAATAGTTTAGTTGCCTTTATTAATCCTGATAAAAATGCACAAGTTATAAACGATGCCGGCAAGGGCTTATTGGTACCATCTGTAGTTTATTTTAACGGCCAGAATGAAGCCATTGTAGGTAACGAGGCGAAGGAATTTTTAACTACTGACCCTGCTAATACAATTTTCTCGGTTAAAAGATTATTAGGTCGCTCTTATAAAGATGTTGCCGATCATGCGGCTACTTTTTCATACAAAATTATTGATGATGACAGTGATGCCCTGGTAAAAATCCAGGCTGGAGACCGCTTTTATACACCTATTGAATTATCAGCAGAAATTTTAAAGGAGTTGAAAGCAAGAGCAGAACACGCACTGAAAACACCTGTAAACAGGGCAGTTATCACCGTACCTGCTTATTTTAATGACAGTCAACGCCAGGCCACACGTGATGCCGGTAAACTTGCCGGTTTAGACGTAATGCGCATCGTAAATGAACCAACCGCAGCTAGTTTAGCTTACGGCATAGGCTTAGATCCTTCACAACAAAAAACTATTGCTGTTTACGATTTAGGTGGCGGAACTTTCGATGTCTCTATCCTTCAAATTCAAAATGGAATCTTTGAGGTATTATCTACAAATGGGAATACTTATTTAGGCGGTGATGATTTTGATAATGCCATTTTAAACCATTGGATAGAAAAAAATAATTTAGACATTAAAGTGTTGGCAAAAGATAATATTCTGATGCAAACCTTACGCTTACAGGCCGAAGCGGCGAAAAAAGCTTTATCAACGCAAAATTTATATAATGAAAAAGTTGGTGAAATATGGTGTACATTGGATAAGCAAACTTTTGAGCAACTCATTTCTTCCAAAGTTGAGGAAACCATCACAGCATGCAAAAATGCATTGAAAGATGCTGATTTAACTGCCGCAGATATTGATGAAGTGATTTTAGTTGGCGGCTCTACCCGTACCCCTTTTGTAAAACAGCAGGTGGAAAATTTCTTTGGCAAAAGTCCACAGGATAATATTAACCCCGATGAAGTTGTCGCCCTTGGTGCCGCTATCCAGGCTGATGTACTGGCCGGAAACCGCTCTGACATTTTATTGCTCGATGTTACGCCACTCTCATTGGGAATCGAAACCATGGGTGGTTTGATGGATGTAATCATCGCCAGAAATAGTAAAGTTCCAACGAAGGCCGGACGACAATACACGACCTCTATTGACGGACAGGTGAACATGAAAATTTCAGTTTATCAAGGTGAACGTGATTTAGTGAAGGAAAACCGTAAACTTGCTGAATTTGAGCTAAAGGGAATTCCTGCCATGCCTGCCGGCCTGCCAAAAGTTGACATCAACTTCCTGTTAAATGCCGATGGCATCTTAACTGTTCAAGCCATCGAACTCCGTTCTGGAGTGAAACAAGAAATAGAAATTACACCTAGCTACGGTTTAAGTGACGATACCGTGGAGAAAATGCTGATTGATAGCATTACTCATGCGAAAAGTGATGTGGAACAACGTATGTTGATTGAAGCCAGAAGCGAAGGCGAACAATTGCTTTACACTGCAGAACGTTTCATTCAAAAACATGCTGAACATTTAACAGAAACTGAAATTTCGGAAACGAAAACTCATATTGAAGCCTTAAGAACGGCCTTAGCCGATGCAGATAAAGACACGATCCTTAAAAAAGCTGATGAATTAAATGAATTCACCCGCCCCTTTGCCGAACGTGTGATGGATGCCGCGATTTCGACAGCAATGAAGGGAAAGAAGATAGAGTAGTGGTGGGTTTTAGTCTTGAGTCCGTAGTCTTTAGTCCTGAGTCCGTAGTCTAAAATCTCAAGTCTTGAGTCTAAAGTCCGTAATCTGAGTCCGATGATATTATATTTAAAAGCTTCTATGTTTCTCGTCGATTAGACCTTTGCGGTACTTTGCGAAAAACTTTGCGCCCTTTGCGGTTAAAAACAAGTCCGATGATGTTATTTTAAAACCTTCTATGTTTCTCATTAACTAAACCTTTGCGGTACTTTGCGAAAAACTTAGCGCCCTTTGCGGTTAAATACAAAGTTCGATGATGTTATTTTAGAAGCTTCTATGTTTCTCATCAACTAAACCTTTGCTGTACTTTGCGTCCTTTGCGGTTAATTAACAAAGATCTCCAATTTAGTAAACTATCTTTTCTTACCATAAATCAAATGCCATCAACTCACAATATCTTAACTTTGTTTAACAAATTTTAGTAATTATGGAACTAGGTATTGGCATGTTTGGAGATTTGCAAATCAATGCAAATGGAGAAATTCAACCCGCACAACAAAGACTTCAGGAAATTATAGAAGAAATTAAACTCATGGATGAAGTGGGTTTGGATTTTTACGGCATTGGCGAACACCATCGGCCTGATTATGCCGTTTCCAGCCCGGAAATTATTCTGGCCGCAGCGGCGACCGTTACCAAAAACATTAAATTAAGCAGCGCCGTTTCGGTGTTAAGCTCATCTGATCCGGTAAAGTTGTATCAGAACTTCGCTACCATAGATCTAATCTCAA
The DNA here is from genome assembly GCF_034045265.1 of Pedobacter sp. CFBP9032. NCBI lineage: Bacteria > Pseudomonadati > Bacteroidota > Sphingobacteriia > Sphingobacteriales > Sphingobacteriaceae > Pedobacter > Pedobacter sp. CFBP9032. Next base: position 115,200 of record NZ_JAXCWE010000010.1, on the reverse strand, counting down.
ATGGCAGAGCCGAGTTAATGGCTGGCCGTGGAAGTTTCATTGAATCATTTCCGCTATTTGGTTATAATTTGCAAGACTATAATGAACTTTATGAAGAAAAACTAGAACTGCTTCTCAAAATAAACAGCGAACCAAAAATTAACTGGAAGGGCAAGTTCAGAGCCAGCCTGGTTAATCAGGAAGTTTTACCCAGAGCAGTGAATGATCATCTGAAAATATGGGTAGCCGTTGGGGGAACACCAGAATCAGTGGAACGGGCAGGAAGATTAGGCTTACCCGTAATGTTCGCCATTATTGGCGGACAGCCCAATCAATTTAAGCCCCTTTTTGATTACTACAAAAAAGTATACCAGGCTTATGGTCATGATATGGCAAAATTTGAGGTTGGCGTACACATGCACTCGTTATTTGGAGAAAACAGTCAGGAGGTTTCAGATTACTACTTTCCATTATATTCTGCGCAGATGAATAGAATTGGCAAAACCCGTGGATGGGCACCATTCCAGAGAAACCAGTTTGAAGCCGGAAGAAGTACCAATGGCGCTTTGATTATTGGCGATGCAAATGAATCGGTAGATAAAATCCTGGCCATGGAAGAAACCTTTGGTCTAACGCGTTTCTCTGCACATATGGATGTTGGCGGCCCCTCTCATACAGCTATGATGAAATCCATTGAAATTTTCGGGAATCAGATCGCACCAGCAGTAAGGAAAGCGTTGCAGAAATAAAATTTAAATTTTTGCCCTTTTAAAAGTCTGAATAAAGCTGTAAACATAGCAGCCCACACAAACTGCAAACAAACTTTCCAGAAGGGCAAAAACAATCATGATTGAAGTGAAAGCCATTGCCGCAATAGAAAAATTAAATAAAAACATCGCCGTAATCAGTAAGCTAAATCCAAAGCCTAAAGTTGCGGCGAACTTTTTTGGTGCCAGGTCTTTCATCTTTGGTTTTAAGGCTAAAGTTTTGGCGATTTGAACGGAAACCAACTTCAGTAGGCTTAGATTACCAGCACTAAATGCCCTTGCTGCAAAATCAAGCAATAAAAATACCATAGCCCAATAGTTTGAAAAAATTAAACAGAACATTGCTATTACTGCAACCATAAAAGCAATAATTCTGACCACATTTTCATTTACTCGTTCAGCAGATATCGGACAAGAAATTTCCATAGTATATTTTTCATCTCAAAGATATTATTTTTTTAACAAGCTTGAATCAAATTCCTTTATTGCGCCGATTACTGTCGGCCTCCATCCTGTATCCATTTACATTAATTCTTTAGTTTTTAATTTCATTCCTATATTTAAAAAATATAACGCACTTAGAAATATAGAATGGATGATTCGAAAAAATTGAATCTGTTGTTAATTAAGCTCGAGAATTTGCTAATTCGGCAACAGGGATTTGAAGAAGAAATCACAGCCTTAAGAGAAGAAGTAAGGGCATTACAATCTCCGGGTTATAGCCTAGAAATAGAAAAAACGAATGTGCTTAATATTCCACCCGCTCCAATCGCAGATCAGTCTATTCCAGAAGTTTCATCTATTAGGCCATTACCAGCCAGGCCCGCTGTTGTTCCGCCACCTAAGAATGATCAGAAGGAGCCAAACTTTGCCGAGAAATTTAAGCGAGAAAACCTGGTTAAGTCTGATTTTGAAAAGTTTATCGGAGAAAATCTGATTAGCAAAATCGGTATTCTGATTTTAATTATTGGGGTAGCCATTGGTGCAAAGTATGCCATTGATCACGAAATGATTAGTCCACTTACCAGAATTGTATTGGGTTATGCTATGGGTGCAGGTTTGATGGCTTTTGCCATTAAACTAAAAAACAAATATGAGAATTTTTCAGCTGTGCTGGTTAGTGGCGCTATCGCGATTATGTACTTCATCACTTATGCCGCTTACGATTTTTATTCACTCATTCCCCAGCCTCTTGCCTTTGCGTTGATGGTGATTTTTACCTCATTTACTGTTGTTGCAGCAATCAAATACGACAAGCAGGTTATTGCACACATAGGACTCGTTGGTGCATATGGTGTCCCTTTTTTATTAAGCAACGGCTCCGGGCAGGTTGGCGTCCTTTTTACCTACATGGCGATCATTAACATCGGCATTTTAATACTCAGTTTCAAAAAATTCTGGAAACCCTTGCTGTATGCATCTTTTGTCCTAACCTGGATCATTTTTCTCTCCTGGAGGATGAATTTACCTAACGAAAACCCATTCTTTCTTTTGTCATTGTTATTCTCTGGTGTTTTCTTTATTACGTTCTACGTTACCAATCTCGCATACAAAGTAAGCAAACAAGAAATATTTGGTTTAAGTGATGTGGCGTTGATTCTTTTAAACGCCTTTATTTATTACGTAATTGGCTATTCGATCCTTTCTCAAAATAAAAACAGTGTGGAATTACTGGGTTTGTTTACGCTGGCAAATGCCATCATTCACTTTGTGGTAAGTGTGATTATTTACAAAAGAAAATTGGCTGATAGAAATCTTTTCTACCTCATTCTTGCGACAGTAATTACCTTCATCACCATGGCTATTCCTGTTCAACTGGATGGTGGCTGGGTAACTATTTTCTGGACGATTGAAGCCTCCATATTGTTCTATCTTGGCAGGGTAAAAGCAATTGCCATTTACGAGAAACTTTCTTTTCCGCTGATCATTCTGGCATTCTTTAGTTTGATCCAGGACTGGAGTGTCCGAATAGATTCTTATGATACTAATGTCACCCCGATATTTAATGTTGGTTTCTTAACCGCTGTTATTTTTATTTCGTGCTTTACCTGGATATATTTTGTTGGAAAAAAATCGATGGAAAAACCTTTGGAATGGATATGGATGAGACAAATCCTCAGTTATTTTATCCCATCAGTTTTATTGTTAGTTACTTATTTAACTTTTAGCATAGAAATTTCCAAATATTTTAACAACCTCAGTGAACTTACAAGGATTAACGCCACGCCTACCGTTAAGGAAGAGTATGCAGAATACATATACAATAATAATTACGACCAACTTAAAACGGCCTGGACTTATATCTACACCTTATTCTTTGTATCGTTATTAACATTTGTGAATATCAGAAAATTCAGGAACGGAGAACTTGCTGTAGCCAACCTAATCATTAGCTTAATTACGATAATTGCCTATCTGACTCATGGCTTGTATAACTTAAGTGAGCTTAGAGATGGGTACTTATTTAATGAGAGTAGCTACTTCAATGTGAGTTCATTTAATATCGGCATCCGTTATTTAAGCATTGCTTTTTTTGCATTGTTAATTTTTCAGTGTTATAAACTAATGAAATCAGATCTTTTGAAAAAAGATTTAACAGTCATGTTCGATTACCTGCTTTACATTTCTTTATTGTGGATCATCAGCAGTGAATTAATTAACATTTTATCGTTATCACGTTTAACAGATAGCTACAAACTCGGCTTAAGTATAGTTTGGGGTATTTATTCATTATTCCTGATTGGTTTGGGCATAGCGAAAAACAAAAAACATTTACGCATTGGCGCCATGGTTTTGTTTGGCATCACGCTGATAAAGCTTTTTGTTTACGATATGTCCTACCTGAGTACCATTTCCAAAACGATCGTTTTTGTATCACTGGGGATATTGTTACTCATCATTTCCTTCCTTTACAATAAATACAAACATTTAATAATAGATGATGTTCAAAAAGAAGATTAAGCTGCTCCTATTATTGCTTGTCTACGTTGCAACAACGCATGCGCAGACCAATATTTATAAATTTAAGAGGCAAATTACGGGTGTAAATACGATCTGGCATCGCATCTCCCTGCCAGATGAACTTTATAAAAATGCAAATGCAGGTTTTAACGATCTTCGGATTTACGGCATAAGCGGAAAAGATACCATTGAGGTGCCTTATTTGCTTAAACAACGCGCTGACCAGGTTAATACCAAAGAAATTTCTTTTAAACAGCTTAATCAAAGCGCGAACAACAGTGGTTATTATTACACCTTTCAATCACCTGGAGGAAATACAATTAATCAAATCGAACTGAATTTTCAACAAACCAATTTTGATTGGCAGGTAATTTTAGAGGGCAGCAATAACAATAAAGAGTGGTTCGGCATTTTAAAAAATTATCGGATACTATCAATTAAAAATAATGATACAGACTATCAGTTTACCACACTGAAGTTTCCAGATTCCAAATATCAATATTTCCGGATTGCGATTAAAAGTAGCATTCAACCTGATTTGATCTCGGCCAAGCTGAACAAAACAGATACCATTAGTGGAATTTATAAGGAAGCCAATGCTTTAAACTATCGTTTATCTAATGATGCTGTACACAAGGAAACCATAATAGATGTCAACTTAAAGAATCCTGTACCCCTTTCGTACTTGAAATTGAAAGCACAAAGTGATTTTGACTTCTATCGTTCTTTCAAAATTGAAGCAGCAATAGACAGCTTTAAAAGCGAAAAAGGGATGCAGTATAACTATGCACAGATTTATGATGGTACAATCAGTTCGTTAGAAGATGCTGCATTTACCTTTCCCAACACCATTACCTCAAAACTCAAAATAACCATTCAAAATAACGACAACAAGCCCTTGCGTATTAGTCATCTGGAAATGAAAGGCAATGTATATGAGATTCTAGCACGCTTTGATGACCCTAAGGGTAATTATTCCATTTATTACGGCAATGAAATGGTAACCGCACCAAGTTATGAAATTGAAAAATTTGAGAATAAAATTCCCTTAAACCTGACTTCAGTTTCTGTTGGGCAAGAAGAAAAAAATCCGGCCTATGCTATTAAAACGGAAAAACCATTATTTGAAAATAAACTCTGGCTTTGGGCTTTAATGGTAGTTATTATTGGTCTTCTAGGCTGGTTTTCTTTTAAAATGTTAAAAAATTAAATTACTAAATGAGCTTTTTAAAAAAACTATTTGGTTCAGATTCTCCAAAGAGAGAAGAGCCAAAAGTACTCATAGAGTTAAGAAGTCCGAGTTGTCCGATTACTGCCATTGTTGAGCAGGATAATCAAGTTGCCTATTTTTATTTGTGGGGTGATGAGGATTCAGATTTCGGGGTTAAAGCATGCTGGATCAGAAATCTGGATGAAGCCCCGCCTGAGACGGATTTAAAACAATTGGAAGAAGGAACTCCACCAATGTTGAACAGAGCATACTGCAAATTTCCGGAAGGACAGACACCTTTGCAAATCAATGATTTGGAAATTGTTTGGTTTGAAGAAGGAGATGGGGCGGCATTAATTGAACAGGGACAAGTTATTACCATTATTCCATCCTGGGCAGGTATAAACGGTTTTTCGGGCTATACTAGAGATGCTGTTGGAGAAGCAGAATATGGCTGGGAACTTAAATCTTCTAATACCTTGTTAGAAAGAGTTGAAAAGTCAAAAGAATACTGGCAATTGTGGGATCAGGTAATTGATCCATTTCAGATTATTCAACCTCAATTACTTCAACAATATGAAAATAACTTAGGTATTAATGATCAATATTTCGCGATAGATGGCAATGAATGGCCACCCAGAGGCTTATTCTTAAAAAAAGGAGAAGTTAAGGATGTATTTGTAACCGTAGGCCTTTCACTACTACCTATGCCAACAGTTGAAATGTATAACGAACATCCTCTTGAGGTTAACAGAATAGAGTTAGGCTTACTCGTAAATGCTGGTCTGTCTCAGGAAGAACTTAATCTCATCGGGAGTTGGATTAGCGGCCAGGCAAGCATTCCATGGAAAAGAATCTCTTGGTTTGGGAATGGACATACTATTACATTTAATGTGCTCAGCGATACTAAAATGAAATCGGTAGTACTGGTAAAACATTTAACTCATTTACCTGATATAGAACTTGATGATTACCGGGATAGTCAGGTGAATATTTTATGGATGGTACCTATTAGTGAAAATGAAAGAATTTATATTATGGACAATGGATTTGAACCTTTCCATGAAAAATTAGATAAAATAGGATCCGAAATTTTTAATATCTACCGAAATGAGATTGATTTAAATTAGATCGGAATAAATCATTAGCAATATTTGTTTTACATTAGGGCATGAAAAGATTAGCGATTTTAACAGCGTTAATCATCCCACTATTTCTGTGTACATCCTGGGGTTTCTTTGCACACCAAAGAATTAACAACCTCGCCATTTTTACTTTGCCATCTGGCATGATTGGTTTCTATAAACAGAATATCAAATACATTACAGAACATGCGGTAGATCCAGATAAACGCAGGTATGCAGATACCCTGGAACCTCCCCGACACTATCTGGACGTTGAAAATTATGAGCAGAAAATTGACAGCATTCCAGAAAAATGGAACGATGCTTTAGCAAAATATGGAGCAAAATCACTAAGCAACAACGGTATACTTCCCTGGCAGATTCAGCGTACTTACTTTAGCCTGGTTAAAGCATTTAAAACAAGAGATTCCATTAAAATTTTAAAATACAGTGCAGATTTAGGTCATTACATTGGTGATGCACACGTTCCGCTTCACACTACATCGAATCACAATGGGCAACTAACCAATCAGGTTGGAATTCATGCTTTTTGGGAAAGTCGTTTACCAGAACTATTCTCGACTAAATACAATTACGTTGTCGGCCGCGCAAGCTACCTTGAAAACCCTTTAAAAGAAGCCTGGAAAATATTAAAGCATACACACAGCCTTGTTGATACGGTATTAACCTTCGAGGCCCAACTTACTGCATCCTTCCCTTCTGATCAAAAATATAGCTTCTCTGAACGCAACAATGTAGTTTTGAAACAGTATTCTCTTGCGTATTCTAAAGCTTATCATGACAGAATGAATAACATGGTAGAGAAACAGATGCGATCTGCAGTATTAGAAATCGGGAATTTCTGGTTTTCAGCCTGGGTAGATGCCGGGCAGCCTGCACTCAAGAACCTGATCAAGATAGAACTTGAGCCTGATGTAAAAAAGAAAGATGTGGAAACAGAGCAGAAATATCAAAAAGGTACAATCATCGGACGAGAAATTTAAGTTAAAACAAAAGAGGCGAACACCAATGCTCGCCTCTTTAAATCTATTTACTTGTGATGTTATTTTTTAACATCATCTCCTTCTATAATTTCTTCAATCTTTTTAGGTTGCAACCTGCTTTTTACCGCAGCCCATACTGCAGGCACAAAAGTTACCACCGCGATGAAAACAATAACAAGTTCAAAGTTATTTTTAATGATCGGAATTTGTCCTAGTACAAAGCCACCTAATAGTAATGCAACAATCCATGCTACACCGCCAATTACGTTGAAGTAGGTGAAACGACCGAAAGGCATTTTCGCTATCCCCGCAACAAAGGGTGCAATTGTTCTGAAAATTGGCAAAAAGCGGCTGAAGATGATCGCCTTTCCGCCGTGCTTTTCGAAAAACTCGTGTGATTGTTCGTAGTATTTTAATTTTAAGACCTTATTACTTTCTTTAAAAACGCCAGCACCTAGAACACTACCCAACTTAAAGTTGACGGTATTGCCTAAAATTGCAGCAATAATCAGAATCACCAGCATCACCCAAATGCTTAAGCCAGTTTCATGCTCTCCGGCAATTAACGCGCCCATGGCAAACAATAAAGAATCGCCTGGTAAGAATGGTAAAACCACCAGCCCGGTTTCTGCAAAAATGATAAGAAACAGTATGAGATAAGTCCAGGTTTGATAATCGTTAACGATTTGAGCCAGATGAACGTCGATGTGAAGTATAAAATCCAGCAGTTGATGTAGTAAATCCAAGTTATTTTATTTTGGGCAAAAATATGAATATGAAAGTGATTAACGGTAGATTAATAAATTTAATTTGTTACCACTCTGTACTTAACTTTGCCGGCACGGGTACCATCGAATAATATGGTATAAACTCTGCCTTTAACGAAGTTAGTATAGGAGATAGTATCAACTACCGTAGCCGAATCTACGAGATTGAAGTAAAGTCTGGCATTAAAATCTACGTTAGGGAAGGAAATATAGTCGGTTTTTTCACCTTTTTTTAAGTTCAGGTCTACTTTTCGGTCTTCGCTTCTGAAATGCACGTTGGAACCTAAAGTATATCCTAAATTAATGAACATTACGCGTGCCTCATTTATATTTTGTTTAACCTCATCTTCAAACATTAACATCTTCGGAACGGTTGATCGCAGTGAATCATCTTTCGTATAGTAGATCGAATAGTTTTTGCCCAGCTTGAAACTATCACGCAAAACTAAAGAACCGCTTGCAGCCGAAGTGATGTTGTTTTTAGCTTCAATGGTATAATTTTTATCGCCTTCAACAACTAGATAGGCCGAATTGGTATTGTAAGTGAGCGCAGTTTGAAGAAGAACATTATTAAAGAAAAAATTCCTTGAAGTATCATTGATCACATTGTTGAATATTCTAACTTTTGCATCGCCTCTGATGAAATTGTCATTTTTTATACATGCACCGATACATATAGTAGTGAAAGCTAAGAGAACAAGTTTAGGAATTAGAAACGAATTGACCTTCATAAATATATAAACACTATTAAAACGTAAAGATAGCAGAAAGCATATTAAAACAGGCAATTAATTATCTGTGATTACATGAGCTTGTATGGTTGCAGCCGTATTGCCACTAAACCAGATGGTGTAAATTTTACCTGCCGCAAAGTTGGAGTTATCGATTGTCTTCGTTGTTCCAGAGCCCACAACGTTGTACCTGAGGTTCAAGTCTGCATCAACAGAAAAATAAGCAGAAGCCTCCTTATAGAGTAAGGCATTTACAAAAAGTGCTCCCGCCTGTACGCTAACATTAATTCCGGTGGTAAAAAAAGGGCTTAAATTGATCAGCTTAATCTTTGCTTTGCCCGCTTCGGTATTGCTTAAATTATCTTCGTACGATACAATTTCTTTTGCACCTGCTCTATTGCTTACCAAAAAAGTGGTATAAGTAATAGATGATGTGTACTTCATAGCACCTATTGTCTCTGCATTGCTCACACTTGTAAATTTTAAATTCCGATCACCAGATACCAGTTTTAAATAATCTGTAGATTCTGCAAAAGCTAAAGTCGAATTGGAAACTTTTTCTCCATCTATCGAAATATCCGCTATTGATTCCGTTTGCACCGCGTTAACGAGTTTGACTTTTGATTCACCCTTTACTACCGGATCTGGATCTGTTTTTTTACAGGAAGCAAATACAGAGAATAAAATGATAGAAAGTAGAATAAAGGCAAGGTGATTAGAATAGCGTTTCATAGGTTAGGTTTGGTTGCAAACAAGAATGGCCTGGTCAAAAACCAAGCCATTCCTAATATTTAAACTAAGTACTTAGTACATTAATAGCTATTGTTAAGCATAACTGGCATCACCAACATTAAAACATCTTCATTTTCATCATTGGTTTGAGGAATTAATAAACCTGCTCTGTTTGGAGTAGAAAGTTCTAATGTTACTTCATCACCGCTTAAATTAGTAAGCATTTCAATCAGGAAACGTGCATTGAAGCCAATTTCAAGATCTTCACCATCATACTGACAACTTAAACGTTCGTGTGCTTCGTTAGCGAAATCTAAATCTTCTGAAGAGATATTTAACTCACTACCGTTGATTTTTAATCTTACCTGGTGCGTAGTTTTATTAGCAAAAATAACTACACGACGAAGGGTATTTAAAAACAAGCCCCTGTCTATCACCAATTTATTTGGATTATTTTGAGGAATAACTGCCTCATAATCTGGATAGCGCTCGTCTATTAAACGACACACCAAATTAATGTTATCAAATTTAAAGAAAGCACTTGTTGCATTGTAGTCTACTGAAACATTAATATCTGTAGATGGCAGTGCGGCTTTTAAAAGTGTTAATGCTTTTTTAGGAAGAATAAATGATGTTGCCTTATCTGCCTTGCTATCCATACGGCGGTAGCGAACCAGTTTATGCGCATCTGTTGCTACGAAGGTAATGTGCTGAGGAGATAACTGGCAAAATACACCCGTCATTGCCGGACGTAATTCATCGTTACTTACTGCAAAAATGGTTTTCGTAATCGCTTCAGTTAAAACCGAAGCAGGCAAATTAACAGATGATGCATTTTCTACCACCGGAATTTTTGGAAAATCATCACCATTTTCTCCACTCAGTTTATACTTACCATCACCAGCGCTGATTTCGATTGCAAAAGTGCTATCATCGATATTAAAAGCGATTGGTTGATCTGGCAGTGTTTTGAGGGTATCTAATAAAATTTTCGATGGAACAGCCACTTTACCTTCTTCCTTAGACTCAACAGCTAACGAGGTGGTCATGCTGGTTTGTAAATCGGTAGCTGAGATCGTTAAGTTTCCGTCTTTAATTTCGAAAAGAAAATTTTCTAGTATAGGTAAAACTGTACTGCTGCTGGAAGCACCATTTACAGTTTGTAGGTGTTTTAATAAAGTTGATGTGGATACAATAAATCTCATGATATCATTTAGTCTTCTTCAAAAATATAAAAATTATTTAGCGTACTTGTATTTACGGTAATAATGTTGAAAAATTGCAAAGAATATTAACAATAACAAAGGAACCACAATATTTATAAATTGCCATTTGGTTTTTTCGAGCTTTATTTTTGATTTATCCAGCAATCTGATTTTTACTTCTTTATTTCTAAGCATAATCAGGTTATCATCATCCGTAAAATAATCTACAATATTCAACAGCAACGCCTTGTTTCCATAAGTGCGCTGGCTATAGCGGTCAAAACCTAATGGATAAGGCGTACCTTCTCGTTCTGAAACCTGATTTCTGAAGATATCACCATCACCCAGTACGATCATTTTACTGGCTTTACCATTGGCCACCGTGGTATACGCCGAAGCAATTTCTGCAGGTAGTGGTCTGCCGGCAAATACAGACGGAAAGTTACCCTCCAGCATTAAACCAACATGTTGTGATACACTTTGAAAAGACCTTGGGTCTAGTTGTTCGCTTACCATCTGTAAACTAAATGGCTTAGGCGTATTGTAAACTTTATTAAACGCCGATGTACTTAAAATAAAAGATTTCTTTATTCCGCTAACACCAATGCTATCTACAGTGCTTGGAAATTCAGCTTTCACATCATCCAGTTTTTTAACCACATTTTGGCTCGTATCCGGAAGTAAAATCGGATAATAAATCCATGGCAGGAGTTCCATCTGGCTTTGTCCCCCAACCATACCGGTTGAAACCGGAATTTCTGCACAGTTTGCCGGATCTGCAATGATGTTATAATTGATTCTAGCACCATACATAAAGAGCATATCGTCAAGATTCAAATTGCTATTGGTGGCCATTTGCCCATTTCGCCCCCTCAAACTATCTAATTCAGCCTTCACCTGATCGATACTCCAAAGTACCCGACCGCCATTCATTACAAAATAATTGATTTTATATTTTTCCGTTTCTGTAAAGGGCTTAGTGGGCTTCGCCACAATCAACATATTGAGTTTATCCAGCCCGGCTTTATCTATCGTGTTTAAATCTACCCGGCCAACTTCATAGCTACTCGAAAGGCTACGAATGGCATCTCCTACTTGTAAATCGTTCAGTTCGCCATTTGATTCTGTAAATCCGATCCGTGGGTTTTTCCCTTCAATTACCTTCTTCAAACTTGAAGTGAATACGTATTCCAGGTTTTCAATTGCCCGGTTAATATTGTCTTCGTAACTGCCACGGGTATCCAGATTCTGGAAAAGCTTAACCGGAAATTCCTTATTATCGGTTTCAATCATCGCCATCGGATAAACCAGTTTCTGTGTCAACCCGGCTTCGGTTTTCACACTTAAATTGGTCGCTTCAATACCTCTTTCATATAAATTATTGATCACCGTATCCTGGTCCGACTGATTTAATCCAGCCAATGGATCAACGAAAACAATTTTTAAATCTCCTTTTGAATACGCTTCATAATCTGTTAAAATATCATTTACGGCATATTGCAGACGTTTAAATGCAGGTGGCAGTTCTCCATCTAAAAAAACCGTAACCATAATCGGCTTTTTGTTATTCGCTAAAATGGCTTTGGTCTTTCCGCTTAAAGTAAACCGTTGATCTGCAGTAAAATCAAAACGATAGAAAACATAGCTACCAATAATATTGATGGCAAGGAGGGCAATTAACAACAGTATTATATTCAGCCATTTTTTATTTTTCACCATTATCGCTTCCCTCCCACAGTTAATTTAGTCAGTAATAAAAAGAACATTGCAAAGCTGATGAAGTAAATCAAATCTCGTGTATCAAGTACGCCCCTGCTCATGGAAGTGTAATGCTGATTGATACCCAAGCTTGTGATACTTCCCTCAATGGCTCCGAGGGCAGCAACCTGACTGGTATAATCAAAACCTAAAAAGGCAAAGGCACATAACGCAGCACAAATTACAAAGGCAATCACTTGGTTTTTCGTTAATGAAGAAGCAAAAATTCCTATGGCTGTAAATGCTGCACCCAGAAAAAACAGCCCAATATAAGATCCAATTACCGCTCCAGAATCTATATTAGCTTCCGGAAAACCCAATTTTGAAATGGAATAATAATAAACCAATGTTGGAATTAAAGCAAAAAACACCAGCACTAAACTGGCCAAAAACTTAGCAAAAATAATTTGCCAAAGGGTAATGGGTCGTGTAATTAAAAGTTCATAAGTTCCTTCCCTGCGCTCTTCCGCAAAAGACCTCATGGTAATGGCAGGGATCAGGAACATAAATAAATAGGGCACCAGGCTAAAGAAACCACCCATTTCAGCATAACCATACTCCAGAATGGAAGTATCTGGAAAAAACCAGAGTAAAAGCCCGGATACCAACAAGAAAATGCCAATGGTGATGTAGGCAACCATCGAACTTAGAAAACTGAATAACTCGCGTTTAAAAACTGCGTACATACCACGTTAAAATGCCGAAGTTACTTAAATATTCGGGCATATTAAAAGTACTAAATTGTTTAAGTGATGTTAGCTATCGGATTATAGAGAGAAATACCAACTGGTTATTTTCAGTTAAAAAGTGAAACCTATTCCAGCGGAGAGGACCCGATTTTTTTCCTGATAATATGCAACTGAACGGCCAGTGATGGTTTTTAAACCCAAGCCATAACCTGCATGTAAGTTAAAACCGTTTCGCAGCTGATAACCAGCTAAAAAATTTAAACCGAAATCTCCTCTTTTAAAAACCTCATCATTGCCAAATTTAACATCTTGCTCTGACTTTTCATTTGCTTTAATATCTCACCTGGTTTCAACGCCATCTAATTTTATTTTACCGCCTATTCCAAATCCATAATATGGGCCAGCTCCAAAAAGATATTCCCATCACCAACATTAAAACTAAAAACTGCATTTACAGGAACTTCCAAATACATTGTATTTAGTTTATAAGAACCTTCGAAAATATATAAGTTTGATCCAGGTTCAAAATTTGAATTATAAACCTATGCTTTACCTCCTTTTCCAATTAATGTTAAGCCAGGTTGAATAGAAAATACTGCCGAAACAGGTATATCAACTGTACCACCTAAATAAAAAGATGTATTCGTTTTAAAATCCGGAGGTTCAGGTCCATCATAGGCAGAAGCACCGCCCTTAGCAGATATGGTAGGAAAAGTAACGCCAGCCTTGATGCCGAATTTAACCTGACTAGTTTGAGAGAATGCACAAACAGATGTGACCAGGATGGATAATGCAGTGAAGAGCTTTTTCATAAGTTATTTTAGAGAAGAGAAAGTTATAAAAAAAACTTAAAACACAGATTAATAATTTATTAAATAAAATGCCAAGAAATAGCTAAAGCCCGATAAAATATTAACCAAAATCAGGCAGTAAGTTTTCTAAAAATATCCTCGAGTGAATCTTGGTTATGTGCTTTCTTTATCCCTTCCAATGAGTTATTGGCAACAATTTTACCTTTATTGATGATAATAATGTCATCGCAAATGGCTTCAACTTCTTGCATAATATGTGTGGAAATAATCACCGTTTTATTTTTGCCGAGTTCTTTTATCAACGCACGAATATCTACTAATTGGTTAGGATCCAAACCTGATGTCGGCTCATCCAGAATTAAAACCTCCGGGTTGTGAATAATCGCTTGCGCCAGGCCAACCCTTTGGCGATAGCCTTTAGATAGCATCCCAATTTTTTTATGCTGTTCCGGCGTTAAGCCCACTAACTTAATTACTTCATCAATCCGGTTTGAAAGATTGTTTAAGGCATAGGTTTCGCCAACAAAACGAAGAAACTCTTTTACGTACATATCTGGATAGAGCGGTGTATTTTCTGGCAAATAACCAATACGTTTTTTAGCCTCAATAGGCTGACTGATGATGTTTTTACCAGAAACCGCTGCCTCACCCGCTGTTGGCGTTAAGTAACCAGTTAACATGCGCATGGTAGTCGATTTCCCTGCACCATTTGGACCTAGAAAGCCTAAAATCCGACCGGGCCTGGCTTCAAAGCTAATTGAATCTACAGCCTTTTGCGCATCATAATGTTTGGATAGGTTTTTAACTGATATACTCATTTGTGTTTTATTTAACCTCAAAGAACGCTAAGTCGTTCGCAAAGACCGCAAAGTTGGTTGAGTAAAGGATTTAATTCACATGTACTGATTTCAATTTCTTATTATATCTGAATTTATCCAGTTGCTCAGCAGCTTGCGGAATATTATCGCCAGATAAAATGTCCGCTCCATTGTTTACCAGGTGATAATAAATGTTTCTGGCCGGACTGGCAATCGCACTTTTATCAATATTACCCATTGTACCTAATATCGTGGTGATTCCTTTTCCGTGCAGAAACTGGTATAACTCTTTATCAGGTGCCGACACGCCAACAAAAGCAACAATTCTCTCATTTGGAATACCTAAATCGTTCAGTCGTTTCAATTCTGCTTGTTTCTGTACAGAAGCAGAAATCATTAAATCCGGTGCCAGGCGATGAACTTCTTCAGCCTGATTTGCATTATAAGTAATGATGATGGAGTTACTTTCTACGTGATATTGTTTCACTTTCTCAATCACCTTCGCGTAAGAAACACCTTTTTTCAAATCGATTGTTAACAATACCTTTCCTTTACTCCAGCTTAAAACACTATCCAGTGTAGGAATTTTGAAACTGGTTTCCTTGCCGTCTTCATCTTTTAAATTGAAGGCTTTAAGCTCTTCGTAAGTGTAATTTCCAATCGGCCCTTTTCCGGTTGAAGTCCGGTCTAAATTATCATCGTGCATAATTACCATCACCGAGTCTTTGCTATAAGCGATATCAAATTCGATAATCATCGGGTTATAAGTGGTGGCATTTATAAACGTTTCGATACAGTTTTCCGGGAAGCCAGGCATTGGTCCGCCGCGGTGTGCACTGATTAATGGAAATCGGTTTTCTGGTGTCCATTTCAAAAATTGATATAATTCCTGGGTGGTTTTAAACTTAATATATTGGTGAGCTTCCTCCTGGCCACAGGCTGAGAAAATTGCCAGGAAACTCAATAATAGGAGATGATAAAATTTCATAAGGCAAAAATAGATTAAAATTTGCAATGTTTTAAAGTGGAAAAATGAAATGTTTAAGCCTTTAGAACATCCATATTATTACTGTTTTAGCCACCTAAACCCGATGGCAGCGAACACAAAGTGCAACGAAGTAAAGCGTACAGCGGGACAGTAGACACCGATTAGCATGATAACCGCTTTTCTAAAACCTTCAACCACGTCAGGCACCTTAGCAAAATCTAAGTTCATAATCAAGTAAGCCAATTATAAAAGGCAGGTTAAAAACCTTCAGCCTTATACCTTTAAACCCTCTACCTTTTTATTATCTTTGCCTCCATTATGGCTCAAAAGAATAACGACGAACAATTTAAAAATGTAATCTCACATGCTAAGGAATACGGTTTCGTGTTTCAAAGCAGCGAAATATATGATGGCTTAAGTGCTGTTTACGACTATGGGCAACTAGGTGCCGAGTTAAAAAATAATATTAAATCGTACTGGTGGAAAGCCATGGTACAAATGCACGAAAACATAGTAGGAATTGATTCCGCTATCTTTATGCACCCTAAGGTTTGGAAAGCCAGCGGACACGTGGATGGTTTTAACGACCCAATGCTTGACAATAAAGACTCGAATAAACGTTACCGTGCTGACCAGTTATTAGAAAATAAAATTGATGAGCTATATTCGGAGTTAAACAATTTCAGCCCCGAAAACAAAACGAAATTTCAGGAATTTCAACAAGAAATTTTAGGCCTGAGTGATGAAGGTCAGGCAGCGTGGATTCCAGGTTTCAAAGATGAAAACGATATTCTGGAAAGCGAAAAATATCCATTTATCAATGAAGCCAGCTGGAAATTTGTAAAGAAAGGCTTAGCACTTGAAGTGGAAATGAACCTGGCACTTAAATCTGAAAATTTAGCACAGCTGAAAGATTTAATTGTTAACTATAAAGTAATTTGCCCAATTTCTAAAACTTCGAACTGGACAGATGTTCGTCAGTTTAACTTAATGTTTAGCACACAATTTGGTGCGATGGCAGAAGGCAGCGATGAGGTTTATCTTCGCCCGGAAACGGCACAAGGTATTTTTGTGAACTTTTTAAATGTGCAGAAATCAGGAAGGATGAAAATTCCCTTCGGTATTGCACAAATTGGGAAAGCATTCAGAAATGAGGTAATTGCCCGGCAGTTCATTATGCGCATGCGCGAATTTGAGCAAATGGAAATGCAGTTTTTTGTTCGCCCGGGTGATGATAAAAAATGGTTCGAATATTGGAAAGAAGCACGTTTGAAATGGCACAAAGCCTTGGGAACTGCACCTGAAAAATACCGTTACCACGACCATGTTAAATTGGCACACTACGCTAATGCCGCTACGGATATTGAATTTGAATTCCCATTCGGATTTAAGGAAGTAGAAGGAATTCACAGTCGTACGGATTTCGATTTAACGCAACACCAGGAATTTTCTGGCAAAAAAATGCAATATTTTGATAACGACTTAAATGAAGATGGTAAACCTTATGGTAATTATGTTCCTTATGTAATTGAGACTTCTATCGGGCTAGACCGTATGTTCTTGTTAACGATGATTAATGCATTTGAAGAACAAGATTTAAGCACTGAAGACAAACAGGATAGTCGTACTCTATTGCGTTTGCACCCTGCTTTAGCACCATATAAGGTGGCTGTTTTCCCACTGACTAAAAAAGATGGTTTACCAGACAAAGCACGCGAAATTATGGATACATTGAAATTCGATTTCAACTGTATTTACGAAGAAAAAGATGCCATTGGTAAACGTTACCGCCGTCAGGATGCTGTTGGTACGCCATTTTGTATTACGGTAGACCACCAAAGTTTAGAAGATAATACAGTAACCATTCGCCATCGCGACAGTATGGAACAAGAGCGTGTTGCCATTGCAGATTTAGCCACCATCATTGGCAACGCAGTGAGCTGGAAAAACCTACTCGCATAATTAACCACCTAAGAATAATCTAGTTAGGTTATCACATTTAGTCGTAGGTTTAAACCTGCGACTTTTTTTGTAAAAAATGGATTTACCAGCACACTACAACAAACTCTATCAAGAATCAAAAGCTAAAATTGCTGGCGGGAATTATGAGATAGATGAGTTGATTGACTCGAAAGATGATTGTCGTTTTGGAATTACTTTGGTCATCAGACCAGATCAAAGCACGAAAGCTAACATTCAGCATTTTTTGGATGAGGTTAAGGCCATAGACCCAAACCAGTATTATTATCAGAACAGCGATCTTCACATCACGGTAATGTCTATTATTTCTTGCTACGTTGGTTTCGAGCTGGAGCAAATTAACATACAGGAATATGTGAAGCTCATTGAGGATGTTTTATTGAAACACCGAAGTTTCAAAATTCAGTTTAAAGGACTTACAGCCTCTCCTTCCTGCATTTTGCTTCAAGGATTTTTAACTGATACTTTAAACGAGATAAGAGATGATTTGCGCATTGGCTTCAAAACCACTGATCTGCAGCAAAGTATTGATAAACGTTATGCTATTCAAACTGCACATTCAACCATTATCAGATTCAAACAGGCGCTAAAAAATAAAGATCAATTGCTGGAAATAGTAGAGAAATACCGAGACTTCGACTTTGGCACCTTTGATGTACAGGAAATGGAATTGGTTTATAATGACTGGTATCAACGCAAAAAGTTTGTAAAGAAACTACACGAATTTCGTTTATAACAAAATAGAATCTTGAAGGTAATTCAAAAGTAAAAAAAGAAGACAATTAATATTTGAGGATTCTGGTTTATTGAATTGTAAATTATATTTGTCTACCCCTTAATTATATTGTCAGATGAAACTTCCTGAAAAATTATTTGCCCGCCGGCATGAAATTACGGCCGATTATTTAAAGGAGCTAGATAAACATCTTGACGATATCGTTTGTGGCAGAGCGACAGAAATGCTCGAAGTGCGAGATTTTGCTGATATCATTCATGTGCACGCGGTTCACTTAAGCAATACCATTAAAGCCGCTACCGGCCACTCTCCATGTTATTTCTTTGAAAAGCGCCTGATGGAAATTTCAAAATCAATGTTGGAAAACACCAATATGGCTATTTCAGAAATCGCACGTACTTTGACTTACGATCCTTCAAACTTCACCAAGTTTTTTAAACATTTTGCAGGCCAAACGCCAAAGCAATATCGTGAAGAATATATTATGTCTTTGGCAAATAAGGAAATGATCGCCATATAATACTTAAGCAGTCACCATTTTTTTAATCAGTTTCCATTTAACTTTGTTTATCAAATTAAAAAACATGGAAAAACAAAATAAAATTGCTTTAGTTACCGGCGGGAGCCGTGGCTTAGGAAAAAATGCAGCAATCAAAATAGCTAAAAAAGGGATTGATGTAATTGTTACTTATCAATCTAAAAAGGAAGAAGCCGAAAAAACGGTTGAAGAAATAAAGCAATTGGGTGTAAATGCCGCCGCATTACAGCTTGATGTATCTGACAGCAGCACTTTCGATCACTTCATAACTGAAGTAAAGACAACTTTGAAATCAACTTTTCAGGCTGATCAGTTAGATTTCCTGGTAAATAACGCCGGAATCGGAATCCATGCTTCTTTCGCAGAAACAACAGAAGAACAGTTCGACAGTCTGGTTAATATCCATTTCAAAGGACCTTTCTTTCTTACCCAAAAAGCATTATCGATTATCAATAATGGTGGCGCAATTATTAATATATCATCAGGATTGGCCCGTTTTTCTTTGCCAGGCTACGCCGCTTATGGCGCAATGAAAGGTGCTATGGAAACACTTACTAAGTATCAGGCAAAAGAACTGGGTGCTAAAGGCATTCGCGTAAACATTATCGCTCCTGGCGCCATTGAAACTGATTTTGGTGGTGGTGTGGTACGTGATAACGAACAAATGAATGCTGGAATAGCTTCACAAACGGCTCTGGGCCGTGTTGGTTTGCCAGACGATATTGGCGGTGTAGTTGCCTTTTTATGTACGGAAGAAGCCAGATGGATCAATGCACAACGCATCGAGATTTCTGGTGGTATGTTTTTGTAAATCGAAGTTATCAATTTGAGCTTGTTGATGCGCTAAATAGTGCTTCGGCAAGCTCTTGCTTGTAATCCTTTCCTCAAATTATTTAATTCACCTACTGTATATTTTAGAATAATCGTTGACCAATAAAAATCAAATTTAAAAATAAACCGTTTTTCCTGGCGTTATCTCTGTAAATCGCCCCCTAATGATCAAGCAAGTTTTAACTGCTATTTTATTCTTCTCCTCAGCTATCCTGGCTCAGGCGCAAAGCTGGACTGATACAGAATATCAGCAAGCCAACACCGCCGCAAATGTGACTTATCTCAGTAATGAGGAAAAAAATATCGTGTTGTACATGAATTTGGCCCGTATTGATGGAGAGAAATTTTATTATACTGTTATCGAGGATTACATTAATAATTACAATTCAAAAGTCCGCAAGTTCCGCAATTATAATGATCTGAAAATTTCTAATAATAACCCTTATTACCTTTCTTTACTTACGCATTTACGTGGTATTAAAAACCTCCCCATGTTTTATCCCGAAGACAAATTATCTTTCGTAAGTCGCAACCATGCGATTGATCTGAACAGAAATAATTTAGATACCCACGAAAGCAGTAACGGCGATAAGTTCTCGAAAAGAATCTCTAAGTATTACCCCAACAGAACCATGAGTGAGAATATAGATTTTGGAAATGCCAATGGTTTGGATATTGTATGTCATTTGCTCTTAGACTGCGGCGTGCCCTCACTTGGCCACCGATTTACTATTTTGGATCAGAAAAATAAGATGAACATAGTTGGCGTAAGCATTCAACGGCACCCATCTTACAGCTGGTGCGCCGTGATCGACTATGTCGCTAAACCAAAGTATGCCAATCCATTGAATCAAACTGCTAACTAAATTCATTTTGCAGCCAGAGTAAAATCAACTTATTACTTTAAACTCGAAAAACTAACAAGTAAAAAAATAATTTACCTTTGCAGCCAAAACTATTGAAACAACAATGCGTAAAGCTATTCTCGCCTTTATAGATTTTTTTTATCCACCGTTTAAAAAATTCATTTCCTTGCATAACTTCCGGTATCTGGCTACAGGCGGCGGCACTTTGCTTCTTGGCATTTTAAGTTACTATTTTGCTTACTTTTTCATCTTCAAAACTTCTGAGGTTAATTTCGGATTTATCGTTTTGCAAAGAGAAACTGCTTCTCTTCTGGTAGATTATGCCGTAGCCATTCCCACCAGTTTCTTGCTCAATAAATACGTTATTTTTACGCACAGTGAATTAAAAGGAAGAGTTCAACTGTTTCGTTTTTTAAATCTTCAGTTCATTAACATCCTTGCTAATTATGTATTGCTTAAGTTTTTGCTTGAATTGTTAAGAGATTACCCAACATTGGCAATGCTTTCCAGAATCGCTGTTTCGATTCTAATGGCGTTATTCAGCTATTTATATCAGCACTATTTTACTTTTAGTGTGAAGAAACTTAATGGCACTAGTAAAACCCCGGAACAATAACCTTTAGATTGCAATTCCTGTAAATACTGTGCAAACCAATTATTACGCCTAGCTGTTAATTTAGTCGGCGGGTTTCTTGTTTGGATAAATTCAACATCCTAACTTAGCCTTCGACCAACTTATTTTCATGATCCCTATGAGCCATTTTAATGACTTTAATAATGCTCAGGTAGCAAAATTGCCTAATCATTTAAAGCAATTTATTGTTAATCAGCATTACGAAAAATACACTCCGATAGATCAGGCGGTTTGGCGCTATGTGATGCGTCAGAATTATAGCTACTTAAAAGACGTCGCCTATTATCCATACATCAAAGGTTTGCAAAGGGCAGGTTTAAGTATTGAATATATTCCGGATCTACAAACCATGAATGACAACCTGGGGAAAATTGGCTGGGGCGCAGTTACCGTTGATGGTTTCATTCCACCTGCTGCTTTTATGGAGTACCAGGCTTATCGGGTGCTGGTAATTGCGGCTGATATCCGCCAGATTAATCACATAGAATATACTCCGGCGCCAGATATTATCCATGAAAGTGCTGGCCATGCACCAATAATCGCTGATACAGACTACAACAATTACCTCAGCTACTTTGGTTCAATTGGCGCAAAAGCCATGTTTTCTGCTAAAGATTTCGAACTTTATGAAGCCATCAGAAAGCTTTCCATTTTAAAGGAAGCGGTTGATGCCGATGAAGATCAAATCGCAAAAGCAGAAAAAGCATTACGTTACATCAGCGAAAATATGGGCGAGCCTTCGGAAATGGCTTTGCTCGGCCGATTACACTGGTGGACAGTGGAATATGGATTGATTGGAACGCTGGAAAACCCAAAAATTTACGGTGCAGGTTTATTGTCATCCATTGGGGAAAGTGCATCGTGCATGACTCAAAAGGTAGAAAAATTATGGTATAACATTGATACCATAAATTATCAATATGATATAACCAAAACGCAGCCGCAGCTTTTCGTCACTGAGACGTTTCAAAATTTAAAAGACGTACTGGAGCAATTTGCAGATACTATGGCTTTCCGCCGGGGCGGAATGGAAAGCATTATGAAAGCCATTGCCTGCAAAAATGTTGCTACCGCTGTTTACTCTTCTGGCTTGCAGGTAAGTGGTGTGTTTACAGATATAGGTGTAGGCTTAGCTGATGAAGTAACCTTTATTAAAACTACTGGTGCCTCTGCCCTAGCTTATAAAGGAAAGCAATTGGATAACCATGGAAAAACATACCACGCAGATGGATTTTCATCGCCTGTTGGTCAACTTAAAGATGGAAGTAAGCCATTAGAAGATTATAGTGACGACGATATTAAGCGCTTGAAAACAGATGACCACACTTCACGGTTGATTTTTGAAAGTGGAATAAAAGTAGAAGGGCAAATCACTAATACCTTAAGAAAAGATGGAAAAATTTTATTAATCACTTTTACGAACTGCACAGTAACAGAAAGTAACGAAAATATCCTTTTCAAACCTGAATGGGGCAATTATGATATGGCTGTGGGCGAGAAAATAGTTTCAGTCTTTAATGGAGCGGCTGATAAGGATGCCTTTGAAGTGATCACATTGATCAGTGAAGAAAAAACACATCGCATGGTCTATGATGAGAAGACCTTACAATTGCATCAATTGTATAAGAGGGTTCGTGAGATTCGCGAAAGCGGCCAGAATCTGGAAGAACTAAGCAAAATATTTGACCATTTAAAGAGAAACCACCGTCAAGACTGGCTTTGTGCATTAGAAGTTCTAGAGATTGTTTATCATAAAAAGATTTACCACCAATTAGAAAAAGAAATTCAGGTCTATCTGGAAATAAAGGCGGGAAGAGAACCGGATCATAAAAAACTCATTAATGATGGTTTGCATGTGATTAAAAACCCGGTAAGCCAGTTAATTGTTAGCGATTAATTTATTAACTTTACGATTATGACAACCGTAACTGTACTTGTAGACAATGAACAAAACGCGGCTCTTTTGGAAAAGATGCTAAGGGCATTGTCTTTTGTAGAAACTGTTAATATTGATCACCCTTTCTTGGCGGAAGAACCCAAAGGATCTTATAAAAAACTTAAAAAAGCAATTGATAAGGCCGAGGGACATGATCTTTTAACAGACATTGATGATCCATCAAAATGGCAAAAGAATATAAGGGATGAATGGTAATATTATATTCGACACCAACATTCTAATCTATCTATCTAAAAAAATAATCAAGCCAGAAAAAATTTTTGAAAAAGATGTAGTTTACTATATTTCTGTTATTTCTAAAATGGAATTATTGGGTTACGCATTTAGAAATAGGTTTGAGGAAGAATTTCTGACCAATTTAATCAATTCGCTAAATGTAGTACCTCTTAGTGACGCTATTGTAGATACAACGATAACACTAAGAAAAAATAATAAAATTAAGTTGCCTGATGCAATTGTTTATGCAACCGCGCAAGTACTACATGGAAAACTTTTCACAAACAATATTGCAGATTTCGACAAAATAAACGGACCAGTTGGCTTGTTTAATCCTTTAATGAGTTAGACAACGGAGAATAGCTATTCTCTATAAACCAATGATCCTTATATCCATCAAAAATATACTTTACAATGAACATTATAATTACAGGAGCGAGCAGCGGAATTGGATTTGAAACCGCATTAGAATTTAGTTTACAGAAAGAGAATAAAATTGTTGCCATTGCCCGTTCGGCAGAAAAACTGCGTAAACTCTTGGAAATTGCCAGAGGAATTAACCCTGATTGTACGCTTTTTCCTGTAGAATTTGATATCGTAAATGATGATTACGCAGCGCTGATTCCCTTCTTGAAAGAAAGATTAGGTCATGTTGATATTTTGATTAATAATGCCGGATCACTCATTAACAAACCTTTTATTGAGACCACAGAAGTTGATTTAGGCGAAATGCTGCAAAGCAATGTGATCTCGCATTTCAGAATGATACAAAATGTGTTACCCTTGCTGCAAAGCGGAAGCCATGTTGTAAATATCGGTAGCATGGGCGGCTTTCAGGGAAGCGTTAAATTCCCCGGTTTATCTGCCTATTCTGCCAGTAAAGCCGCATTACACACGTTAACAGAATGCCTGGCTTTTGAGCTGGCGGAAACTGGTATAAAAGTCAATTGCCTGGCTTTGGGGTCAGCGCAAACTGAAATGTTGGAGACTGCATTCCCAGGTTATCAGAGTCCGGTAATGGCTTTTGAAATGGGGAAATATGTAGCAGACTTCGCTAAAACGGGTAGTAAATTTTTTAATGGTAAGATTTTACCAGTGGCAGTAAGTACACCATAAAAATTTTTGATTTGCTCCAACATTTTCATGGTTTGTTTGTTAAAGAGTCTAAATCTAAAATTAATAAATCATGGAAACAAAGACAAATTTCACAACATCAACAGACAATGGTAAAGGCGCTGCAATTGTAAGCTACATTTTTTTAATCGGCTGGTTGATCTCTTTTTTCGCAATTTATAAAGAAAATAAAACTTCTTTATCAACCTATCACTTACGTCAGTCATTATTGCTTCACTTAAGCATGATCGTTATTAATATTTTAATTACGATAATCCTGACGATTGCGCCATTAGCATTTTTAGCTTATATCAGTTACGCAATTGGTATTATCTATTTAATCTTTATCGTAATGGGTGCAATTAGTGCAAGCAATTTACAAAATAAGCCTTTGCCAGTTATTGGCGATAAAGCACAAACGTTATTTTCAAGTATTTAATACTTTTTTGTATTTTGAAGGAAGCCTGAACATTCGTTCAGGCTTTTTTTGTTTTAACGAGTTTTCCACATTCTGAACCTCGGTTGTTTTTTTTTTATATCTTGCCAATCAACATATGAAGAAAATAACATTTGCAATTCTGTTTTTCATTTTGTCTGCAACAGCAGTGAAAGCTCAAAACATCATCCCTGCCCAATATCAGGATCTGGTTAAAAAGTTAGTTGCTACTTTACCAAAAACTACTTCTACCAATTACAGCAATAGCTCATCTGCAAATTCTGAAACCCTAATTGATTTTGCCAAAAGCATGCTTGGGATTCGCTACCGCTACGCTACCAGTAACCCTAAGATCGGTTTTGATTGTTCAGGCTTCGTGAGTTACGTGTTCAGTAATTTTGGCTTCAAGGTTCCACGTTCTTCCAGAGAATTCAGCGGCGCAGGTAAAGAAACCACCCTCGAGAATGCTAAAGTTGGCGACGTATTAATCTTTACCGGAAGCAACTCTCGCGTGAGAAGAATTGGACATGTAGCCATTGTTTACTCTATTGATGAAAATGGAATAAAATTTATTCATGCCTCTTCTGGTAAAGCACACAGTGTTACCATTACCGAACTGAATGGTCACTATAGAAATCGGTTCATGAAGATTGTGAGTATAATCTAATTACTTTTTATACTTCCACATCCTGGTTTTTCCTTCACTAATCCATTCTATCGACGTTTCTAAACGCTTTTGCTTTGTCGCATCCGTTTTTGCCTCTTCCAGCCAAAGTACATAGTCTTTTTTATTGGAAGCGCTGAAATTTTGGAACACCTGCAGCGCCAAAGAATTTTCTTGCAGGGCATCAATGAAATATTCTGGAATAATCAATTCTTGCGGTGTCACCTTTGGTTTAGCAGGCAGTTTGACGCCATCTTCATTTAATTGAATTGCCTGTTGAATGTAGGCAATCAAAATATCATCAGCAGGAAGATCAGCTAAAGATTTAATCTTCCCTAACATTCCCATATTACTGGTGTTCTTTTCGAAAATATTAAAATCATCTTCAATTAATGAACCCTTCCAAAAACCAAATGCACAATGATGTTTGAAAGCGGCGATATGGCAAACAGAACCTTTCAAATCAAAAAATGGCATTCCCCATTTGATGGTTTCTACAATTCTGGCATCCGCATGGTGCACAAGGATTCTTAAATGCTCCAGAATTGGAATGGCGAACGGCGCCGATTTTATAATGTATTGATCTACTTGTACAGAGGTATGCATAGCTGTAAAATTACCAAATAATCTGTTTTGAAGTTTGAAGCTTAACAAGCGGCAAACTTGCTTCTTTACCGAAAATATTAATTACGCCCCTAAATGTACCCATTCTGAAGTTGACTTTAAATTCTTTTGTAATCTGCCGCTTAGCGTCACTTAAAATATTAGATCATAACTCACCCTGAGAAAGCTTAAATAGCCCAACTTTCTGTCTTCGAAAGGATCGTAAAAACCCCAGGCATAATCAAAGCTATCAAAAGACCTTAAATCTAAACGAACGTTTTATGATTGGTCTGCTCAAAATAAACTAAAGCAAAACAATCTTCAATGCCACATCTACATTACCATCGCTTAGGTACTGCCGGGCAAGCTCGTGCAATTCCCGCTCACGATTCGTGGTATCACCAATGGTGGCGTCTAGAACTTCTTTTACTTCCGGAAGTGAAGCGACCAGGTCAACTTCTTCATCAGATGGCAAATGCTCTACATTCCCTAACATCCCTAAGTCATTCCCGGTTAATACTTTAGATAAGCGAACCGATTTAGGCAAGGCATCTACCCCAATCCCTAATTTAGCAAGTGGCTTGGCTACCTTAAACAAATTTTCTGCTGTTACCCTACAATACCAATCACCGCCCAAACGGGCAACTAAATCGATCTTCTGCTGATCAATTTTCCCTTCATCATTCAGAATGTTTTCATTGATGTGAATGAGCTTGATCTCTGCCAGAACAAGATTACCAGCCCCATGACTCTCCCCTAATGGGATAACCTGATTCACAATACACTCAAACTGCACGGGTGCTTCTGCCACTCTTGGTGGTGAAACGAGTTCAGATTTAAGCATTGTGAAACCTGCTTTTTCGAACTCGTTTACTCCTTTGGCATATTCTGTACTGGCTAAACTCATCTGCTGCACCATATCGTAATCCACAATATTAATGACACATTCTTTTACTTCGAGCACGTTTTCAAGCGTATGCTTTGTTGTATTATCGCGCACCCTTCGGGCGGGTGAAAAAACACAAATCGGCGGTTTAGTGCTAAACATATTGAAAAAACTGAATGGGCTTAAATTAATATTTCCATCAACATCGATTGTTGAGGCGAAACATATCGGCCGAGGCGCTATCGCATATTGAAGGTAATCCTGCAATTGCACCGGTGATAAGTCTTCAGTTTTTAAGGTTAACATTTTGAGTAAAGGGGTTAGTATTGGTTAGCGGTTAGTGTGGGTTAGGGGTTAAATGTTGGAAAGTTTAAATGTTGGAATAAGGGTAAAAAGTTGCTTGCATTGCGCCTAATTAAGAGCTTGTTGAAGCTAAAAACAATTGAAGTTAACGTGGAAAATGGTTTAAAAGTTTGCATGCATTACACTTTGGGTAAAATTGTTGAAGCTATAAGCAACCGGAAATATAGGTGACTAAATACCTTTCTTCAATGCTTTTTTCTTCATTTCGAAGTCTCGAAGATAATCGATGAATCGTTTCGTTTTGGAAGAGAATTCTATGCATTTGTCATAGAGAAATTTAAAATTAACATCAGATAGTTTCTTTGCTTCTGACATGATAATTATTTTATTTCGAAACTCTCCAGATGAGCCTTTTGCATAGGTCAGAAAACGGATAAAATCAGGGTTATTGTTATACTCAAATCCTTCTGCTACATTATCAGACATTGACATTGCAGCCCGTCGAAACTGATCTTTTAATCCAAAATCAGATTTCATTGGTTCCAAATCGGAAATACGATAAGCTTCCACCCCAACCTGTTTTGCAATCTGCCATATTTCTAAATCTTCAAATTTCTCAATTTTTGCCATTCTCAAAATATATTGTAGAAAACATGAATACTATTATTCAGCGATAAGCATACCAAACGCTTAGAAACTTTTCAACCTTTTAACATACAACTCACGCCCAAAACATTCGAACCTTTCAACTTTCCCCAACCTTTTCTCAACGATAAACTTATTTCTTCAAAGCTAAAATAGAAAAATCAGTTTCTGCTTTCGTGATGGTATTGGTTAAGGCACCTAAGCCGGTGATTTCCATTTCTACCACATCACCCGGTTGTAACCATTGCGCTTTGTAAGCGGGATCATTTAGTAACCCGGTGCCATTCAGTTCTAAGAAACAACCTGTTCCAACGGTACCCGATCCAATTACATCTCCTGGAAGAACATCCACACCATAAGCACAACGCTCAATAATTTCTGCAAAAGTCCAGTCCATATCTGCGGCATTGCCTTTAGACACTTCAATTCCATTTACCCTGCAGGTCATTTTTAAATTGTAAGCATTCCCCATATGGCCATCTTTAGCGGCAACTTTATATTGTTCTATTTCATCTGGCGTAACTAACCACGGACCAATAACAGTCGAAAAATCTTTTCCTTTTGCAGGCCCTAAATTTAATAGCATTTCTTCCATTTGAAGGGTTCTGGCACTCATATCATTCATCACCATATAGCCGGCGATATATTCATCAGCCTCTGCTGCTTTAATATTTCTGCCCTTTTTGCCGATTACCACAGCAAGTTCAAGTTCAAAATCCAGTTTTTCAAAATGATCTGGCATACACTCAATTTCGCCAGTACCCTGAATAGCGTTATGGTTGGTGAAATAGAAGATAGGATATTCATCAAATTGCGGAATCATGTCTAATTTCCGGTTCCGTCGAGCGGAAGCTACATGCTGTCTGAATGCATATCCATCTCTGCAGCTGGTAGGGTTTGGCACTGGCGCAAGGATCTCGTAAAAAATTTCTTCCTTGGCTTCCAGGCTTCCCTCTTTTATCTGCGTATCAATCTTTTTAGCCCGCTCCATTAATACTTCGCCACCTTGCAAAAACTCATTCATGTTATCTGGCAGTAACTTATCACAGCTATTTAAATTATAAATATGTCCGTCGATGAACAGACCTAAATGGACAATTTCTTCGGTTTTATAGGATACGAATTTCATAGGATTTGGTTAAAATACGTGGTAAATATAGTAAAAAGGTATAGTGTTCAAAATCATCACAACTAGAGTTAGGCCCAAAGGAAGAAATCTGCGTTGGATAAAAATTTCAGATCTCTAACCTATAAAAGCAAACGAATTAAAATTCCTAAAAGTTTCTTCTTGCCAAAAAATTACTTACTTTAGCAACATCAAAACCATGATCTTAAAAGCATTACATATCAATTTAGTGAACGACGCCATTGCTGCACGTCGCTATAAAATGCTATCTAAGTTGATCATGGCACAATATTCTTAATAGCCTTTTCCGCCATCGTATTTAATTAGAACGCCTCGTCGTTTTTTATTGTTTACTGTTTTAGATTTTATTTCTAACCTAACATCAATCTATATGCCTGTTTATCATAAATTGGGGCAGATACCCGCAAAACGCCATACGGTTTTTCGCAAGCCAGATGGAAATCTTTATGCTGAAGAACTCGTTTCTACTGAAGGCTTTTCGAGTTTATATTCGCTTGTTTACCACTGTTATCCACCTACCATTGTAAAACACCTGGGTGAACCTTATAACGTAGAACCAAAAATTGCGAGAGCGAAACACCTTAAACATACCAGCCTGATTGGTTTTAATATTAAGCCAGAGGATGATTACTTAAAAAGCCGGAAACCCGTTTTGGTGAACAGTGATTTACACATTGTACTTGCGGCACCAAAAAAATCAATGACCGATTATTTCTACAAGAACAGCCAGGCTGATGAAATGATCTTCGTTCATGAAGGATCAGGAAAGCTTAAAACAGGGTTTGGTGAGATAAAATTTGCTTATGGCGATTACCTGATCATCCCCCGGGGAACAATTTACCAACTGGAATTTGATAATGAGCAAAACAGGCTATTCATTGTAGAAAGTTTTAGTCCGCTAAGACCGCCAAAACGATACCTCAACCAGTTCGGGCAATTGATGGAACACTCCCCATACTGCGAACGGGACTTGCGATTGCCAGAGCATCTTCAAACCCACGATGAGCATGGTGACTTCAAAGTGCTGATTAAAAAACAAGGGTTAATTTACCCATATACTTATGGCACACACCCTTTTGATTACGTAGGCTGGGATGGCTATCACTATCCTTACGCCTTTTCCATTCACGATTTCGAACCCATTACCGGCCGCCTTCACCAACCGCCACCCGTACACCAAACGTTTGAGGGACATAATTTTGTAGTTTGCTCCTTCGTTCCGCGTAAATACGATTACCATCCGGATTCTATTCCTGCCCCTTATAACCATAGCAACGTGGATAGCGATGAGGTACTGTATTATGTAGATGGCGATTTTATGAGTCGTAAAAGTGTGGTAAAAGGGCAAATCACTTTGCATCCGGGTGGTATTCCGCATGGACCACATCCAGGTACTGTGGAAAAATCTATTGGCAAAGAAAAAACGGATGAACTGGCGGTAATGATTGATCCTTTTAAACCCCTGATGCTCACGGAAGATGCAATTTCGATTGAGGATGAAAATTACCACAAAAGCTGGCAGGTGTAATGGTTAGTCGGAAGTCTTTAGTTCAAAGTCTATAGTCTATTTCACAAGAAACAACTTTACAATTATTAATATACGATCTGAAAAATGATCATCAAAAATACCACAAATGGAAACACAAACTTTTGCAGAAAAGATATCAAAGGCACCAGATTTTCTGCCCATAAACGGAACGGATTATATTGAATTCTATGTAGGAAATGCCAAGCAGGCCGCTCATTATTACAAAACAGCTTTTGGCTTTCAAAGTCTCGCTTATGCCGGGCCAGAAACAGGCGTTCGCGATCGTGCATCTTATGTATTACAGCAAGGGAAAATCAGGTTGATCCTAACTACAGCTTTAAAATCTGATCATCCCATTTCAGCGCATGTAAAAAAGCATGGCGATGGGGTTAAAATCCTTGCGTTATGGGTTGATGATGCTTATAGTGCTTTTGCAGAAACCACTAAACGCGGCGCAAAACCTTATATGGAACCGAAAACGCTCACTGATGAAAATGGTGAAGTTAAAATGAGTGGTATTTACACTTATGGTGAAACGGTGCATATGTTTATTGAACGCAAGAATTACACAGGTGCCTTTCTGCCTGGCTACAGGGTTTGGGAAAGTGATTACCAACCTGCAGATGCCGGTCTTTTGTACATTGATCATTGTGTAGGCAATGTGGGTTGGAACCGTATGAATGAAGCCGTGAAATGGTACGAAGAAGTGATGGGTTTTGTTAATATCCTTTCTTTTGATGATAAACAGATCAACACGGAATATTCTGCGCTGATGAGCAAGGTAATGAGCAACGGGAATGGTTTTTCGAAATTTCCAATCAATGAACCTGCTGAAGGTAAAAAGAAGTCACAGATTGAAGAATATTTAGAATATTATGAAGGTGAAGGTGTACAGCATATTGCCGTAGCTACAAAAGATATCGTAAAGACCGTGAAGGAATTAAAGTCTCGTGGGGTAGAGTTTTTAAGTGCGCCACCAGAGGCTTATTATAATATGATGCCTCAACGTGTAGGTAAAATAGATGAAGAAATTGCGTTGTTAGAAAGCCTGGGGATATTAGTGGATTGCGATGAGGAAGGCTATTTATTGCAAATCTTTACCAAACCAATTGAAGACAGACCTACACTATTCTTCGAAATTATTCAACGGAAAGGCGCTCAAAGTTTTGGTGCTGGCAATTTTAAGGCACTTTTCGAGTCGTTGGAACGTGAGCAGGAATTAAGAGGAAATTTGTAAGGAGGAGTAAAGATCAAGGATTAAGGAGCAAGGATCAAAGAGCAAAGATCAAAGGGCAAAGAGCAAAGATCAAGGATCAAAGAGCAAAGATTAAGGAGCAAAGAAAAAAGAGCAAAGATTAAGGAACAAGGATTGATGTGCAGTAAAAGCCTTTAATCATTTCTCCTAATTGATTTCTTCACTAAAACTTCATAAACGAAGTGCACCTTTGATATAACAAAACACCAGAAGCGATTTCCGTTTTGTTAAATTCTAAAAACTTCATAATTAGTTTTTTAGTTTTCCGGTTACCCTTATCTGATACCTCATGTATTGCAAAATACATGAGGTTTTTTTGTTTGTTATTCAGCGCTTTCTTTTAGCATTTCGAAAAGCTCATCCGGGCCGCCATCGAACTTGGTTCCGTTTACATAAAAAGAAGGCGTTCCATTAACACCACTCCGCACACCACTTTCAAAATCATCTTCCACCTTTTGTTTTACACCACTGTCTAAAACATCTTTTTGGAATTGCTCAACGTCTAAACCAATGGTTTCCGCAAGTTCTGCAAAGAGATCCTCACTTAGTCTATACTGATTTTCATATAGGGCATCGTGCATGTCCCAGAATTTTTCTTGCAGGCCAGCTGCTTCTGCGGCAACTGCCGCCGGAAAGGCAAATTCATGCGATTCCTGAAGCGGGAAGTGACGAAAAACGAACTTGATCTGATTAACAAAGGTCTCTTCTATTTCTTTGATAATTGGATAGGCATGCGCACAATGCGGACACTGGTAATCACCATATTCTACAATGGTAATGGATGCAGACTCAGATCCTTCTACATGATCTTTGCCGCTTACTTCGGGTTTTAATGTGCTCATAAAGCGTCTATTATTTTTCTAATTCTTCCAATGCATCTAATATTCCATCAGCGCCAGGGTTTACTGCCGTTGGTGATAAATAACTCCAAGCAACTTTCCCTTCCTTGTTAATTACGAAAAGTGCCCGTTTACTCTCGCCTACTTCATCATCGTAAACGCCGTAAGCTTTTGAAACTCCACCTTTCGGTTCGAAATCTGCCAGGAGCGGAAAATGCAATTTCCTATCCTGCTGAAAAGCGTTATGGCACCAGGTACTATCTACAGAGATGCCAATCATCTGCGCATCGTGTTTACTAAAAAACTTTAGCATTTCATTATACAACGCCATCTGGTCGCCACATACCGGACTCCAATCTGCAGGATAGAATGCCAGAATAACATTCTTGCCTTTAAAATCTGACAATTTAATTTTTTGATCTGGAGTGGCATGCAGTTCAAAGTCAGGTGCTACTGTTCCTTTTTCTAACATCTTTTTATATTTTTTTCAAGTTATAAAACTTCACCCAGGTGTTTGTAATTAGATTTTATGGTATCGAAAACTTCTCCCATTTTTCCACCCAGCATTAATTTGGTCATAGAAATGGTCATTCCTTTTACTTGTTCCCATTCAATTTTTGGCGGCATTGCCAGCGCATTAGGATTAGTCATGATGTTTAATAACACAGGCCCTTTTTCGGCAAATGCATTTGCAATACCTGTTTCAACATCATCAGGATTACTGATCGTAACTCCTTTGAAACCCATGGCTTGTGCCACCAGTGCGAAATCGGGGTTAATCATATCAGTTTCATTATCAGGTAAACCATCAACTTCCATTTCCAGTTTCACCATTCCTAATGCACGATTGTTAAACACGATGATTTTTATTGGCAGGTTATATTGTTTGATGGTCGCCAGATCGCCAAGCAGCATCGATAAACCACCATCACCGCAAAGGGCAATCACTTGTTTTTCAGGATAAGCAAGAGCCGCACCTATCGCCATGGGCATCGCATTCGCCATTGATCCATGATTAAAAGATCCAAGCATTTTCCGCTGTCCGGTTCCATCTATAAATCTGGCACCCCAAACGCAACACATACCGGTATCTACAGTATAAATTGCATCCTGATCGCTTAATCTGTTAATGGTATCCGCTACAAATTCTGGTTGAATTTTATTTTCCGTTCCCTGATCCTTCACATAACTAAGCTGATGTTCTTTTACCTTTCCATAAAACTCCAGTTGAGCCTTTAAAAAGCTGTCGTCTGTTTTTGGAGTAATTAACGGGAGCAAAGCGGATAACGAGTCTTTGATATCGCCGCAAAGCCCCATATGAAGTTTTGCTCTTCTTCCCAGTCGTTCCGGGCTTTCATCAATCTGAATGATTTTGTTTTTTTCGGGCATGAATTTCTCGTAAGGGAAATCCGTTCCCAATAGCACTACCACATCAGATTCGTGCATGCTGTGGTAGGCAGATGGCTGACCAAGCAAACCCGTCATTCCAATTTCGTAAGGGTTATTATGTTGGATACCCATTTTTCCCCGAAAAGAGAAGCCAACTGGTGCTTTGAGTTTTTCTGCAAGAGCCACTACTTCATCATGTGCCTCAGCAGCACCAATACCGCAATAGATGGTGATTTTTTTACCTTCGTTGAGGCTTTGTGCTAATAAACTAAGGTCGCTATCATTCGGCCTGATTACCGGTTTACTATTAAATAATTGCATCGAAGTTTCACTTTCAATAGCATCCAGCTGCGCAACATCACCCGGCAAACCAAAAACGGCAACGCCTTTATTGTGTACAGCATGCTGTATCGCAGCCTGAAACATTCTGGGAACCTGCGCGGCAGTGGTTGCAATCTGATTATAGGAGCTGCAATCATCAAATAATTTTGTGGTATTGGTTTCCTGAAAATAGTCCATTCCAAATTGTCCGGTATCAATGGTAGAGGCTATGGCAATAACCGGAACGTGAGATTTATGTGCATCATACAAACCATTAATAAGGTGTACGTGACCAGGGCCGCAGCTTCCTGCACAGCAAGCTAAGCCATCCAGTTCCGCTTCTGCGGCAGCGGCGAATGCACCTACTTCTTCGTTCCGAACATGGATCCACTTAATTTTTCCATTCCTTCGTACTGCATCGTTAAAGTAATTCAAACTATCGCCGGTAACCGCGTAAACTCTCTTTACGCCAGCTTCAACCAGCATTTCTACTAATTGCTCTGCAACATTTTTAGCCATGATATAATTCTTAAAGTTTAGGCAATTCGCCTTAGTTATTATGATTACTATTTATACTTCAAAACCAATGGGATTGTTTGCAGGGATTTACAGGGTTTTGTAATATTTGACTAAGAAACTGATTATCCCAGCTTTTGTCTTTTAATCAGATA
The DNA here is from genome assembly GCF_034045265.1 of Pedobacter sp. CFBP9032. Lineage (NCBI taxonomy): Bacteria > Pseudomonadati > Bacteroidota > Sphingobacteriia > Sphingobacteriales > Sphingobacteriaceae > Pedobacter > Pedobacter sp. CFBP9032. Next base: position 80,097 of record NZ_JAXCWE010000010.1, on the reverse strand, counting down.
GGCCTGAAGTACCGGGTAGAAACCAGCTGCAATATCAGCATTAATTAAATCTACTTTGTATTGCGCACATTTCAACGCAATTTGCTGACGGTAAGCATTAATGGCGATCTGATAATTCTCTTTTACCTGATTGGTGTGCACTTTAATGGTACTACCAGTTTCCATGTCAATAAACTGGTACGGACGATTTTCAAAATTAAAATCCACTTCTTTAGCTTGATCAACCACATTGAAAACTACGATCTCATGCTTATTGAATTTGAGGTGCTGCAAAGCGTCGAAAAACTGATCGGTTTGCTCCGGGCTGCTTTGTGTATTTAATAAATCACTGAAGATAATTACAAGCGACCTTTTGTGAATCAGATCTGCCACCTGATGAAGGGCTTCGCTGATATTTGTTTGAGCATTAACTTTCGGTTTTTCCAAAAGCTCTTCTAATTTTGCGAAGAGAAATTTTTGATGAACAGTGGTTGATTTTGCAGGTGAGTTTAGCAAAACTTCATCGGTAAAAAGGCTTAGGCCAAAGGCATCCCGCTGCTTTTTGAGCAAATACATTAATGATGCCGCCGCCTGAATAGAAAAGGTTAATTTATTGCTTTTCGGTTCTGGAAAATACATTGAGGAAGAAACGTCAATTACGAACTGACAACGAAGATTAGTTTCTTCTTCAAACCTTTTGCTGTAAAGCTTATCTGTTTTGGCGAATAATTTCCAATCGATATTTTTGACGTTGTCGCCACTGTTATATTGGCGATGTTCAGCAAACTCGACAGAAAAACCATGAAAAGGGCTTTTATGTAATCCGGTGATAAAACCTTCTACCACCTGGCTCGCTAATAATTCGAGATTTCCAAAACTGGTTTCATGATCATAGTTTACTGCCTGCATATCGTAAAGCTAATAAAAAAGGAGTTATTAATTTAGCATTATTCTATCAGCTGGTATACTGAAGCGCCTAAAAAGCGATATGCAATAAAATAAAACCTCGTAGATTTTAAGTTCTACGAGGTTGACATTTCAATTGGTGGGTGTGTCTCCACCTGCAGAAACAGGAATTATTTAGCCGCTATTTTGTACAGTTTGCCGTTATCAGTCACCGCATACAAAGCACCATCTTTTTCTACTAAATCACGGAAGCGTTCGCCTTTTCCTTCCAGTAATCTTTCTTCGCCTACAATTTTGTTGTCTTTGATTACCAAACGGATAATATGTGAGCCGCTTAATGCACCCACAAATAAATTCCCTTTCCATGACGGAATCTTATCGCTGTTGTAAAAGGCGATTGAGCCCGGCGAGATTACTGGATTCCAGTAATAAACTGGCTGCTCCATTCCTTCTTTCTGCTGAATTCCATCGCCAACAGCCTTTCCGCTATATTCAATCCCATAAGTAATTATCGGCCAACCGTAATTCTTACCTGGTTTAATCAGGTTAACTTCATCACCACCACGTGGGCCAAATTCTGCCTCCCATAGGTCGCCAGTTAAAGGATTTATGGCCAAACCATCTGGATTTCTAAATCCATAAGCATAAATTTCTGATTTTGCTCCTGCTTTACCCGCAAATGGCCCGTTAGGCACTGGCTTACCATCTTTTGTGAGATGCACAATTTTGCCGAGCGAAGAGTTCAAAGCCTGTGCTTGGATTCTGACTTCTTTATCAGATCTTTCCCCTACACTTACAAAAAGATTTCCAGATTGATCAAAAACAATTCTTGATCCATACTGTAATTTACCTGTATGTGCGGGTGTAGCCCGATATATAATGGTTTGGTTTTCTATCTTAGTTTCGCTGGCGGATAATTTCCCTTTGGCAATAGCTAATAAAACGCCCTTTGCCTGAGGTTCAGAATAAGCCCAGTAAACCATTCTGTTCTTTGCGAAATCAGGATCCAATGTTACGTCTAATAAACCACCTTGTCCGGAGGCATCAACCTTTGGCAAACCCTCAACCTTCTTTAGCAGTTTTCCATCCGCACCTAAAATCACCATCGATCCTTGTTTCTGCGTAATTAGAAATCCACCATTCGGCAATACCGCAATTCCCCAGGGGTTTTCCAGTTTTTCGTTGAGGATGGAAATAGACAAAGGTGTTTCTGTTTTTACCCCTGCTATTCTGGTTTGGCCTGCAAAAGCAGGTTTATAATCTGCAGTAGGCTTCTCTGTTTCTACCGGATTTTGAGCTAAAACGCTTTTCACGTTTACGCAGTTTAAGGCAAATCCCGCAATAATAATTCCTAATGTTTTGTTGTTGAATAGATTGATAGGCATGATCAAATATTTTTATTAAATAAACAAAAAATAAAGCAATAAAAAACCCGAACTCTGTAACGAATTCGGGTAGTATATGTAGACTAACTTAATTATGATTAAGCTAATTGCTTGTTTAATTTATCAGCCAACACTGATTTTGGAACTGCACCTACTTGTTTATCTACAACCTGACCATCTTTAAAGTACAATAAAGCTGGGATGTTACGGATACCAAACTGCATTGAAATTTGTGGGTTGTTATCAACGTTTACTTTTCCAACTACTGCTTTCCCATCATATTCTTTAGCGATCTCTTCTACTACAGGACCAACCATGCGACAAGGGCCACACCATTCTGCCCAAAAATCTACTAATACGGGTTTATCTGATTTTAATACAAGCTCCTCGAAGTTTGCATCTGTGATTTCTAATGCCATAATTATTTTTTTATGTTCAAATATATGTATTCAATTGCAATGCCAACTATAATGTAATGTCAATTTGACATTGTTGTGTTACAGGTTATGGGTTATAAGTTATCTGTTAATTGAGGGAATAAAAATTAAGCTTTTCATTTAACATCTAAACATTTAACTCGTAACTATAACCAACAATAAACCTTTAGTTTAGCTTGTAATTAACAACATTAAGACCCAGCAATTGTTCTAGAAACTTATTGTTAGGGTTGATTTTTATATTCTTAGATGATAAATCTAGCATAATCTGCTTCTCACTATCAAAAACGGCGAAGTTAAGCTGGCAGTTTTGCTGATCGGAATTTGCCTTATTGTCTGATAAAATCAATTCTATTTCTTTCATCAACTCATCATTAACCCGCTCGATTGGTACCTGGATAGTTAGGCTTTTGGTAAGTTTATCCCGCAACTCAGACATTAAATTAATCGCCGTAATTTTGAACTCCCAATCGCCTGCCTTTCCAAATCTTTCGCCTACCCTACCCCTTATTTGCAAGAAATATCCTTCGGTTAGGAACGATTTAAATTTCAGGAAATCTTCTCCAAAAAGTGCCATTTCGCAAGCATCCTCATAATCTTCGAAAACAAATGTACCGAAAGGCTTACCTGTTTTTGTAATTCGCTGAGAAGCTGCAACCACTAATCCTCCTACACAAAGTTCCCTATTCTGAAGTTTGGCAAACTCAGCCAAAATATCTTCATTGGTATCGCCCATCCGCACTTTATTAATAATACTCAATTGCCTCACGCCATGGGTACAGAATTTATCAAGTTCCAGCTTATAGTTATCCAGGGGATGGCCCGAAAGGAAAATCCCGATCGCATCCTTTTCATATTTTAAACGGTCCATCAATGCCCATTCTGGTGAAACCGGTAAGGAGGGTTCTAAAATCAGATCCGCTTTCGAACCTCCAAATAATGATGCCTGTGAGGTATTTTCATTGTTCTGGAAGTCGTTGGCAAATTTGATTATCTTTTCGATACCATTCATTTTATCATTTGGACCAATATAGAAATACTGTGCCCTATGACCTCCAAAAGCATCAAACGCACCGCTATATACGAAACTCTCGTAAGCTTTTTTATTGACAATCCGCGTGTTGGAGCGTTTTGCGAAATCATAAACTGAAGCATAAGGACCGTTAGCGCCGCGTTCTTCAATAATGCTTTCTACGGCTTTTTCTCCCACACCTTTTACTGCAGACATCCCAAAACGAACCTCGCCTTTGGCATTTACGGAAAACTTGAGGTCTGATTCGTTAACATCCGGGCCTAAAACCACCACGCCCATCTGTCTACATTCCTCCATAAAGAAAGCCACTTGCTTAATATCGCTCATGTTGTTAGACAGTACCGCAGCCATATACTCTGCCGGGTAATGTGCTTTCAGATAAGCCGTTTGATAGGCAATCCAGGCATAACAGGTGGAGTGAGATTTGTTAAATGCATAAGACGCAAATGCCTCCCAATCTTTCCAGATTTTTTCTAAAGTTGTGGCATTATGGCCTTTTTCTGCGGCCTGCTTTACAAATTTAGGTTTCATTTTATCCAGAACTTCCTTCTGTTTTTTACCCATCGCCTTCCGCAAAACATCGGCCTCACCTTTTGTAAAGCCTGCCAATTTTTGCGATAAAAGCATCACCTGTTCCTGGTAAACGGTAATTCCATAAGTTTCTTTTAAGTATTCTTCACAGGCATCTAAATCGTACTGAATTTCCTCTTCCCCATTTTTACGTCGAACGAAACTTGGAATATACTCCATTGGTCCCGGTCGATATAATGCGTTCATGGCAATTAAATCGTCGAAAACGGTAGGCTTCAATTCCTTCATGTACTTTTGCATTCCCGGACTTTCGTACTGGAAGATACCGATGGTTTCTCCACGCTGGAAAAGCTCATAAGTCATGACATCATCAATCGGGAAATTATCTGGGTTGAGATCAATGCCATGCCTTTTCTTCACCAGTTTAACGGTGTCTTTGATTAAGGTTAATGTTTTTAACCCCAAAAAGTCCATCTTTAATAAACCGGCACTTTCTACAACGGAGTTATCAAATTGGGTAACATATAAATCAGAATCTTTAGCCGTTGCAACGGGAACGAAATTGGTGATATCGCTCGGGGTGATAATTACCCCGCAGGCGTGAATCCCTGTATTTCTTAATGAACCTTCTAAAACCTGCGCCTGTTGAATGGTTTCTGCACTTAAATCTTTAAGCAAGCCCATTGCTTTCAACTCCTGAACCCGCTCATATTCATCCGGACGTAAAGCATCTTTCAAACTCTTTTCATCGAGGTTGAAAATTTTCGCCAGCTTCATATTTGGAATCAGCTTCGCAATTTTATCTGCTTCAAACAATGGTAAGTCCAACACACGAGCCGTATCGCGAATGGATGACTTAGCCGCCATTGTTCCATAGGTAATAATTTGCGCCACCTGGCTGGAACCATATTTGTTAATTACGTATTCCATTACGCGTCCACGGCCCTCATCATCAAAATCAATATCAATATCGGGCATGGAAACACGATCCGGATTCAGGAAACGCTCAAAAAGCAAATCGTATTTGATTGGATCTATATTGGTTATCCACAAACAATAGGCTACTACAGAACCCGCAGCAGAACCACGGCCCGGCCCTACAGATACATCTCTTCGTCGCGCTTCGGCAATAAAATCCTGCACAATTAAGAAATAACCCGGATAACCCGTTTTCTCAATCGTGGCCAGTTCGAAATCTAACCGCTCAATAATGGGTGGCGTAAGTTCTCCATACCTGATTTTAGCACCTTCGTAAGTGAGGTGCTTTAAGAATTTATTTTCCCCACGCTTTCCGCCATCAACTTCATCTTCTTCTACCAGAAATTGTGATGGAATATCAAATTTAGGTAAGAGTACTTCACGGGCAAGTTTGTAGATTTCAATCTTATCTACAATCTCCTGTATGTTTAAAATCGCCTCGGGCAAATCGGCAAAAAGCGCTTTCATTTCATCGCCCGATTTGAAATAATATTCCTGGTTAGGTAAACCGTAACGGTAACCACGTCCGCGACCTATTGGCGTGGCCTGCTTTTCCCCATCTTTTACACAAAGTAAAATATCGTGGGCATTGGCGTCTTTTTTATTAATATAATAGGTATTGTTAGTTGCGACTAATTTCACCTCGTGCTTTTTGGCCAATGAAATTAAAGATGCATTTACGCGGTCTTCATCTTCCTGGCTGTGGCGCATTACCTCCACATAAAAATCATCGCCGAATTGTTCTTTCCACCAGATCAAAGCTTCCTCTGCCTGGTTTTCACCCATATTTAAGATTTTGTTAGAAATCTCTCCGGAAAGGTTTCCTGAAAGTACAATGATATTATCTTTATATTGCTCAATTACCTGCCTATCTATCCGGGGTACGTAATAGAACCCTTTGGTATAAGCAATGGATGACATTTTCGCCAGGTTATGATAGCCAGCTTTGTTCTTCGCCAGCAATACCATCTGGTAGCCATTATCTTTCACCTTTCTATCCAGGTGATCATTACAAACAAAAAACTCAACGCCAATTATCGGCGTCATCACCACTTCGGTAGGTCTTTCACCAGCTTCAATAGAGGCCGCATTTTTAGCCTCTGCTGCTTTGTTATGATTTAAAACATGATTTACAAAGTGAAACGCACCCATCATATTCGCGTGATCCGTCATGGCTACAGCAGGCATTTTTAATGATGCAGCGGCTTTAATCAATGCGGGGATGCTAATGGTACTTTGTAAAACTGAAAACTGGGTGTGGTTATGCAGGTGAACGAAAGTTGCAGAAGCCAGTTCCTCTTTGTTTCTGGCAATTTCCTGTTTAGAAACACCGCCACCTTCGGCTTTTTGCAGTCGCTTGCGAATCTCATCAGAAGCTGATTTTAGATTGACGTGCTGTATACCAAAGCTGGGAATGGATACGGGATTTACTTCCCTGAAACGTGGAAAATACTCCGCATCAACCAGTAATTCTTCTTTCTTGAAAACTTCTTTTTTAATTAACTCCAGGAAACAACGGGTTGTGGCTTCCACATCGGCAGTTGCATTGTGTGCTTCATTGAAAGGAACGCCAAACAGGTAAGAATGCAGCTCTGTTAATGTTGGCAATTTAAAACGGCCACCTCTACCGCCAGGAAGTTTTAATAAATCTGCTGTAATTTCGGTACAGGTATCTAATACAGGCATCTCTACCATGCGATTTTCTACCCCGAAACGGTGAAATTCACAGCCCATAATATTTACGTCGAAGCCAACATTCTGGCCGACAATAAATTTTGATTTTGCAAGAACTGCATTAAACTTTTCCAGCACTTCTGCTAAGCTGATGCCCTGTTCGTCGGCCAGTTCGGTCGAAATTCCGTGAATGCGTTCAGCATCGTATGGGATGTTAAAACCTTCTGGCTTAACCAAATAATCTTGATGCTCAACCATCCTCCCCATCTCATCGTGTAGCTGCCAGGCAATTTGAATACAACGTGGCCAGTTATCCGTATCGGTAATTGGTGCGTTGTAGTTACGAGGCAAACCCGTGGTTTCTGTATCGAAAATTAAGTACATATTGTAATCTAAAGAATTAGCCGTTCAGGAATGATAACGGTTCTTCAAAAATAAGGAATTTGACAGGGGTATTTGTCACATTTTATCAACAATAGCTAAGAGTTGAGTAACAGGGTTTTGAAAAAATCATTGCAGAGCGGATACTTCAGCTCTGAAGCAATCGCTACCAAAGAAATCACAGAATAGATTGCTTCGTCATGCCTCCTCTCCAAGACCATTCCGCTCGAAGAATCGTCTCCCTGAACTTGATTCAGTCTTAAAGATATAAATGGACGATCATGATGTAAAGGTTATTCCCACAAATTTAAATGATCATCGCAAATTTTATGATTCACTTCAGCGGAAATCTTCTTAATCTGCGGGAAAATTATTTTGACCAAATACGGTACTCACGCCATCTCCATCAAAGAAACCTATAAAAGAGATTGCTTCGTCGTGCCTCCTCTCAGAGACGATTTTACTCAGCGAATCGTCCTCCTGAACTTGATTTAGCATCTTTTGGATATAAATGGACGAGCATGATATAAAGGTTATTCCCGCAGATTTAAATGATCATCGCAAATTTTATGATTCACTTCAGTGGAAATTTTTTTAATCTGCGGGAAAATTATTTTGACCAAATGCGGTACCGACGCAATTTCCATCAAAGAAATCTATAAAAGAGATTGCTTCGTCGTGCCTCCTCTCAATGATAATTTTACGCATTGAATCGTCCCGAACTAAATGCAGGATTGACCCAGATTAAAAATGTTCCTGGCTTACCAATTCACTCACATCATAACCCATCACCCGGCAATTCTCAATAATATCTACCAATAAATCAGCTTCCATCTTTGGTTCACGGGCCATAATAAAGAGATATTTTTCATCTGGATGCCCCACCACTACGTAGCTATAATCATCTCCAATTTCGATAATCCAATAGCCAATTTTAAACGGCCATAAAAACTGAGCTTTCATATCTCCATCAGCCTTATTGTGATCGAAAAACAGTTTGGAAGTAATCGTTTTCTCTTCCGGATTACCTTCTTTATGGTATGTCGTCAGTACATCAAAATGATCGTCATCTTTAAGTGTATAAGTCTCAGTGGTCTGTTTCCAATTTTTATCCAGTAAAGCTGGGATGGAGTAAAGAGAATACCACTTGCCTTCGAAGGCCTTATAATCAATATCGGGGATGGGTTTATTTTCCATATTTTTTTTATTATATTATCATTTTTTCAGCCTTAGCCCTTTCTGCTTTATCTTTCAACCTTAGCCTTTCTACTCAATCATTAACCCCGGCAGAATTATAAAGTTTTAAAAGCATTTTTTAACCTTATATTTATTTCTACCTTCGATTAATATTTAGAGAAGCAAACCATTAAAATATAGATATATGAAAGTAACGGTTGTAGGTGCAGGCGCTGTTGGTGCTACCTGTGCAGATAATATTGCCCGTAGGGAATTAGCCAACGAACTCGTTCTACTCGATATCAAAGAAGGTTTTGCTGAAGGCAAAGCAATGGACATGATGCAAACCGCTACCCTGCTCGGCTTTGACACCAAGATTATTGGTGTAACTAATGATTACAGTAAAACTGCCGGTTCTGATGTCGTGGTGATAACCTCTGGTCTGCCGCGCAAGCCGGGAATGACTCGTGAAGATTTGATTGGTATCAATGCAGGCATTGTGAAAGGTGTTGCAGAGAATATTTTAAAATTCTCTCCGGAAGCCATTATCATCGTAATCAGCAACCCAATGGATACCATGACTTACCTGGCACTGAAATCGTTAGGTATACCTAAAAACCGTATTATTGGTATGGGTGGCACTTTAGATAGCTCCCGTTTCAAATTCTATTTATCTCAGGCTTTAGATTGTAATCCAAATGATTTACAAGGTTTCGTAATTGGCGGTCATGGCGATACAACTATGATTCCACTTACACGTTTGGCCACTTACCAAAGTTTACCTGTAAGCAATTTACTAGATGAGGCAACACTTGAAAAAGTTGCAGCAGATACTATGGTCGGTGGTGCTACCTTAACAGGATTAATTGGCACATCTGCATGGTATGCGCCCGGTGCAGCTGGTGCAACTTTGGTAGAAGCTATTGTTCGTGATGAAAAAAAACTATTTACGTGCTGTGTTTCTCTGGAAGGTGAATATGGTCAGCAAGATATCTGCTTAGGGGTTCCTGTAATTATTGGCCGTGGGGGATGGGAAAAAATTATCGATTTCAAATTAACTGAAGAGGAACAAGCGGCATTTAATAAAAGTGCTGATGCGGTTAGAAATATGAACAGTGTGCTGGCAGAAATGAAGTTAGTTTAAACCATTATTAACCAACTTACAAACCTTAGAATAATTAGTTGGATAACTTTAACTTACTTAGATGTCTTAGGTGTCTTAGATGGCAAAAATATAAATCAACCACCTTAGAATAAGTAGTTAGGTTAACTTCAACTTACTTAGGTGCCTTAGGTGGTAAAACACATAAATCAACCATCTTAGAAACCTTAGAATAAGGTTAACTTCAACTTACTTAGGTGTCTTAGGTGGTAAAACATATAAATCAACCACCTTAGACACCTTAGAATAAGTAGTTAGGGTAACTTAATCTCACTTAGGTGTCTTAGGTGGTAAAATATAAGTTAACCACCTAAGACACCTTAGAATAAGTAGTTAAGGCAACTTCAACTTACTTAGGTGTCTTAGGTGGTAAAAATATAAATCAACCACCAAATAAACCAGATGATTAAAACTCGTTAGCCTCAGGTGGTAAAAACAAACATGAAATCAATCCCTATCCCTTTAAAACTAATAAACTTACAAGATGATGGTTTCCACTTACTGGTTGAAATCGTTGTTTTTAAAGAAACGCATTTTGCCGTATTAGACACCGGTGCTTCAAGAAGTGTGTTTGACAAAGCGATTATAGAAAAGCATCTTTCCGAAACCCTTCATGTTTCAGATGAAATTAATGCAGCAACACTCTTCACCACCACTACCACTATTCAAGCCACCATTCCAGAACTTAAAATTGGCAAATTAAAGTTGAAGAATTATGAAACAGTTGCGTTTGATCTACAATCGGTTAGTGAAACTTATCAGCAGTTTGGTCACCCACCCATAGTTGGAATCATTGGCGGCGATATTTTAATGCAATATAAAGCCGTCATTAATTATGATAAACTCCTTATGAGATTATATAAATAACAAACATATTCATTTAGTAACCTAAGTCATTTTTATACAGGCATTTTCGTTGACATTTGTAATTGAAAATTTTACTATGAAAGATATTGAAACCAGAGCCGACATTATCCTTTTAGTTGATCACTTTTATAGTAAAGTACAAGATAACCAAACCATTGGTCCTATCTTTACCCAGGTGGCCAATGTTGATTGGTCTCATCATTTGCCTAAAATGTACGATTTCTGGGAAAGTGTTCTTTTTGGAAAAGCGATTTACAAAGGCAACCCCATGCTCACACACTTTGCACTTAACGAGAAAGCACCTCTAAAAACGGAAGAATTTAATACCTGGAAAACAATCTTTTACGAGGTTGTTGATGAACTTTTCGCTGGAGAAAACGCAGAGACCATTAAGCAAAAAGCCCAATCTATTGCGGATTTGATGCATTTCAAAATTAATTCTCCGAAATCAAAACTCAACATCATTTAAACACTTTGATTTGAGCGTTTTATACTAAATTTATTTAACCAAATAAACTTAATATGAAATCCTTTAAAATCCTGATCGACATCATTATCGTGCTCGCTATTGTATTCGTGGCAAAAGGCATTTAATTAATTTTCTGAATCTCAGACCTAAGCAAAAATTAACATACAGGCTAAATAAGCTGTGCGTTCTGCAACCCATTAAGAAGCTGTCTGAAATAATTAGATATCAATTCACAAAATTTCAAACGCCTGTGCACTCAAGAATTTCGCAAGCTTTATTGACATTACCCTAAAACTTGAAAAGCATTTTCCCCACCATTGGCCACACCTGCTAAGAAAATGGCAAATAATTATACCTTCCTTTCATTGAAAACAATTATATTGGAAAATTACATGAATTTAGATTTTGTAAATCTGCAATTTTTACAATTATTTTGCCCTAAATGAATTTATTAGTAGTAGAAGATGAGCCAAATGTGGTTTCAGTAATTTCGAGAGGTTTAACAGATGAAGGTTTTACGGTAAGTATCGCTCCTGATGGACTCATTGGCAAGCAAATGGCAATTGAGAATAACTTCGATTTGATCATTCTGGACATTATGCTTCCTGGCATTAACGGTCTTGAACTTTGTAAAATTATCAAAGACCTTAAACCCAGTACGCCTGTAATTATGCTTACTGCTTTAGGTACTACCGAAAATGTAGTCAACGGATTAGATAATGGTGCGGACGATTACCTGGTTAAACCTTTCAAATTTGCCGAACTTTTCGCAAGAATCAGAATGCTACTACGCCGCTACCACGGCACGGTTAACCTCGATCAGATTATCAGCATTGCGGATTTACAGATTAACCTCAGTGCAAAAACGGTTAATCGCAATAAAACCGACGTGGTGCTTACCGCAACAGAATACCGCTTGTTGGAATATATGGCAAAAAATAAAGGTAAAATACTCTCCAGAATCGATATCCTTGAAAATGTTTGGGACATTGACTTCAACCTTGGAACCAATGTGGTAGATGTTTACGTGAATTACCTTCGGAAGAAAATTGATAAAATTGCTGACCAAAAACTAATTCATACTGCGGTAGGCCTGGGCTATGTTCTAAAAGAAAAATAATGCAAATCGCCAAAAAAATCACTTTACTTTTTGCTATTCTTTCGGCGGTAATCATTTCGTTGTTAAGTGGTTTTGTCTGGTATTTCTCTAATGAATTTGCTTTTGAAGATTTCTATAAAAGACTGGAAGCCAGGGTAAATATCGCGGCACAAATTAAATTATACGAAGACCATAACAATGGTGTTTATGCTAAAATGCGTAACCAATATCTGGAGCGTCTTCCATCGGAGCAGGAATTTATCATCGATCCTAAAAAGACCACCTCACAGGTTGACCGTGAGCTACCTAAAAGTTTTTACAGCAAAATAAATTCGGGTGCAATGGCTCGCTACAGGGTGGAAAATCATTTTTATGCGGGAAAATATTTTAAAACATCCAAAGGCGGCTACATTGTTATTATTTCAGCCAACGATCCTTTTGGCTTTCGCGAGCTGGAGGATTTGCAGAAAATTCTAATCATTGGATTTTTCCTCTCCATTATCTTATCATTTGTAGTGGGGTGGAAGTTCTCCGATTACATGCTTACTCCGCTTAGAAACATCATTAAAAGTGTAAAGAAAATAAAGGCAGAAAATTTACACATGCGCCTGGAGGTTAAAAAAGGAAGCGATGAAATGTCGCAACTGGCCCAAACCTTTAACAATATGTTAAACCGCCTGGAAACTGCATTCGAGACACAAAATAATTTCATCAGCAATGCCTCTCACGAACTGAGAACACCCCTAACAGTCATTAGCGGAGAAGTTGAACTAGCTATGAAACCTGGTCAGGATCCGACCCAACAGCAACGGGCGCTGGTTAAAATTAAAGATGAAGCTGAACGACTGGAACATATCCTCACCAGCTTACTGGGCCTGGCACAATCAGGCTTTAATGGAAAAAACCAGCCTTGGGAAGAAGTACGGATGGATGAACTGCTCTGGGAAATCAAAGATTCAGTGAATCAGGTTTATCCCCACAGCACTATTCAAATTGACTTTAGTAAATTACCAGAAGAGGAATCGCTGTTAGTACTGAAGGTTAACAAAAACCTGATCAAGCTGGCTATATCTAATGTGGTAAGCAATGCCTGCAAATATTCTAACGAGAAGCCCGTGAGTATAGGAATTGAAAGTAATGGACAAACCCTGTCAGTCGCGGTAACAGATCGGGGAATAGGCATTCCGCAAACTGATATTCAGCATATTTTTGAACCATTTTATCGGGCATCCAACACCAACGCTTATAAAGGTTATGGTGTTGGCTTACCCCTATCTTTAAATATTATTAGGTTGCACCGCGGGAGCATCGCCATCAAATCTCAGGAGGGAATTGGAACGGAAATCAAAATAATACTACCATTATTTAGCCTGTAGCAGTATTTTTTATATATTTGTCATTATACACCCCTCCTAGTTGAAATTCTAATCTCATTCTAATCCCGTTCTTATTTGGCTATAATCTCATTGGCTTAAACTTGTATTAATTATTCATTTAAACAAGTAAGCAATGAAAACAGTATTAGTACCAACCGACTTCAATTTAGAAAGTACAAAGATTATTGATGCGCTTGTTCAGGCTCAACCTCTTGAAACCTTGAACGTGATATTTCTACATGCTTTCAAATTATCAGACTCTATAAGTGATATGCTTATGTTAAGTCGTCGCAGCCGTGATTATGAAAACGTAAGCGATGAGTTCTATCAGAAATTAAATGATTACAAAAAAAGATATGCCCATCAAATCAATAATATAGGCATAGAATACTTTTATGGAAGTACGGTATCGGCTTTCAAAAATTTTATAGAGGCATTTGATGTTGACTGCATTGCGTATCCAAAGGATTATAATTTTAAAGCCCTAAATAAATACAGCATCGATCCTAAGTTTTTAACCGAGAGATCAGGCTGCGAAGTGATTTATTTAAACATCATGACCATCCATGTTCATGAAAGTTTAATCGAGAGCCGCATTCCGGAATCACAGTTAAAAGAGTCGAACGCCTAGTTTTTAACGAATAAATATCAGATATTATGCTACTACGAAATAACATTCCACTCACCTACACCTTTGGAAAAATCAAGACCGAATTACTTTTTGTAATCAGTTATTCTGTAGGTATTGTAGTGCTTTATCAGAATTTTCACGTCACCAGAATCTCTATTCCTGTTGCTGTGCCAGCTTTATTGGGAACAATAATATCTCTTTTACTGGCTTTCAGATCTAACCAGGCTTATGATAGGTGGTGGGAAGCCAGAACGCTATGGGGTGCGATCGTAAATGATTCGAGATCAATCTCCCGCCAGATCTTGTCCTTCGTAGAAAATCCTTATGGATTAGAAGATGTGAATCAATTTAAAGATCGTTTTCTTAAAAGACAAATTGCGTGGTGCTACGCCTTGAGTCAAACGCTACGGGGTTTCAATGCCCGCAAAGGATTGGAAGAATTTCTAAGTCCTGAAGAACTTGCTTTTATTAAAAAACGCAGAAATGTAACCGCATCTTTATTGGAGTTACATGGAATGGACTTGAAAAAAGCACTAAATGAGGGTTGGATTAATAAATACCAGCAAATTGAAATTGATAAATCGATTACTGCATTATGTAACCATATGGGCGGCTGTGAAAGGATCAAAAACACGGTGTTTCCTGTTACTTACAGTAAATACATCAATATGTCTATCCACCTGTTTATTGTGCTTTTGCCTTTTGGTTTGATAGAATATTTTGGCTACATGGAAGTGCCTTTAGTGATAGCCATTGCAGCATTCTTTTTATTGGTAGAAAAAATGGCCGTTCATTTACAGGATCCGTTTGAAAATAAACCTACAGATACGCCAACCACAACCATCTGTAGAAATATAGAGCGGGATCTTTTGCAAATGATCGACGACGATAAAATATATGAAGATAAGCCACAAACTGAACTGGCATCAGTAGGCTCATATTATATTTTATAAAATCTCAATTCTTAGTTCTGTTCCGATTTGGAATGGTTAGTTAAAGCCATAAGTATTCTCTCCGGATGGAGAGAAGCTTACCTGGCAATGTTATAATGATAAATTGGTGCGGCGATTTTATTGCCGCATTAATTTTAAACATCAATACCATCTGAATTAAAAGTCTTCTTATTTGAATCTGATTGCTTTTAATGGAGATACCTTACTGATTAATAAAGAAGGAATAATTAATACAGCCAAACACACCACAACAGTAACTACATTTAATGCCAGCACATCCAGAAAATGGAATTCTATAGGTGCATACGCCAGAAAGTAAGAAGCCTGATTCAATTTAAAAATATGCGTAGATTGTTGAAAAAAGCCTAACCCGAGGCCTAAAATATTTCCAAGCAGCAATCCAATGCCAATCAGATAAGCAGAGTTATAAAGAAAAATCTTCATAATAGACCAGTTACTCGCCCCAAAAGATTTTAGCATTCCGATCATATTAGTACGTTCCAGGATCATGATAAGCAATGCAGTTACCATATTGATAACGCCAACAATCAACATCAAAATTAATAGTACTCGTGTGTTCACATCCAGCAAACCGAGCCAGGTAAAAATATTTGGAAAGTTTTCTTTAATGGAAAATGACCTGAGAGTTTGCGGTAAGCCTTCAAAAATTTCGTCAGCAACTGGTTTTAATCGGTTAAAATCTTTAATCCGGATTTCAACACCTCCAATTTCTTCCGGCTTCCAGTTGTTTAAACGTTTGATAATATTCAGATTTCCCAATACAAACCCCTTATCTATATCCTCTACGCCAATATCATAAACCCCTACTATTTTGAATTTCCTTGGCCTCAACTGGTTTTGTACAAAGTACATGATGAAATCATCACCAGTTTTAAGCTTCAATCTATTTGCCGTATAGTTCGAAATCAGTAATTCTTGCATGGCGGCGGTACTATCAGTAAAATCGATAATGGTGCCACTAATAATGTGTTGTTTAATGTAATCCCAATTATAACTTTTATCTACGCCTTTAAAATTGATGCCTTCGATCTCATTATTGGCAGAAAGAATGGCTGGTTTGGTGGCAAATGGATAATAAAAATCGATATCCGGATTATTTTTAAGCTGCCTTTTAGTATCAGCATCCAATATAAAAGGAGAATGCTCAAAGGAATTGTTCAGATCGTAACGGGTAATCTGTACATCGCCGAGGTAACCCCTTACTTTATCCTGAATCTCAGTCTTGAAACCTTTAATAATGGCAATAGACAGAATCATGACTGCCAGACTCAGCATCACGCCTGCAATGGCAATACGAACAATTAACTTGGAAAAAGTCCGTTCAGATTTGATGGCTATACGGCCTGCTATGAAATATTCGAAATTCAATTTGATAATTTTGTAACAGCAAAAATGCTTAAATCCTTTTTAAAAATGACATATATTTGGAATATAATGGCAATAGTTTATTACTTAATCATTATAATCTTAAATTGTTTTATTCTTGATTTATAAAGATTGAATATGAAAAAACACATCAGCTTTGCCTTTGGTTGTTTAATTGCTTTTTCTGCCTGTGGCCAGAACCCAAAACCTGGAGACGAACAAATTGGGCAAGGTACATTTCGAACCAGAAAAACGCTTATTAAAGATAATTTTAAATTACCAACTTCTATTAAAACTGGTGCAGAGCAGACTGAAAAATACCTTCCGCTCTTACAAGGGAAACGGGTAGGCATGGTGGTGAATCCAACCTCCATTATTGGCACACAAACTTCTGTAGATAGCCTGATTAGTTTGGGCATACAAATTCAAAAAATTTTTGGTCCGGAGCACGGTTTTAGAGGCAATGCCAGTGCGGGTGTAAAAATCGACGATTCAATTGATGCTAAGACAGGGATAAAAGCAGTTTCTTTATATGGAAAACATAGCACACCAACTGCAGAAGATTTGGCTGACATTGACATTATGGTATTCGATATCCAGGATGTTGGCGTACGTTTCTACACTTACATTAACACCCTGCAAAATGTGATGGAAGCCTGTGCTGCGAATAATAAAGAGCTTATTATTTTAGATCGTCCAAATCCTAATGGCTATTTAATTGATGGACCACTTTTAGATCCTAAATTTAAATCAGGCATTGGCGTACAACCTATTCCGATTGCACACGGTTTAACTATTGGCGAATATGCGCAGATGTTAAATGGCGAAGGCTGGTTAAAGAATAAAGTGAAATGTAAGATTACTGTGATTGAAAATCTGAACTATGATCACGACATGGAATATGTTCTGCCAGTAAAGCCGTCACCCAATTTAAATACGCAGCAAGCCATTTTGCTCTATCCATCTACTTGCCTGTTTGAGGGTACTTATCTTAACCATGGTCGTGGAACGATGTTTCCATTTACAGTTGTAGGCGCACCCTACCTTAAAGGTAAATTCGCGTTCAACTTTACACCAAAAAGCATCAAGGGAATGTCAGAAACTCCATTGTTTCAAGATCAGCTTTGTTATGGACTGGATTTAAGAGATTATGATACTGCAAAATTGAGGAAATCGAAACAACTTAATATTTCCTGGCTGATTGAGCTTTACAATGCATCACCAAAAAAAGAAGATTTTTTTAATACCAAGCTCAGTAAAGAAATGGGTGTTATTGAACGTTTAGTTGGTGTAGCCGATTTCCGACAACAAATTATTGCAGGCAAAAGTGAAAAGCAAATCAGAGCCAGCTGGGAACCGGGATTAAATGCTTATAAAAAAATGCGTTTAAAATACTTGATTTATAAATAGGTATTGACGAGTTAATGATTGAAGGAGTGAATTAGAGAATGATTACGTAATAATCCAAGGAGAACATGAATACATGGTAAAATATGCAAGTAATGATTGGCAGTTTTTGGTATTCATCCTTCAGAATTTGCTCAGGCAACAATACTTTTAAACAATATTTATCAAGCTTTGTTGTGTATTCAGCAGACTAAGAATATTGCTAATAACATTCAATCACTCACTAATTCAATAACTAATATCATGAGCGGACCGAAAGAAACAAGTGATCAACCCGGGAGCAATTACAAAGAAGAGGTGCCTAAAGGACGCAAGCCTGTAGATAATCAAACGGTTAGAAAGCCGAATGATAGTAAACCGAACAAGCCTGTTAAAACAGATGAACCGGCGAAGCAGCGGGAAAATGAGGAACAACCCGTTCACCCCGTTAAAGATGCACCCAAAGAAGATTAATTTATCGAGGTGATTTAACTTCAAAAAAGCTAATCACCTTGATTTATTTTTTGATTTTCAAAGCAAAATAAAAAGTCGAGCCCGACCCTTCTGTGCTTTCAACCCAAATTCTCCCGCCCTCATTTTTTATAATTTCAGCTGATATATACAATCCTAAACCTAAACCGGGGTAAGTATGTTGCTGATTGCCGCTAACGCGATAAAACTGGTCAAATACGAATTTTTGTAGGTTTTCAGAAATCCCAATCCCATAATCCTGTACACTCAGAATTACTTCGTCTCCCATTCGATAGCTTTTTACAATAATACTATCTGCATCTACAGAATATTTAATCGCGTTTGATAAAAAGTTAGTTACGACCTGCCCGATTCTTTCGCGATCAGCAATAACTGTTATTTTGCTGTTAAGTGTTGCATTTAAATGGTGTTGCGAAGTGGTATGTTGCATTTCCTCAACCATATCATAAATCAATTGATCGAAATCAAATGCTACAGCATTAAAAGTTATTTTCCCCGCCTGGATTTTAGTTACATCAAGCAAATCTCCAATCAACCCGGTTAAACGATTCAATTGAAGATCCATTTTGCGTACCATACCTGCCTTTTTTTCATCCCCCTCTGCTCTAATCATCTTCTCTAAAACCTGCGCATAAGCTTTAATACTCGTGACCGGAGTTTTTAATTCATGACTAGCAATCCCCAGAAATTCGTCTTTTTGATGTTGCAACTGAACTTGCCGGGTTACATCGATGGCAGCGTGAAGAACTCCAAACACCTTCCCTTCCGCATCACGCAGTGGCTTATAGGTAAAATTATACCAGTTCGTAGTGGGTACTCCATCTAAAACCAATGTCGCTTCCTGCTGATCGGCATGATAAGGAATACCAGTCCTGTACACTTCCTGCAGGAGGGGAATAAAGGGCTGACCCACCAATTCTGGAATACCCTCGCCCATCGGTAGCCCTATAATTTTATCGCTTTTTCCCCACAACTTCAGCATTTCATTATTGGCAATTTTTATTACAATGTTTTCAGTTTCATAAAATGCAGTTGGCACAGGGTTGTCGAGTACGAGGTTTTTAAATCGTTCTTCACTTTCCTGTAATTCAAGTCGCGAGACAACCTGTGCGGTAATTTCGTTGGCAACAATCATAATGCCCGACACTTTTTTTTCCTGATCAAATATCGGATCGTAAACGAAATTGAAATAATAATCGCTTATAATACCATTGCGTTCAAGGCGTGCCAGCGTCTCGTAACCATAATGCGCTTCACCCGTTTTGTATACTTGCTCCAATATTTTTGGAAAAGCCTGGTTTACTATTTCTGGCAAGCCATCGAACAATTTCAAGCCAATCACCTGATTTGTTTTCCCCCAGATCTTAAGAAGATCAACATTGGCATCCTCTATGATAAAATCTTCCCCGCGCAAAATTCCGATGGCAATTGGTGCATCATAAATCATCTGCCGAAATAACTCTTCGCTCTCTTTACACTTAAATTTTGCATTTACAAGCTCAGTTACATCAGTAGCATTGTTGAGGATGGCCCACACCTTTCCTTCTTCGTTAAATAAAGGTTTGTACACAAAATCGAAGTAGAATGTTTGCATGCTGCCGTTAATGCTTAGCACTACCTTGTCTTCCTTTGCCTCGTAGGCAACTCCAGTTTGAAATACATTTTTAAGAATGTGTAAGAATGGCTGATCTAAAATTTCTGGCAGCGCCTCAGCAATTTCCATACCTATAACACCAGCATCTTTACCCCAGGCTTTTAAAATCGCCTTATTCGCCACCCTGATAATAAAGTTTTCGCCTTCGTAAAGGCCAATCGGCATTTCTGATTCCTCTATTAAAATATTGAAGAAATCTGATTTGTCTGTTAAGTTTTGATGCATATGCAAAACAACTATAAAATATTATTTGCTTCCTGTCGATTTCAGGAAAGAGAGCAAAACCTTCTCATCGTGCTCCAAACCTAATTTACCAACTGTTTTATTGTTATTCATTTTTTTCATGTACTTCACCAATTCGTTATTTTCGAAAGCGGTAATCAGCAAGGGATAAACGTAAGAGCTTTTACAAACTGCCCGCGTGTTCCCTAACTTTCTCGCCACACAATCAAGTACATTAATTACCGTTTTCTTGGTATTTAATTCTACGTTGGCATCAACCGAGCATTTGGCAAATTGCCTTAACGCTTCTAACGTTCCACCCCAGGTTCTAAAATCTTTCGCCGTAAAGTCGTTTTGTGTAATCTCTTTAATGTAATTATTAACTTTTCCTGAATCAATTCCCCGGTGCGCTTTGCCATCGGTATAGTATTGAAATAACTCCTGACCGGGAATATCGCGACATTTCTTTACCAGTTTGGCAAGACTTCTATCGTTTAATACCAGCGTCTGCCGAACACCTTTTTTACCAATAAAATCAATATTAATCTTGCTCCCTTCGATTTTCACATGCTTGTCTCGCAGGGTGCTTAAACCAAAAGAACCGTAAAGCTCTTTGTAATTTTCATTACCTACTCTAATGAGCGATTTCTGCAATACATCTACCGATATAGCAAGTACTTTTCGCTCATCCAATTCCTTACGCTTTAAATCTTTAGCAAGTTGCTTTCTGGCTTCGGGCAAAATTTTTCCAAATTCGTAAAGTCTGAAATATTTGTCTTCAGAGCGTCTGCTTGTCCATTTAGCATGATACCGATATTGCTTACGGCCTGCGGCATCAGTTCCGGTTACCTGTAAATATGCATTTGGCTTATTGGCAATCCAAACATTTTGCCATGCAGGCGGAATAACCAAGGCTTTGATCCGCGAAAGATGCTTTTCATCTGTAACTTTATCGCCTTTTTTATCTTCGTAGTAAAATTTACCTGGCATGCCTTTTCTATAAATACCAGGCATAGAATCGGTTACATAAACTAACCCACTTGCTTTAACAACATCTTCGCCTTGTACCATTTTTACTAATCAGGATGAATTAATTTTTAGTTATTTTGTAAAACTTAAGGTGACTGATCACATTATTTTAGAACACAACACTTCCGTATGAAAATAGTTTTTATGGGTACGCCCGATTTCGCAGTTGCTTCTCTTGATGCTTTGGTACAAGCAAATTTTGATATTGTTGCAGTGGTAACGGCTCCAGACAAACCTGCTGGTCGCGGGCAAAAACTTAATGAAAGTGCGGTAAAAAAATATGCAATAGAAAAATCCATTCCCATTTTACAACCTGAGAAACTAAAAAACCCTGAATTCCTGGAAGCATTAAAATCTTATCAAGCCGATTTACAAGTGGTTGTTGCTTTTAGAATGCTTCCTGAAGTGGTTTGGAATATGCCATCTAAAGGAACAATTAACCTTCATGGTTCGTTGCTTCCGCAATATCGTGGGGCTGCACCGATTAACCATGCCATTATTAATGGCGAAAAGGAAAGTGGCGTCACCACTTTCTTTTTAACTCACGAAATTGACACCGGCGATATTATTTTAAGTGATCGTACACCCATTGGTGATGATGAAACAGCTGGTGAATTGCATGATAAATTAATGGTAATTGGAGCTAATCTGTTGGTAAAAACAGTTACTGCAATTGCTGAAGGTAATGTTTCAGAACAACCACAACCTAAAAGTGATGAATTAAAACATGCACCGAAAATTTTCAAAGAAGATTGCAAAATAGACTGGAACAATTCAACAATAAAGATACATAACCTGATTCGAGGCTTAAGTCCTTATCCTACCGCCTTTACGCTATTAAATGATAAAACACTAAAAATTTTTAAAGCCGAACCCGAACATACAGAACCTGCAATTGCTGCCGGAGGCTTTTTAACAGATAATAAAACTTACCTAAAATTTGCGACTAAAGATGGTTTTATTAAGCTGCTGGATATTCAGTTTGAAGGTAAGAAACGTATGCTGATAGCGGATTTTTTAAGGGGGATGAGGTTGTAGAAAATACTACAATGATATAAACTATGATGGAATAACTATCTAATTTTGAAATCTCCTATAGCATCATTAATTCGATTTAGTATCAATCTTAGATTTTAGCACCCATTGCAACATTAAATGGTTCTTTCTCGAAATTTAATAATAGTGAATTTACCTTCCTTATTATCTTTCATTTCTAATAAAAAATTATGCCCTGTAGATCTTAAAATAAATTCAATCGATATAATACCATTTTCATTCTTTAATAACGGAATTTCCACAAGTGGAATAGGTTTAAAGATGTTCATGTTTTTCATAATTTCTGACGGCAATGTCCCGTTCGGCAAGAGGATACATTTTTTCCCATTAACTATTATGTTTACGTTTGTTGATAAACCCTTTGGAACTATTAATTTCAATGGCTGATTAAAATAATCTTTAGGAAGATCAGCTGTTTTTAATATATGATTTAATGTGCTATTTATTATGGCTACTGAATCTCGAACATCTAGATTATTGTTTTTATCAATGCCAGAACACGAAGCGAATAATCCTATAGTAACGAAAGCGCTCCAGATAAAAGTTAATTCGATTAATTTTTTCATTTCTTATAAAGCCTAAATCTATAATTAAATGGGGTTATACCATCATCTTCTATTTTTAATCCAAAGGCAGAATTTTCGAAGCCATAACCATATTCATAGCTTCTATCCAAACCATTTGCAGCTCTGGCCTGATGCACGAATTCATGTAAGACAGTTACTGCAAGGAAAAATCCTGTAGCCTGTTTAGTCTCTAGCAAATTTGCAGATTCCAAACCTTTAACCCAACTTTCATCGATATTTATAACATTAGGGTTTTCGTTTCGGTCAAAATAACCATATTTTCCTGTTAGTTCTTTAACAACTATAGTTGGCCCATTTCCAAATTTTACTTTTTCAATAATCTGCTCCTTATTGTATCCTGACCATTGGATTAAAGCATTTAAAACCTTTTGATCATTAGCTACAAAACTTTCAAGTTTTTTTATTAGTTCTGAAAACTTAGGGAACTTATTTTGAGTCGCTTTGTCAAGAATAAAATTATTGATATTATTCCCACTACTACCACTCCCTCCACCTTGCTGACCTCCTGTGCTTCCTGAACCAGTATATCCTCCTCCACCAACGGTGCCATTTCCTCCGCCACAGCCACTAAAGAAAGATGTTCCTTTTTCGTAAATTTTACATTCCATATATCCCTCTACACCAGCACACGCCACCCCATAATCTGTTATTGTGCCATTGCAATCGCCCGAAATCTCTCTCTGCAATCTTTCTTTATCGGTGAACTTATTGGGTTGCCGGGCACTTAATTTATCAATCTTCGCATTAATATAGGCTGTTTCACTAATAGGTATTATGCTAGTTATTGTTTTACCTGCTATATAATTCCAACCGTTAGAAAAGCTACCATCGAAATTAAAATACATTACCTTACCTGTCAACTTATCCATATCCTTATAATGCAGTTCGGTTAAATTAATTTGATTACCTTCATTCAGAATAGATACATAAACACCATAATTAATGGTTGGGCTATTTTTATTTTTGAATAGGAGTAATTTAATGATATTCTTATTAATGGATTCTTCCTTAACGTCATTAGAAGAATTTATTACCTGAAAAATTTGATCGGGATTTTCCAGATTTAATTCATAAATAGTCTGATCCGCTTGTTCATTAACAAAAACACTTTCCCATTTCGGCTTCATCGTTTTAAAGTGACTTTCTGAATTCATTTTGGAATTTAAAGTATACCATGATTGCAATTCATTTAGTGTCAAAGAAGAAACAGCAGGTGTATCCCTATCCTTTTTGCAAGAATAAATAAGAATACTTATTATGAATAATAAAAATAAAGCCAGGCCATACTGCTTTAAAAAAGAAAATGTATTCTTCATTTGGTTAATTTAGATTTTAAGAATTAATAATTATTGGAGAGATGATGCTTCAAAAATACATATTTTATAAAACAAAAAAGAATGAAGTAAGCAAACAAGTAATACAAAACTGTAAGACAAAAAAATATTTTATTAAAGATATTTATGTAACTGTGTATACTACATTTAAGATTAAAATGTGAAAGTTAATATCTGCTACTAAGAATAAGAATTGAAAACACAAAAGAATGCTATTTGATCATCAGACAGCTTATTTAGTCTTATCTAACGAGAAGAGTCCATACTAGATCCCGCGTTTCACAGAATGTAACACAGATTTACATTAAATTCAACTTCTCATTTAAATATTTCGAAAACTCATTAAAATACCTTTTCCTGCCGTAGCCCATAATCCACTGGATGCCTTGCGTAGCATTTGTGATGAAAACTTCCTCCGCTTCCTTCAATACTTCCGGACTAATCTGCGCTTCAATTAATGGAATATCGTTCATTTTGCAGATCTGCATAATGGTAGACCGCATTACCCCACGAACACAACCTTCAGTTAAAGCAGGTGTATAAATTTGCTTATCATACACGACAAAGATGTTAGAACTAATGCTTTCACACAAGAAACCACTTTGATTAAGAATTATAGCTTCATCTAAGCGATTTTGAGTCTTAAAAAGCCCTGCCATTACATAAAGTAAGGCATTTGAAGTTTTGAAGTTGGAAAGCTTATCGATTGATTTAGTCATTTCATCGAAAACATCAATAATCAAGCCTTTCGAATTCAATTCGTAAGCAATTGATTTTAATGGAATTCCCTCCAAAACATATCCCGATTTATTGCTTTCTGGCGTGTATACACCAGCACCCTGACGATAAACAGAAAGACGAAACCGTACATTTCCATTCCACCTGTTCTTCTTCGCTAAATCTGCTGTTTTCTGCCGGAGGAAATAATCATCCATCAAGGCATGACCATCAATTTTTAAAGCCTTCATACCTGCAGCAAGCCGATCGGCATGTAAATCTGCAAACTGAAGTTTCTGATTAATCATCCGCATGCTTTCAAACAGGCCATCGCCAAATTTAAACCCCCGATTGGAAGTAGTTAAAACTGGCGCATCAACGGCATGATACTCATCATTAAATAAAAGGTACTCTTGAGACATATTTTATGATGCGGTGATGTAATTTTCCCATTTCGTTAATGCTGCTTTAAAATCTGCTGGTAAAGGCGATTCAAAATGCATGTATTCTTTTGTTGTTGGATGAATAAAGCCTAAACTCTGTGCATGTAATGCCTGTCGTGGCAACAATTCAAAGCAATTATCTACAAATTGTTTGTATTTATTAAACGTGGTTCCTTTTAAAATCTTATCGCCACCATACATGGCATCGTTAAATAGCGGGTGACCAATGTGTTGCATATGTGCCCGGATCTGGTGGGTACGTCCGGTTTCGAGTTCACAGCTAATCAGCGTTACATATCCCAGTCGTTTTAAAACCTTATAATGGGTAACCGACCATTTACCTTTTTCTTCCTCATCGTAAATATCCATCACCCTTCTATCTTTCACACTTCTGCCAATATAACCAGTAACGGTACCATCATTTTCGATATCGCCCCACGCTAAAGCAATGTATTTTCTGGTGATGCTGTGGTCAAAAAACTGTCTGGCCAGGTGAGTAATTGATTTTTCATTCTTACTGATCAGTAGTAAACCTGATGTATCCTTATCAATTCTGTGCACCAAACCTGGCCGTCCGTCATTCCCGGGCAATTGTGGCAATTGTTCGAAATGGAAGGCCAATGCATTTACCAAGGTGCCGTTGTAATTATTAAAACCAGGATGTACCACCATCCCGGCAGGCTTATTTACGATTAATAAATCGCTGTCTTCATAAAGAATATCAAGTGGAATATCTTCTGGGTAAACTTCGGTATCGCGTGGCGGATGTGGCAAAACAATCGAAATTTCATCATGCGGCTTTACCTTATAGCTTGCTTTGATCTGTTTTTGGTTGACTAAAACGTTGCCGGCATCAATTGCATTTTGAATTCTATTTCGAGAGGCATTTTCTACTCGAACCATTAAAAATTTATCAATACGCAACAAGGATTGTCCCTTATCTACTATAATTTTTAAGTGTTCATATAATTCCTGCTCCTCTGCTTCCTGCAATTCTACCACATTTTCCATGTTGCAAAAATAATCTTTTAACACCAAGAATCTTGAAATGATTTTATAATTAAAAAAACTGAGGTATCTTAGGGCTACAAACCGTCCTAAAACATTCTACCATGAAAAACTCCTATGCTAAAGCCATTTTGGCTTTCTCGCTATTTGCTTTTGCCCAACAGGCGAATGCACAACAAGATGTTGGCAACCTCTTTGTATCCGGTCCGGAAGATGCAACGAAACTCGTTAACGCCTACCTTGATCCACTTTACAAAGGCTTCGGACAGGGCCTAAACGATGGCTGGACGAACACAGCGAAATCAAAAGGCTTTCTTAAATTTGAGGTTAGGATCTCTACTTCAGCTGCTTTTGTTCCACAATCCGCCAGAAGTTATGATGTAAACACCTTAGGTTTACGCAACATTAAACCCGCCGTGGGTTCCTCTTCTATCGGTCCGACAGCTTTCGGTAAGGATGAAGATGGTGGCCGGATGGAAGTTTACACCAGTGATGGCCTGCCTACGGGAAGGTTCTTTAATTTGCCTCGGGGAATTGGCTTCCATGCCGTTCCGGCTCCGCAAATTCAGGCTACATTAGGTTTACCAAAAAACATCGACATCTCTTTACGGGCCATGCCAAAGATTAATTTCGGTGATGACTTTGGCAGCATTTCAATGATTGGCGTTGGCGCCAAAGTGGAACTGTTGCCGCTCATATTGGGCGCAACCGATAAGCTGATTCCGGTAGATATTGCCCTTGCTGGTGGCTTTACACAATATAAGTATAACCTAAATTTAAATATTGACAATACGTCAAACTCAGACCAGCGCATAGATGCCCGGTTTAACGGTGTAAACATCGACGCGATTGTATCAAAAAAAATCCTCTTTTTCACGCCGTTCGCCAGTATTGGTTATCAAACTGCCAAAACCAATTTGAAAGCGCTAGGCACCTACAGTTTTGACACCAGCCCGCTAACATCAGTTAGCTACACTGATCCTGTTTCAGTTAAACAAACCGATATTGATGGCATCCGCGGCAGTTTAGGTTTCCAGCTGAAGTTTGGATTCTTCAAATTTTACGGCTCTTACACCCAGGCCAAATACAGCATGGTAAATGCTGGTATAGGCTTTGGCATTGGAGAGTAAATTATCATTCCTGTTAATTACGTAAAAACACCTGATTATGTCAGGTGTTTTTTACTTTTACACGTGTTTGAAGAAATCTATAGCCCGGTACAACAAATCCATATCCATCCTTTTAGCAATTTATTTGTAAAAAGGGACGATCTGATTGATCCATATATTTCTGGAAATAAATGGCGCAAGCTGAAATACATTTTACAAAAAGCAAAAGCAGCATCTAAAACCCATTTGGTAACTTTTGGTGGTGCTTACTCTAATCACCTGGTGGCAACGGCAGCGGCTGCTGCCCGGTCTGGTTTTAAGGCAACAGCATTTGTAAGAGGTGAAGCAGTGAAAAATGAAATGCTGTTAATCTGTTCTTTATATGGAATGGAGCTCATTTTTGCCGATCGTGAATCTTACCGAAATAAAGCTGAATTATATAAAAAATATTTTGAGCTGAATAGCGAAACCTATTTTATTGATGAAGGTGGCGCATCAGCCGATGCGGTTATAGGCTGTAGCGAGATCATTAATGAGCTAACTGAAACCTATGATCATATATTTGTTGCAGCAGGCACAGGAACAACTGCAGCTGGTTTATTGAAAGGAATACAGGAAGCAGGCTTAAATACGAAACTTCATGTTATACCTGTTTTAAAGGGTGGAAACTTTATTGCTGATGAAATTGCGGCGTATACAGAAATTTCAAATCACTTAATTCTGCATATCGATTATCATTTCGGTGGCTATGCCAAAACTACACCCGAGCTGCTGCAATTCATCAAAAATTTTGTAAAAGGCACAGGCATCCTCATTGATCCGGTTTATACGGCTAAAATGTTTTATGCCATTACAAATTTAGCCAAGCAAAATCAAATTACTCCTACTGATAAAATTCTGGCCGTCCATACCGGTGGATTATTAGGTTTACTGGGCATGAAGGATAAACTTCTCCTGCCCTAATATGCTCACCAATAAGTGCTCTGGTTTCTAAACTGCTACCGATAAGTTTTATTAATGCTCCAAAGAGAAATGCCAATGGATTTATTTTGACTTGTTTTCTGAATTTTTAATATTTCAAGTGGCGTTTCGGGAAAGAAAACGTCTGTCATAACCGTTAGTCCATCATCTGCAAAAAGCTCTACAGAAGCTTCGTCCAGAATTAAGCTGAGTTTCAGCTGTGGAGAAGTGGAAATTCTTGGCGCAGAATGTTTCGCTCCAAATCCTTTCGCAAAACTTGTTTCGCCAGATTGTCTTCGATCGATGAAATAGGTGTTTTTCTTTTGATTATAACCGATGACCAGTTTTTGGCCTTTGCTATTCGCCAAAATAATACTTAAGTTTCCCTTGTTTTCGAGTGTAACATTGAGTTTAACTTTCCCTTTTAAAGGTTTAAAGTTTGCTGATAGATCCAGTTCCTTATCTTCTGATAAAAATTTCTTACTGTAAACGAGTTTAAGCAATGGATTAAGTTCCTTTACGGGTAAGGATTGAAGAAACAAATCACCATGTTCATTTACAAGCGTTAATTCCCGCGGAATCGTTGTAGCGCCACGCCATGTGTGGGTTGGTACCTGATTGGCATATAGCCAGTTATTCATCCAGCCTAGAAAAATTTTCCTGCTACCGTTATTAGACCAGGTTACTCCGGCATAATTATCAGTACCATAATCAACCCATTTTATCGCTTTTGATTGAGGAACAAAGTTTTTCCCATCGAAATCGCCAATAAAATACTGGGTTGCCGATCCTTTATTTGGTCCGCCAGGATTAATGCTAACCAACAACACCCAGAATGTTTTTCCATTACTTTTGAGCGGAAAGAGATCCGGACATTCCCATACCCCGCCATGAGCGCCTAAATTTGCACCGAATTCACTCTCCCGCTTCCAGGTTTTGAGGTTTGCCGATGAATAAAAAGTAATTCTATCCTTAGTGGCCAGTGTCATCAACCATTTTTTACCAGCCTCATACCACATTACCTTAGGGTCTCTAAAATCGGTTATTCCTGGATTTGGCAGTACCGGATTACCTTTATATTTTTGCCATGTTACTCCTTCATCATTACTATAAGCAAGGCTCTGGTATTGATGCCGACCAGTTTTAGCATCTTCCATTTTCTGATTATGATGGGTAAAGATGGCCACCATGGCATTTGTTCCAAAGCCAGCAGTATTATCTTTATCAATAACAGCACTCCCAGAAAAAATAGCACCCAAACTATCTGGATAAAGCGCTATTGGTTTTTCTTCCCAATGAAAGAGATCTCGGGTAGTGGCATGCCCCCAATGCATTGGTCCCCAGGTTGTACCACCAGGATAATACTGATAAAAAAGATGATATACCCCATCATAATAAACCATACCATTAGGATCATTCATCCAGTGTGCCTGTGGCGAGTAATGAAATGCAGGTCTATATTTCTCTTCTGTGATTGATTGTGCTTGTGATTTCACCACACCTAATCCTATGAAGAGCAACAGTATTGGTTTTAATAATTTGAGTTCCATGCGTAGTAATTTTGATAAAGCTTTATAGTGCAGAAAGAAAATATTAATCTTTAAACAAGTCGTTAGCGAAATTTACGACTTCCCTGCCCACAATGAAGGCCAATCTTCTTCTGCAAAATACACAATTATCATATGAAATGAGGTAGTTGTTTTTATTAACCAGGGAAAAATTAGCCTATAGCGTGCTGAATTAAACCACCGGCGTTTATTGCATAGCCCGGAGTTTCGAACTTAAATTGGTCAATAAGAGCAACACCGATCGGGCTTACTTTTTCTTTGTTTGTGGATGTTTTAGATACCTCACCGATATCTTTTTCTACCTTTAAATAGCTTTTTTGCAGTTCCAGGAAACCTTTTTCTATTGTTGAGCATGTTTTTTATTGCTAGCAGATAACTTTTTTTATCTCCGGGCATATTCTTGGTCGTTCAATCGATCCTTTTTATACCTCCGAATACCAAATTGGTGTTCGGAGGTACTTTCAAACAGCAAAGGAGCATGTTTTTGAAAAGCAAGTTTTATTGTTCCGGAGTTATAATGACTTTCCCTCTGCCCGGGAAACGTTGTTTCAAGTCATTATAAATTACCTGGGTACCAGGAATGTCGGAACGGCTGGCTCCTTTTATGGAGTGATAGATAATGAGTGCAGCTTCATAGGCTTCGCTGCCTGCAACCATTCCGGTATCTTCTACAGCTCTAAGCAGGGTGCTTAACTGCTGAAAAATAACATAAAGATCTGCTGCAAGTTTGTTGTCTTTCCTGGCTTCTGATAAATCTACATAACTGGGCACTAGTGTTTCATTTTGTGCAGCATAATCGAGCGTTTTATTTACGAAAGCAAGGGTTTTATCCCCCATCTTAAGTGTTGATTGACGGTCTTCTGCAGTTAGATTAATAGTCAATACAGGTGCTAAAACCGTTTTCAATTGTTGAAACGCTGCCGCAATGGCTGCTGATTGGTCTGGAGTGATTTCGATTGAAATCTTGTTACTTAAACTCATAGTAAATGGTTTTTAATTAAATATTAAGGCTAATTGGCACTCCAATAAATTTGGGATGAATTAACCATTTACCATGGGATAGCTGGTGGGATAATGGTTTTATTGCGGGATTTTGTTATGAGTTAAATATAGGAAAATGAATGGTAAGTATATTGTATTTCGTAAATATTGTGGTAAGCTTTCTACAATGTAAATGAGTTTACTATTGCTACGAATTTCTTTTTTGCTATACTTTTATTGAAGAGACCGATAGAATTACGACCTCGTTAATAAACGAAAGTGTGAATTGCTGAAGTATATTGCACACGCGGCACGCGTGCGCCAGCGAGTGGGTATTCTTCTGTTTTGGCTACCAAATACTTTTTTTCTTTTGAAAAGTATAAAAAGAAACCAACCTGATAAAAAATCTACCGTTTTATTCCATCTAATGGAGACTGCAATAAAAAATCTCTCCATCCAATTACAATTTCTTTAAAGTCAGCAGTTGGAATAGAAAAAGGTACATCATCAAAATGATAAAATCATTTCTCATATAAATTATACATTCAACCCCATCGGACAAGCCAAAAACCATTACTGCATAAATTCTAATAATGAATTAAAAATTTCACGAATATCTAAAAGAGGAAATGTTTCAAGTGTATTTTCATAATGATCTTCCAAAAAAAGATCAAATGTTAGATCATCCTGAATAATCCCAGTGTAGATCTTATACCCTATCTCTCTACTCCACTCTCTATCATCATAATTGATTAAATTATAATTACCTGCTAGTACAGTATCCAATGTATCTACTAATCGAATCAATTCATTAATTGACTTACTGTACATGTATACATAAATATCTAAATTTGGGGAAATTGCAGTTGTTTTTATGGTACCATTACTTTGTAAAGTGAATGTGATACCATATTTATTTAAAATTGCTTTATTCATATTAAAAAATTGCCCCTCGCTAGCGCACGCGTGCCGCGTGTGCATTTCTACATCTCCTTTAAGGTTCATCCAATTCTATCAATCCTTTACCCCCCACTACAATCTATTGCACTGCTGTATTTCCAGTGCCAAGGCTCATCAACAAAACCTGCCGCTACCCGATTATTATGCAAATAATCTGCCTTTTGCTCAATAACAGCCGTAACCCACAATTCTATTGGCTTATTATTGTGTTGCCAAAATTGATATCCTTTAACGTTACTACTTTTTGAGCCTGCCCGCTCAAACATCCAAAGCATCCATTCTTTTTGCTTTCCTGGCTGTTTTCTTTAATTGCCTTGACAATTTCTTTGGAAGTATGTTCTTTTATTCTTCCTAGTAGAATATCTGGATTATGATTTTTCGCACTAAATATTAAATGTATGTGACTTGGCATAATGCACCAGCAATAAAGTTCTAAGCCTAGGTTTTTCTTGCAGTAAATTAAGCCATCAACGACGATATCGGAATATAAATGCCGCGCAAATATATCTATCCAATGTACCGTTGCAAAACTTACAAAGTATAATCCTTCCTTATTATAAAATTTATATTTACGGCTCATTTCTTTAGGTTTTTCACGTGCGACACATCTGTGCCAGCAAAAGCTTTTGCGCTTTATTTTTAATAAAAAAAGGAATGAATTAACCATTTTAGCTGGGGTAGCTGGCCAGATAATGGTTTTATTTATAGAGATGATTGTAGATTAAATATAAGAAAATGCCCAAAATAAAATTGGACTTTCTTAAATATTTTGGCTGGCTTGAGTATCGACTGTAAATGACTTTACTACTTGTTAAGGGTTTCCTTTTGCTATACTTTCATTTAGAGACCAGCGAAATTACGACCCACATTGCACACGCGGCACGCGTGCGCCAGCGAGGGGTAATGGTTGTTAATTCAGTACAAAACGGACTGATGATAGATCGTCCGGCTTCACTAAAATCCCTTTATTATTTGTGATCTCTCCGCTTTGAACATCCAGCAAGCAGATTCCTATTTCTATGATATCACTTTCCATACCAACTGGGTTTGTTCCTTCCCAAAAGGTAGCTTCTACATCGATGATGATTATTTTATCTAATAGGTTTGGCATGGTTTAAACGGTTGGAGAATTTGGTAAAATGGTATAGGCAGAATGATAATATGGATGATCTTCCCATTTAAATTCATTTTCATAGTATAAAAATTCGTCTAGATAAATAGCTTCATGCAAACCCAAAAAATCATTATAATCAGTTACCAACTCCACTTCTCCATTATCATAATAGTTAAATTTTAATAATAAATCATCATTTTCGTCATCAAATTTGCCCCCGTAATAAAATTTAAATGCACCTTTTTTTAAAGCATTTGTTTGTAAATCGAAAAAACAATAAAATACAAGTCTATTTTTGGCATCATAGGTACTTTTTCCTTTGCTTAATAAAATTTTATCAACAGAGTATTCTTCCCAATCCCAAGACGTAAAACCATGTTGTATTTGTTTACTGAAATAAATCACTAATGAAAACTTAGTGATTTTATCATCACTAATGACTGCATTTATGATCCCTTGTATTATACTTTCTTTTACTTGATCATCGCTTAAAAAGTATTCAACCGTTTTTTTATTCCCATTTCTAATTGGAATAAGTGTTTCAATTTGTTGTAATTGATTGTTATAATAAGTTAATTTCGAGTATTCTTTTAATCCTTGAACCTGTTGCATACTCACAAAACTGTTAAGTTCATTTTTATATTTAATTTGTATGCTCATATTATTAAAATTTTAATGGTAGTTCAGGTAAGCCATCATATTTACCTCCTTTTAAAATAATAGCAAAACCAATTTTAGTTTTGCCATCCTTCGGTACATATCTACAATAATCTTTACAGACTTTGGCTATCGCATGCGCAAAATCAGAATCATCTATTGGTATCTGATTGAATATCTCGTTATACTGCAACTTATCATTATTTTTTTTATATTCTCAATCTTCTCAATCAAAGTCTCTCTTTGACCTGGTGTTAAAGAAATACTGATTCATTAATACATCGAATTAACTCACTTTTAAATTCAACAAAATCCTCTCGCTGGCGCACGCGTGCCGCGTGTGCATTTCTATATATCCTTTACAATTCATCTAAATCAATCATTCCCCCCACTAATAAGTTGCGCTACTATATCTCCAAATACCAGGACTTATTACAAAACCTGCCGCTACCGGATTGGCAAGCAAATAATCTGCCTTTTGCTCAATAACGGCCCTAGTCCATAACGCTACTAGTTTATTATTGTGCTGCCAAAACTGATAGATTTTAACATTACTGCTTTTTAATCCTGCCCGCTCAACATCCACAGCAGCCATTCCTTTCTACTTTCCTGCCTATTTTCTTTAATTGACCTCGCGATTCTTTGGAAATATACAAAACCGGCACTTTTGTGCAGCAAATTCTTCTTCAAACTTTCAATTTTAATAATTCTTATTAAAAAGTTTTCCACATTCCCTCAGTCGAAAACCTGAATTTGTCTATAATCATACTTTAAACTGTTTAAACCTATTTTTTATCCCACTAGCACAAAAAGTGCTTAAATTTTGATTCCAGGCACATTTTACTAAATTTGAAATAAACCAAATCGAAATTTATGTATCAGTTAACCATACCAGCCGACCAAGTTAAAGAATCATTAAGCAAGCATATATTAGCCGATGGTTTCGACCTGACTTACGATATGGAAAAGAGTCATGGTGCCTATATCTACGATGCGAAATATAAACGGACACTCCTCGATTTCTTTACCTGTTTCGCCTCAGTACCTTTAGGGTATAATCATCCTAAAATGGTGAATGATGAAAACTTTAAGAAGAATTTATTGCTCGCTGCGATGGCAAATCCATCCAACTCGGATGTATATACCCAACAATATGCGCAATTTTTAGATACCTTCTCTAAAATTGGGATTCCAGATTATCTGCCTCATGCCTTCTTTATCGCTGGCGGCGGATTGGCTGTAGAAAATGCCATTAAAGTAGCCATGGACTGGAAAGTACAAAAGAATTTTGCTAAGGGATACACGGAAGAAAAAGGTTTTAAAGTACTGCATTTCGAAAAAGCGTTTCACGGAAGAACGGGCTATACCTTAAGCCTTACCAACACCCTACCGGATAAAACAAAATGGTTTGCCAAGTTCGATTGGCCAAGGGTTTCTGTGCCTGAAGTGAAATTCCCGCTTGCTGATGAAAATTTAAATCATGCTATTCAAACGGAGGAGACTTCAATTGCGCAGGTCAAAAAAGCCTTCGCAGAACACAAGGATGATATCTGTGCCATTATTATTGAACCCATTCAATCAGAAGGTGGTGATAATCATCTCCGTGAAGAGTTTCTGATTCAATTGAAAACTTTGGCCGATGAGAACGACGCCTTTTTAATTTATGATGAGGTACAGACAGGTGTGGGTTTAACTGGTAAATTCTGGTGTCACCAGAATTTTAGTGAGCAAGCAAGACCAGATATTATAGCCTTTGGCAAGAAAATGCAGGTTTGTGGAATTCTGGTAGGCAATAAAGTAGACGAGGTTGAAAAAAATGTATTCAAAGTACCCAGCCGAATCAACTCTACCTGGGGTGGAAACCTGGTAGACATGGTACGTTCTTCTCAAATTCTACAAATCATAGCAGATGATCAGCTTTGTGAAAACGCAGCAAATGTGGGTGCGTACCTAAAAGACAATCTGGCTAATCTTGCACAAAAATTCGACAAAATGACTAATGTTCGCGGTCGTGGATTACTTTGTTCTTTTGACTTTCCCAACAAAGAGATGCGAAATACATTTATAGCTAAGGGCCTGGAACAAAATGTGATGTTTTTAGGCTGTGGAGAAAAAACAATTCGTTTCAGACCT
Source organism: Pedobacter sp. CFBP9032 (assembly GCF_034045265.1). Classification (NCBI taxonomy): domain Bacteria; kingdom Pseudomonadati; phylum Bacteroidota; class Sphingobacteriia; order Sphingobacteriales; family Sphingobacteriaceae; genus Pedobacter; species Pedobacter sp. CFBP9032. The sequence continues at coordinate 44,264 of NZ_JAXCWE010000010.1, read as the reverse complement.
GCACTTTGTATTGAACAAAAACATATTGACGAAGGCTTGACGGTTATGGAAAAAATATTGCCTTTATTGTAGACATGAGCAGAAAATCACTCCTGTATGCTATTGCTGGTATTGTTTTAATTCTGGTTTTCTTTATCGCTAGGGATACGTTCAATCAGCCTGGCATCGAAAACATGAAAGCCGGCTTTAAAGAAGTGGCGAAATTCAGAAATGCCAACAACACCGGGCCGGTACAACGTATTTATGTGGTAACGGTTAAAGATTCTATTTGGAAGGAATTGGAAGATTACGGCAATTTAATGCCTCATACTAAATACGGCAATACCAAGGTTTATTTCTTTATGCAGAATTCGAATGTGCCAAAGGCTTTACATCCCGGTGAAATCAATTTTGATTCCGCTTTCAATAAAGCTTGCATTGGTTTGTATGAAAAAAGTGCCATGAGCCAGGTGGCATTTAATAAATATCCTTTTTAACAACCAATCAACTAAATAACCAAAAAACGAACCAACTATACAAATGCAGAAAATCCGGTTATAGCTCGTCCTACAATCAGCGTATTGATTTCTTTTGTTCCTTCGTAAGAGTAAATGGCTTCGGCATCGGCCACGAAACGGGCTACATTATACTCAAGCAAGATACCATTTCCGCCCATTACCTCCCGGGCTTTACTCACTACATCACGGGTACGTAACGAGCAAAATACTTTTGCCAATGAGGCATGTTCATCTTTTAGTAAGCCTTGGTCCTGCAATTGAGAGAGCCTGAAACATAAGGTTTGCATCGCGGTTAAGTTGGATAACATTTCTACCAAATGGTTTTGAATTAACTGGAAAGAGGCAATCGGCTTTCCGAACTGTTTCCTGGTTCGGGTGTATTCCAGGGCATTCTCGTAAGCGCCACGTGCACAGCCAACCGCTTGCCAGGCCACCCCCGCCCTGGTCATCTGAAGAACTTTTGCGGTATCTTTAAATGAATTGGCATTTTGTAAACGATCAGCTTCTTCTACTTCACAATTTGTAAGGGTGATGATTCCATTCTGAACAATACGCAAGGCCATTTTATCCTGCATTTTTTCTACTGCAAAGCCAGGATTATCTTTTTTTACGATAAAGCCTTTAACCTCACCATCTCCTTCATTACGTGCCCAAATGATTAATATATCTGCAAAAGTTGCATTTCCGATCCACTTTTTCTGTCCGTTCAAAACCCACTTCTCCCCTACTTTTCTGCAGGTTGTAGTTAAACCACCTGCTGCAGCAGATCCCACTTCGGGTTCTGTTAACCCGAAAGCACCAATAACTTTAAACTGTTGCATTAATGGTAACCACTGCTGTTTCTGTTCTTCAGAACCACAGAGATAAATAGAACCCATCGCCAGGCCACTTTGCACACCAAAAAAGGTAGAGATGGAGGTATCAATCCTGGCCATTTCCATCGCCAAAATACCTTCCATTAAATTGGATTTACCGGGGCAGCCGTAACCCTGATAAGTTAAACCGCAAATATTTAGCTCAGCAAGTTTCGGAATAATTTCAAACGGAAATTCTGCTTTATTCCAATAATGATTAACGATTGGCTTAACTTCCTTCTCTAAAAACGCACGGACCTTCAACTGCAACTGGCGATCTTCATCTTTTAAAGCCTCATCGCCAAGGTGGTAAAAGTCGCCCTCAATTGGCGGCAATTCTTTCTTTTTACCAGATCCACCCATCATTTTCATCATGCCCTGAATTTGCTTTTCATCCAGATTGGAAATTGTTTCTACCATTTTAGGCAGATCCACTTTTTGGGACAAAGCATCTAACTTATCGAAATCTATCTGTTTGAAAAGTTTGTATGCATTTTTGATTGAAGAGAATATATTCGCCATTATTATTCGTTTGAAGAGTAACAAACGAAGGGTGATTTTGTTGGAGAGGCGAGTTTAACCGCAAAGTGCGTCAGTTTTAACCGCAAAGGCGCCAAGTGTTACGCAAAGAAAAGAAGAAGAAAAAGAACTTTGTAAATAAATAATTAACCGCAACAAAGGGCGCTAAGTTGCGCAAAGAAAAGAAGAAAATAGGCTTAGGTTGACCACTTAACTTTGCGCGCTTTGCGATTTACTTCTTTTTCTTTGCGGTTAAACCACACAAAATCATTTCAGATCAAACAGATTATCCACGCCCAATAACTTCCTGGAGGTAAATCCCTCACCAAAGGTTGCCCCAATACTTTTACCAAATTCCCTCGAACGACCAATTACCGTTTCGAAAAATTCTGGTGAGGAGATATAGGTTTGCAAACCATCTACATCAGGGTTGTAAAATTGGGTTTTAAAAGCTTTGATCGATTCTATTTTTTGATCCATATGCGCTGAGATATCAACTATGATATCGGGTTTCAAATAACGATCCTGTATATATTGCAGCAATAATCTTGGTCGGTGAGCAGCTTGATTTAAGCCCTCCACTTCCGTCTCTATCTTCGGTAAGCCAGAAAGGAAAACCGAATCATAAACTAAATCACCAGCCCGTCCATGATCCGGGTGTCGGTCTTCCAGTGCATTACTTAAAATAATTTCAGGTTGATATTTTCTGATTACCTTAATTACTTCTAAACGATGAAATTCATCATTCTGAAAAAAGCCATCCCGCAAACGAAGATTTTCACGGGCATGCAGACCTAAAATTCTGGCAGAATCTGCAGCTTCTTCATCTCTGGTTTCAGCAGTGCCGCGGGTACCGAGTTCGCCCCTGGTTAAATCTACAATACCAACCTTTTTACCCATAGCAATGTGTTTCAGAATTGTTCCTGAACAGCAAAGTTCTGCATCATCAGGATGTACAGCGATAACTAAAATATCTAATTTCATGATTATTTTTGGAGATTTTCATTCAGCAGTTGCTGAACTTTCTTTTTAATCTTAGCACTTAAAGGCTTGGTAAATGGCAGATAAAAATCAACCAGTTCGCCTCTTTTGTTCAAAATGTATTTATGGAAGTTCCACCTGGGTTTAGAACTAAGTTTCGAGTTTTGATTCTTATTACTCAGAAACTGATAAAGTGGATGGGCATGTTCACCACGAACCAATATTTTATCGAAAATAGGAAATTTAACGCCATGGTTAATTTCGCAGAACGAAGCGATTTCATTCCCTACTAAGGGTTCCTGCTTGCCAAAGTCATTGGTTGGAAAACCTAAAATCTCAAAATCCGGATGATTAATTTCATCTTTCAGCTGTTGTAATTCTCCCAATTGTGGCGTAAAACCACAACCTGATGCCGTATTTACGATTAAAACAACCTTATTGCGATATGCGGAGAGCAACTGATCTTCACCATTAATTTTCTTAACCTTGAAAGAATAGATATTCGGAATGCTTTCCTGCATTATGTTTATTGATAAAATCCTGAAGTACGAATAATAGATTCTATATCGCGATCTTCGTTAGGATTGTAAGTACTTTTTAAATTATGACCAACCACACGGGCAACAATCTGATAAGAAAAAGCGGCAAAACCACCTTTAGTTTGCTTTACAATATCATAAGTTGTTCTTCCAACCTCCCTGTCAATCAGTTTAGTTAAAATTTGTCCCTGAGTAATGGTTAATTCTTTTATCTCGCGATTAAACATGTCTTTGATTTCTTTATCACATTGCTTAACCAATTTCTTCTGCTCTTTTTTCTCAGGCGTACGGGCAATATCATCTTCCAGTTGCTGATAACGTCGCTTGGCGTATAAGGCATAAGGCATCACCTTTAAAACATTATAACGCAATCTGCTATATGCAACTTGTTCAGCCGGAGATTTCCAAATTCTATGGGCAAAAATACTGACGTCCTGTAATTGCATCCATGGAATCATCATGCCATTATCATTCGTAGAGCCTACCCTTATTGTATCAGTTTTACCTTGTTTTGGGAAAACTGGTGCTACAGGGTCTTGTGCTTTTAGTGTGCTACTAAAAATCATGACAATAAACAGAATGATTAGCCCTTTAAATTTCATAAATTTATACTTTGACAAAGTTAGGTGTTATTTCATATATTAGTCGTTTAACAGAACTAATATAAGTTTTATTAATAAATAAGACGCAAATTTTTACGCAAAAAAAACAAATGAAAACAGAGTTAGTGATTGATTTAGAGGCGGAAAAGAAGGAGATTTTAAAAAGGTACAGGGCATTATTACGGGCCAGCAAATCTACGCTACAAAAGGGAGATAAGAAAGAAATCAGGAAAGCATTTGATATGGCGCTGGAAAGCCATAAAGACATGCGGCGTAAATCTGGCGAACCTTATATCTACCACCCTATCGCTGTGGCACAAATCGCTGCCGAAGAAATCGGCTTGGGTACTACTTCTATTGTTTGTGCGCTCCTGCATGATGTGGTAGAAGATACAGACATCACACTGGAAGACATTGAGCGTGAATTTGGCAAGAAAACAGCAAAAATTATCGATGGATTAACCAAGATCTCCGGCGTTTTTGACACCAATAGTTCCTTACAGGCAGAGAATTTCCGGAAAATGCTGCTTACCCTGGCGGATGATGTTCGCGTGATCCTCATAAAACTAGCCGATCGCTTACACAACATGCGGACGATGGATTTTATGCCACGCCATAAGCAACTTAAAATCGCATCCGAAACCATATACTTATATGCACCACTTGCCCACCGTTTAGGTTTATATGCCATAAAATCAGAATTAGAAGATCTTTCAATGAAATATCTTGATCCTGATACCTATAAATTTATCGCTAAGAAACTTAATGAGAAAAAGGCCGAACGTGCTTTATTTATCAAAAAGTTCGTAGAACCGATTGATGAAATCGTACATGAACAGGGTTTAGTCGCCGATGTTTATGGCCGTCCAAAATCTATCCATTCCATCTGGAATAAAATGAAAAAGAAAAATATTCCTTTTGAGGAAGTTTATGATCTTTTTGCCATCAGGATTATTTTGGATAGTGCTTACGAAAATGAGAAAGCAGATTGCTGGAAAGCTTATTCTATCGTAACAGATTTATACCGCCCGAATCCGGATCGTTTGCGCGATTGGGTATCATCACCAAAAGGAAATGGTTACGAAAGTTTGCACACTACGGTAATGGGACCTCGCGGACAATGGGTTGAGGTTCAGATTCGTACGCAACGGATGAACGAGATTGCAGAAAAAGGTTTTGCTGCGCACTGGAAATATAAGGAATCAAGTAATGACAACGGACTTGACCAATGGATCCAAAAAGTGAGGGAAATGCTGAGTAATCCGGAAGCAAATGCTTTAGATTTTCTTGATGATTTCAAAATGAACCTTTTCTCTGATGAGATTTTCATTTTCACACCAAAAGGTGCTTTACTTCAACTTCCCTTGGGTGCTACCGCTTTAGACTTTGCTTTTGAAATTCACACCGGTGTGGGTGCAACCTGTATCGGCGCAAAGGTTAACCATAAATTGGTACCAATCTCCTATAAGTTGCAAAATGGTGACCAGGTAGAGATTATTACCTCAAATAAGCAAACGCCTAAAGAGGATTGGTTAAATATTGTGGTCACGGCAAAAGCCAAATCCAAAATTAAATCATCACTCAAAGAGGAAAAACGGAAGATTGCGGATAACGGGAAGGAAATTCTGGAGCGAAAACTTAAATCGCTCAAAATCACTTACAACACAGATAACCTGCAGAAATTAAGCTATTTCTTTAAATTACCATCTACCCAGGAGCTTTTTGTAAACGTAGCCCTTGGCAAAATCGAGCTGCGTGATATTAAAGAATATCTCAATAGCGAAAAAGAAGTAGAAAGCCGAGGTCCGGAGCGCCCGGAAAATTTATCGGTAGATGGAATTAAGAGTAAAATTAAAGGTGGCGAATCTGACATCCTGCTCATTGGTGAAGACATGCAACGCATTGATTATACCCTTGCTGCCTGTTGCAACCCTATTCCAGGTGATGATGTTTTTGGTTTTATTACGGTAAGTGATGGAATCAAAATCCACCGAACCAATTGTCCTAATGCTGCGCAGCTGATGGCAAATTACGGTTATCGCGTAGTCAAAGCCAAATGGAATAAACAGCAGGAATTAACTTTCTTAACCGGATTAAGAATTGTCGGGATCGATGATGTAGGATTAATCAATAATATCACCCGCGTTATTTCAACGGATTTTAAAGTAAACATGCGTTCCATTACGGTTGATACGAATGAGGGAATATTTGATGGATCTATTATGATTTTCGTTAATGATACGGAACATCTGGAAAATTTAATCAAAAATTTAATGAAAGTCCGGGGGGTTACCGGGGTAACCAGGTTTGATGCATAAAAAAGTCGGGAGTTTGTAGTCTGGAGTCATAACAATCAAACAATTACCAAATCGGTGTAATCATTTCACTGGTGTAATCATTTTTAAAAACAATTTAACTACCTTTGAACGGAGTTTAAATACTATGTCTGAACAAAAAACAAATGAGCTCGTTCGCAAGATTTTTGAAGCTTATTTAGAAAACAAAAATCTACGCAAAACACCAGAGCGTTTCGCCATATTGGAAGAAATATATTCTAGAAACGATCACTTCGATGTTGAAACCCTTTATATCCACATGAAAAACCAAAAGTATCGCGTAAGTCGTGCTACGGTTTACAATACTTTGGAGTTATTGGTTTCATGTGATTTGGTTACCAAACACCAGTTTGGTAAGAATATGGCACAATTCGAAAAATCTTACGGTTACCGTCAACATGATCATGTGATCTGTATAGAGTGCGGTAAAGTAGTTGAATTTTGCGATCCCAGAATTCACCAGATTCAAACCATGGTTGGCGATCTGTTAAAATTCGACGTGAAACACCATTCATTAAACCTTTATGGCTTTTGCTCAGATTGCAGCATGGCGAGAAAAGTAAATGAAACAGCTAAAGTGACGAAACCTGAAGCAATTAAGTAAACACACACAATAAAACCAGCTTAAATTTTTAATAATGACGCAAGTAGATGTACTTCTCGGCCTGCAATGGGGTGATGAAGGAAAGGGAAAAATCGTTGATGTACTCAGTCCGAAATATGATCTTATTGCCCGTTTTCAGGGTGGCCCGAATGCCGGACACACTTTAGAGTTCGATGGCAAAAAATTTGTTCTAAACACTATTCCATCAGGAATTTTCAACGAAAAAACCATGAACCTTATCGGTAATGGTGTAGTAATCGATCCGATCATTTTAAAAAGAGAGTTAGATAACTTAAAAAAAGCTGGTCATGATCCTGTTGCTGATGGCAAATTGGTAATTGCCCGTAAAGCCCACTTAATTTTACCTACCCACCAGTTATTGGATGCGGCTAATGAAGCCCGCATGGGTAAAAATAAAATCGGCTCAACACTTAAAGGAATTGGCCCAACTTATATGGATAAAACCGGACGTAATGGTTTACGTGTTGGTGATACCACCCTACCTGATTTCAAGGAGCGTTATGCTAAACTAGTAGAAAAACATACCGAAATCCTTTCTCATTACGAAGGTTTTGAATATGAATTGGCAGAAAAAGAAGCATCGTTTTTTGAAGCGATTGAGTTCTTAAAATCAATTCCACACGTAGATAGCGAACACTTTGTGAATGGCTATTTAAAAGAAGGCAAAGCGGTGCTGGCAGAAGGCGCACAAGGAACCTTGCTAGATGTTGACTTTGGTTCTTATCCATTTGTAACTTCAAGCAATACCACAACTGCAGGAGCTTGTACCGGTTTAGGTATTGCACCTAATAAAGTTGGTGCTGTTTATGGTATCTTTAAAGCATATTGTACACGAGTTGGAGGAGGTCCTTTTCCAACGGAATTAGATAATGAAGTTGGCGAAAATCTTCGTGCTTTAGGACATGAGTTCGGTGCAACTACTGGTCGTGCCCGTCGTTGCGGCTGGATTGATCTTCCCGCCTTAAAATATGCCATCATGTTAAACGGTGTAACCGAATTAATTATGATGAAAGCAGATGTTTTAGATACTTTCGAAACCATTTATGCTTGTACACACTATGAGTATAATGGCGAAACGATCGACTATATGCCTTATGATATTATTTCTATCGAACCAAAACCGGTATTGAAAGCAATTGATGGCTGGGCTACAGACGTAACTAAAATCACTTCTGTTGATCAGATTCCAGCGAAGCTGAACGATTACATTGCATTCTTGGAAAAAGAATTAGAAGTGCCAATTAAATTCCTTTCAGTAGGGCCCGATAGAGCACAAACTTTAGAACTAGGTTAAAATATTTAAATACTTACAGAAAAAGCAACCTTTATCGGGTTGCTTTTTCTGTTTATAACATTTTCTAGTTTTTTAGCAGCCTTTATCTATCTTAGAACTCCCTATTAATAACAAGAAATCTCATCTCTATACGATTATTACACCAAGTTTAATTTAAATAAAAATGAGTGATTTAAAGTTATTTGAAGACAAAAAAGTACGTTCTGAGTGGAATGAACTAGAAGAAAAATGGTATTTCTCAATCATTGATGTTGTTGAAGTATTAACGAATTCGCCGCGCCCTAGAAAATATTGGAACGCTTTAAAAACAAAACTGCAAAATGAAGGCAGCGAACTGTCCCATAAATTGGGACAGTTGAAAATGCCGGCAGATGATGGGAAAATGAGGGTGACTGACGTGGCCAACACAGAACAACTGCTGCGCCTGATTCAATCTATTCCATCTCCAAAAGCCGAACCATTTAAACAGTGGCTGGCAAAAGTTGGTGCAGAAAGAATTGCAGAAATAGAAAATCCCGAATTAGCACAAGCCAGGATTAGAGCTACTTATAAAGCCAAAGGATACAGCGATGAATGGATAGAAAAGCGAATTCGTGGCATTCTTGTTCGTGATGAACTCACCAACGAATGGAAGCAGAGAGGTGTGAAGGAAGGCAGGGAATACGCCATTCTAACTGCCGAAATTAGCAAAGCAACTTTTGGCATCATTCCAAGCGATTATAAGAAGTTAAAAGGTTTAAAAAAAGCCAATGAGAATTTGAGAGACCACATGACGGATTTGGAATTGATTTTTTCAATGCTGGGCGAAGCTTCAACAACAGAAATTGCTAAGAATAGGGATGCTAAAGGCTTTGATGAAAATCATACCGCGGCAAAAGCAGGTGGCAGTGTTGCGGGTAAAGCCCGAGAAGATTTGGAACAAAAGTCTGGCAAAAAAATAGTAAGCAATCAAAACTTTAAAGAGCTTACCGAAAAAAGGGATGACAAAAGCCTGGAGTAGTCTTAAATCATATCAAACAAGGAATAACATCATTGAAAACCATAAATCAGATAACCAATTTCAAACAAAAAGCATTGCATTGGGCTAACCAGTTCGAGGTTTGCTGCCTTCTGGATTCTAATCAATACCAAGATCAATATTCATCACATGATTGTTTAATTGCAGCTGGTGTTCAACTAGAGCTCAAATGCTCGGATGGGAATGCATTTGAACAGCTTAAGAACTTTCAATCATTGCATCATACCTGGCTTTTCGGGACGTTTAGTTATGAACTCAAAAACGAAGTTGAAAATTTAAAATCAGATCATCCTGATTACCTCAACTTTCCGGAGTTGTACTTCTTTATTCCTAAGTATTTAATTGGCATTAAAAACGGTTTGATTAATGTGCTGATTGGAAATGATTCCATTATTGATGAAATTAACCAATTCATCATTAGCAATGATCAGAAGCAAGCGGTATTAAAAATTCAAAAGCGATTATCGAAAGTGCAATATCTAGATAAAGTAGAAGCATTAAAAAGCCATATTCTACGAGGAGACATTTATGAAATTAACTTCTGCCAGGAATTTTTTGCAGAAAATGCAATCATAAATCCTGTTCAAACTTTTGAAACCCTAAATCAATTGTCTCCTACCCCGTTTGCTGGTTATTTTAAAATCGGAGATCATTACATTTTATCAGCTACTCCGGAAAGGTTCCTGTGCAAACGCAATAATAAACTAATCTCTCAACCTATAAAGGGAACAGCTAAACGGAGCAATGTTTTACTGGAAGACCAAAATATAAAGACTCAGCTTAAACATGATTTAAAGGAGCAGTCTGAAAATGTGATGATCGTAGATCTGGTACGCCACGACCTGACGAAGTCGGCGGTAAAGGGAACGGTAAAAGTGGATGAATTGTTTGGAATCTACACTTTCCCCCAAGTGCACCAGATGATTTCTACCATTAGTTGCGAGCTAAACAATGATGTTCATTTTATTGATGCGATTAAAAATGCTTTTCCAATGGGTTCTATGACGGGCGCACCTAAGCTAAAAGCAATGGAATTAATCGAAGCATACGAAGAAACAAAGAGAGGAATGTATTCTGGTTCTTTTGGCTACATTAATCCTGATGGAGATTTCGATTTTAACGTCGTAATTAGAAGTATACTTTATAATGCGGAGACAAAATATTTATCGTTCCAGGTTGGTGGAGCCATTACTTATCAATGTGATGCCCTAAAAGAATATGATGAATGCTTGCTCAAAGCTAGTGCGATGTTAAAGGTGCTGGAGGGTTAGTCTTTAGTCTTTAGTCTTTAGTCTTTAGTCTTTAGTCTTTAGTCTTTAGTCGTCAACAGCTTGGTCAGGAGCATTGTTTTTTAAAAAATGATAAATAAACCTTTCTCGGTCGTAGCATCTCGCTATTAATAAAAAACCAAATTCTCCTCCTTTTTTTTGCAAATAAAAAAGGAGAAGATTTCTGCTCCATGCAAACCCCTCCACCTTAAACTTTTAAATAAACCAAATCTTATACTAGTTCAAAAAAAAGGTGGAGATTTCTGCTACATGCAAATCCCTCCACCTTAAACCTTTAGCCTTTAACCTTTAAATCCTTCTACCTTTAAATAAACCAAACCCTAAACCAGTTCAAATAAAAAAGGTGGAGATTTCTGCTCTATGCAAAACCCTCCACCTTAAACCTTTAGCCTTCTACCTTAAAGATCTTACTTTTTATAATATTGCTGTGCTTCAGGTAAATATTTTTGAATTTGTGCTATACGTGTTGCATCGCTTGGGTGAGTACTCAAAAACTCTGCTGGTTTTTGTGCACCAGCTGAGGCTGAAGACATTCTATTCCAAAAAGCAGTTGCATTTTGTGGATTGTAACCAGCCATTGCCATAAAAATTAAACCTAAACGATCTGCCTCTAATTCTTGGTTACGGCTGAATTTCAACATTGCAACTGGTGTACCTACACCATACAGCGTATTGAAGATAGATTGTGTTTTAGGGTTTTTAGATAATGCTACACCAGCTGCTGCACCAACGCCCTGAGCTACCATTTCTTGCGACATCCGCTCTGCCGAGTGACCAGCAATTGCGTGAGCAATTTCGTGCCCCATAACTGTAGCTAAGCCAGCATCATCCTGGGTAACTGGTAAAATACCCGTGTAGACCACAATTTTACCACCTGGCATACACCATGCGTTTTTCTCGTTATTTTGTACTACGTTAACCTCCCACTGGTAATCAGCGATTAAGTTGCCATAGTTATTGCTATTCATATAAGACTTTACTGCTGCAATTAACTTGTTCCCAATGGTTTTTACCTTTAACGCCTGCGCATTGGATGCAGAAAGAACCGTACTTTTATTTTCTGTTAAGAATGTACTATAAGCTTGAAATGCCATCGGCAAAACCTGATCGTTACTCACTAAATCAAATCGACTACGTCCTGTTAACGGAACAGTAGAACATGAATTAAATAATAAAACGCCAGCAATACTCGCTGTTAAAAGTAACTTTTTCATAATGTGATTTAGTTTAGTGACCCTTCAGGCAAACCGATTGTTTAACAGTAAGCTACTGAATTAGTTTTAATGATTGTGTTTTTGTTGTTAATTAGTTTTCTTCCTAAACAAATACACTTTAGATTCCTTGCCCTTGAGCAATCTTTCGAGATTTTTTTGATGCGTAACTAAAATTAAAACACAGACTACCATGCCATATAGCACTTCTGATTTTATCGAAACCTGAAACAAAAATACCACGCTGAGCGGAAATGTAAAGCCGGCACAGATCGAACTTAATGAAACATACTTCGTTAATAGTAACACAATCACAAAAACCAGAACGCAAAGCATAGATGCTTCGAAGTTAACTGCCAAAATCATTCCAAAAAGTGTAGCCACACCTTTTCCTCCCCTGAAGCCAGCAAAAACGGGAAACAAATGCCCCATTACAGCAGTAACACCAAGGGCAAGCTGATAGTTAACAAAAACAACTGAATTTTGTGGTCCGGTAACAGACATCCCTATGAGATAGGCTAAATTGGTAGCGGTATAGCCCTTGGCAATGTCGATTACCATTACGGCAATTCCTGCTTTTTTACCTAAAACCCTGAAGGTGTTGGTTGCACCAGCATTACCGCTTCCATACTCCCGAACGTCTATACCGTAAAAGGCCTGACCGAGCCATACAGCTGTTGGTATGGATCCAAATAGATACGCAAATAATAAAGCAGTGAGCGAATAAACCGTAACCATAGCCTACAATGATACAAAAAATAAGCTTTCAATTTTATAACACATCACTTTTAGAATGCTTTTAAACTGATGTCGAGGCTTTTTACGGAATGTGTAAGTGCTCCCATTGAGATAAAATCAACTCCGCAAGCGGCATATTCTGCTACATTTTCTTCGGTGATTCCACCTGAGGCTTCAGTAGTAAACTGACCATCAATTAGTTTAACAGCAGCTTTTAAATTGTCGAAATTAAAGTTATCGAGCATAATGCGGTCTATACCGCCAACAGCCAATACCTGAGCTAATTCATCTAAATCCCTCACCTCAATTTCAATCTGCAACGATTTGTGATGATCGTCCAGATACTTTTTGGCAGATGTAATTGCATTAGCAATTCCACCAGCATAATCAACATGGTTGTCCTTAATTAAAATCATATCATATAACCCGATACGATGATTAACACCTCCGCCGATTCTTACCGCCCATTTCTCCAGATAACGTAAACCAGGAGTTGTTTTGCGCGTATCCAAAATCTTAGTTTTGGAATCTTTTAAAAGGGAAACAATATGATGGGTTTTAGTTGCAATGCCACTCATTCGCTGCATACAATTAAGTACTAACCGCTCAGCAATCAGAATCGAATGGGTACTTCCACTTACAGTTAAACCGATATCGCCAACTTTTACTGCTACACCATCCTCCAATAACACAGTTACTTTCAAATCAGGGTCAACAGTTGCAAAAATTTCAAGCGCCAATTCCATCCCTGCTAAAATACCATCTTCTTTGATGATCAGTTTTGCCCTACCTTGAGTACCGGCAGGAATTGTTGATAATGAAGTATGATCACCATCGCCAACATCTTCAGCCAGGGCATTTTTTATGAATTGATGTATCAGTTGAATATCCAAAATATAGGTTTTATGCTGCAAAAATAAGAAATATTTATTAGCACACAATTTACCAGCAGATATTAAGAAAGGTTATTGGAAGTTAAATTAAGGGTTTCGGAAGAATTAAACTAATCTTTAGCAGGCTCGATTCTTAATTCCGTGATCAAAAAACTATTATTAAATTTTTTCATGGTAATAGAAACCCTGAAAGTTTCTTTTGAAGTATTAAGAATCACAACGCCAAAACGATAGTTTGGACTATTGTTAATTTTATGAAAAACACTTGTTTTAACAGGTGGATGTTTAGTAAAAAAATCTCTCAAAATTTGTTCACCCTGTGCTTTAGAATAGACATCTTCCTCATCAATAATAATTAATTCGATTGTTGAGGAGAAATTTCTGGCAATTTCTTTGGTGTTTCCAGCTTTAAAATAAGATGATAAATCATCGATAATATCAGCCTGGATAGCACTAGGTAGATATAATGATGTCAAACTAATAACAAGTAAAAACAAGCTCCGGATCATTTCTGTATTTTATACAGAACGGTATAGCTAAAATTATGCCATTAGCGTATCAAAAAACGATTTCTTAATTTGTATAACCTTCAATAAAGTTATATTTGCCATATGAATAAAACACTAAAACATGTTTTAAAAGAAAATGTTTTGGTATTGACGAATAAATTTTTGAATTAATATGATAAACAATAAAAAACTCGCTCTTATAATTTTAGATGGCTGGGGCTACGGACGTCAGGATAATTCTGATGCTGCATATGCTGCAAAAACACCTTTTTTTGATTCCTTATTACAAAATTATCCGCACTCCAAACTAGAAGCATCTGGCGAAGCTGTAGGATTACCTGCAGGACAGATGGGAAACTCAGAAGTTGGGCATATGAATTTAGGGGCTGGGCGAGTTGTTTATCAGGAACTGGGTAGAATTAATAAAGCAATTGCCGATAGAGAATTGCACAGCAACCCGGTTTTACTTGATGCATTTGATTATGCCAAAGCCAATAATAAAGCAGTACATTTTATCGGCCTAGTTTCTAATGGCGGTGTACATGCACACATTGAACACTTAAAGGCACTTTGTGATGCAGCTAACGAAGCTCATGTAGAAAAAACGTTTGTTCATGCTTTTTTAGATGGACGCGATACTGATCCTAAATCTGGCTTAGGTTTTATTACCGATCTTCAAAATCATCTTCAGCACGGGAATGCAAAGTTGGCAACCATGGTTGGACGATACTATGCAATGGATCGCGATAACCGCTGGGAGCGTGTTAAGCAAGCATACGATGTAATGGTAAACGGAGTTGGAGAAAAAACCCAGGATGCATTAAGTGCAATTCAAAATTCCTATCTTAATGGCATTACAGATGAGTTTTTAAATCCTGTAGTACTTACACAAACTAATGGTGAACCTATTGCAACTATCCAGCCTGATGATGTGGTGATTTGCTTCAATTTCCGTACAGATAGAGGACGCGAGATTACGTCGGCACTAAGCCAAAAAGATTTCCCTGAACAATTGATGCATAAACTACCATTGTATTATGTTACAATGACCACTTACGATGAGAGCTTCGATAAAGTAAATGTAATGTTTACCAAAGATGATCTGACAAAAACAATCGGCGAGGTGCTGTCTGAAAACAATAAAAACCAGATCCGTATTGCAGAAACGGAAAAATACCCACACGTAACTTTCTTCTTTTCTGGTGGTAGAGAGATTGAATTTCCGAATGAAAAACGCATTTTAGTTCCTTCGCCGAAAGTAGCTACTTATGATTTACAACCAGAAATGAGTGCTGCTGGTATTACCGCGGCCATTACTGCAGAAATGGAAACTGGTTGGGCAGACTTTATTTGCTTAAACTTTGCTAATCCGGATATGGTTGGGCATACCGGCGTTTTTGACGCAGTGATTAAGGCCGTAGAAACCGCTGATCAATGTGCAGAAACGGTTGTAAATAAAGGCCTGGAAAACGGTTACTCATTTATTTTATTGGCCGATCATGGTAACTCTGAATTCATGGTGAATGGAGATGGCTCAGTAAATACAGCACATACGACCAACCTGGTTCCTTGTATATTGATCGACAACGATTATAAAACTATTGCTGATGGCAAGCTTGGCGATATCGCTCCTACTGTATTGAGAATTTTAGGAGTAGATATTCCAGTAGAGATGACAGGAAACGTATTGGTATAATGACGAGAAAACTTGGTATTCTGGTATTTGCTTTGGCTTTTTTCTCTTGTAACCAACGGGAAGCTGCCAAGGCAAATACCGATTTATTATATTTTGACTTGAAGGGATATTTCAGCAAAGAAATCATCCGGTTGAAAAATGCTAAAGTTAGCGTAGATAAAACGGTTAGCATAAATGGTACGAGCGAAACCAAATCGTTATTAATTACTGATTGGGATAAGGAACTTGCGATTTTTGTTAATTCTGATATTAATAAAAACTCCTGGAAAGGAAGCTTTAAGATAAACCAGCAAGATGGTGTTCAAACTTACACTTCTGACAGTAAGAAAATTCCTGTAAAGAAAGTTTCAGTAGAGAAAAATGGCTCACAGATTAGTAAGGTTGAAATTATAATCCTTAATAAAAATATTTTATATCAATCGCTTGATACACTTACCTACTATCCTGATGTTTTATATAAGATTAGGAAACAACAAAAAATACGGTTACTTGCTCCAAAAGACTATACTATTGTAGCCAAATTTAATCCATAAAAAAAGCGGTCAGAAATTAAATTTCTGACCGCTTTTTTTATTTAAAGATTTACTTCAAACTTGCTATCTGAGCTTTATCATAAGTAACCCAATCAATAATATCTTTTCTCAAAGGTTGCATGGTTAACACTTTCTGAAAATCTGCTATAGAGTTATTAAATAATGCTACACAGGCCGCTTTCTCCACACTTTTCTTTACTTTGTAAGATTTAAAAATGGCATAATCCTTATAGGCTAAGCCTCTATTTTGAAACATTTGCGTATCCTCATCTCCAGTAATTTCAATCGCTTTTGTAAAGTCTCTAATTGCAGCAGTATAAAAGTTCTCCCGCATCGTATTTAAAGATTCTTTCGGATCGTTCGCAATATTCAATCTTGCTTTGCCACGATAATAATAGGCTGATACTTCTGCAGGCTTCACGGAAAGTAAACGGCTGTAAGTAGCGATACATTTTTCGTATTCTCCATTCTGAAAATAAGAATAACCGAGCATTTTTAATACAGCAGCGTTATCGGGCGTTTTGGCATCGGCTTTTTCTAATTGAGTAACAGCAGTTTTATAATCCCCTTTCATCATGGCCTGCATACTTTTCTCATAATTATTCTGAGCAAACGTTGCGGTAGATGAGAAAATGATTAGTCCTAAAATTGCTTTTTTGAAATAGTTCATGTATGAATAATAATTTAGATAATTCCAGCACCTTTCGGGGGTGATTTTTTTGCAATATAATCCTATTATGACAAATTAATAGTTTTTAATTTTTTTCACCTTAAATGGAAACCCCTTAATAATAGCTTAAACGTAGAAAACCGAAAAATATGATATTGTCACTAATAAATATATTTATCTGCCTTTTTAACATAAGATTAATATAGTTTTTACTTTGGCACAAGAGTTGAAATTATTATATTACTAACATAATTAAACAATGTGAATACGATTAAACTGCCAGTTTGTCGTGAGAGGAAACGTGATAATGAGTAAACAAGATATATTTGATTTTCATTCTGCTATGCCAATTATAAATGAGGATACCGAATTTTTCCCTTTAATGTCTCAACAAGATGAGGAGGAGATGAATAATGAGGATACGCCAGAAATCCTGGCTATATTACCTTTGCGAAACACCGTTCTGTTTCCTGGGGTGGTTATTCCAATTACGGTTGGACGGGATAAATCGATAAAATTAATCAAAGAAGCTTACAAAGGCAATAAGATTATCGGAGTAGTATCTCAAAAGGATGTTTCTATCGAAGACCCTACATTTGAGCAACTTAATACTGTGGGTACAGTAGCCAATATCATTAAATTGCTGCAAATGCCAGATGGCAATACAACAGTAATTATCCAGGGTAAACAACGTTTCAGCTTAATTGAAGAAGTTCAAAATGAACCTTACATTAAGGCTGTTGTGAAGAAATTTGAAGAGCAAAAGCACAAGGTGGATAAAGAATTTAAAACATTAATTGCTTCTATCCGTGAAATGTCAGCTCAAATTATTCAGCTTTCGCCGAACATCCCCAGTGAGGCGAGTATTGCTTTAAAAAACATAGAGAGCAATTCATTTTTGATAAATTTTATATCATCAAACATGAATGCCGAAATGGCCGATAAGCAAAAGATTCTGGAAATGAATAAATTGCTAGACCGTGCGCAAAAGGTAATGGAGTTATTGATGATTGAATTGCAGATGCTGGAATTGAGAAATCAAATCCAATCTAAAGTTCGTACTGATCTGGACAAACAACAACGTGACTATTTCCTTAATCAACAATTAAAAACAATTCAGGAAGAATTAGGTGGTAATTCTGCTGATTTGGAGTTTGATGCTTTGCAAGAAAAAGCAAAGCTAAAAAAATGGTCAAAAGAGGTTAACGATCACTTTGATAAGGAACTTGATAAATTAGGCCGGATGAATCCAGCTGCGCCGGATTATTCTGTTCAGTTGAATTATTTGGAATTAATTTTAGACTTACCCTGGAGTGAGTTTACCAAAGATAATTTCGATTTAAAAAGAGCGCAACGCATCTTAGATAAAGACCACTTCGGTTTAGAAAAGGTTAAACAGCGAATTATTGAGTATCTGGCTGTTTTAAAGCTGAAACGTGACATGAAGGCGCCAATTTTATGTTTAGTAGGTCCTCCGGGAGTTGGTAAAACTTCATTGGGAAAATCAATCGCTAAAGCATTAGGCCGTAAATATGTACGAATGGCTTTAGGTGGCATTCGTGATGAGGCTGAAATTCGTGGTCACCGTAAAACCTATATTGGTGCAATGCCCGGCCGCATTATTTCGTCCATTAAAAAAGCGGGGGCAGATAACCCTGTATTTGTTTTGGATGAGATTGATAAGGTTGGAACAGATCACCGTGGTGATCCATCTTCAGCATTGCTTGAAGTATTGGATCCTGAGCAAAACAATGCTTTCTATGATCATTATGTAGAAATGGATTATGATTTATCTAACATTTTATTCATCGCGACAGCCAATTCATTAAGTACTATCCAACCGGCTTTGCTAGATCGTATGGAGATTATAGAAGTTAATGGTTATACTATCGAAGAAAAAATAGAGATTGCCAAGAAGTTTTTATTGCCTAAGCAAAAAGAAAATCATGGTTTAAAACTAAAAGACATTGTTCTTAAACCTGCTTTAATTGAAAAAGTAATCGAAGATTATACCCGCGAAAGTGGTGTACGTGGTTTGGAGAAAAAAGTAGGCTCCCTGGTTCGTGGTGTTGCAACAAAAATTGCGATGGAAGAAGAATACAATGTAACTTTAACCAACGAGGATGTTGAACGCATTTTAGGTGCTCCTATCTACGATAAAGACTTGTACGAAGGCAATGAAGTGGCTGGTGTGGTTACCGGCCTGGCCTGGACAAGTGTTGGCGGCGATATCTTGTTTATTGAATCTAGCTTAAGTCCTGGAAAAGGGAAGTTAACCTTAACGGGTAATCTTGGTGATGTAATGAAAGAATCTGCAGTTATTGCACTGGCTTATTTACGTGCTCATGCAGCAGAATTTGGAATTGAGTATACCTTATTTGATAGCTGGGATGTTCACGTACACGTACCTGCAGGTGCGACGCCAAAAGACGGTCCGTCTGCTGGTGTAACCATGTTAACGGCATTAACCTCTGCATTTACGCAACGTAAGGTGAAACAACATTTAGCCATGACAGGCGAGATTACCCTTCGTGGTAAAGTTCTCCCTGTTGGTGGTATAAAAGAAAAAATTCTTGCAGCGAAGAGAGCCAATATCAAAGAAATTATTCTTTGTAAAAGCAATCGCAAGGATATTTTAGAGATCAAAGAAAGCTATATTAAAGACCTTACTTTCCATTATGTTACGGAAATGAGCGAGGTAATTGAATTGGCTTTAACCACAAATAAGGTAAAAAAGCCTCTAGATCTGAGCATTAAAATTGCGCCGATTGTCAATTAAATGGTAAATCTTTTGGATGAGTGAATAAATATCCAATAACAATAAATACTTTTATAGCCCGGGTTAATCGCCCGGGCTTTTTTATGAGATCATTTTTTACTACTGCTATTCTTTGTTTAATCTGCCTGTCGGGTTTTGGGCAATCCTTTAAAAACGAATTTGGTTTTAAAACCGAAAACGATGCTTATTTAGCTACCTTAAATGATCGGTACTATACCAACGGATTATTCCTTTATTTCCGCAGGGCGATAGATCCTGCTAAGTTTTCTGATCAAATAGAAAAGAAAACCTATGAAATTTCTGCTGGCCAGAAAATGTATACGCCTTATTGGGGACAAGTGGCTAAACGAGAAGATCAGGATAGACCTTTTGCTGGCTATTTATATGCTGGCGGTGCTTATTCGGTTTTTTACAAAAATGAAAGCGTGTTAAAAACCAGTATTGAAGTTGGTACTGTTGGTCCGAATTCTTTGGCACAGGATGCGCAGGAGTTTCTTCATAAAACAGTAGGTTTCTATACACCTGCCGGATGGGAATATCAAATTAAAAATGAGGTTGCTGTTAATCTGGCTGCAAATTATAGCAAACTACTACTTCGCTCGAGCGATCAGATAATCGATTTAAGCGGCCAAGGATATGTTAACTTAGGAACTACTTTTTCTGGTTTGGGTGCATCGGCATTATTTAGAGCTGGGAGGTTGAACCAGTTGTTTAACAGTGCTTACCATAATGCCGTAATTGGTGATTCAAGAACAGCCAGCCTTAATAAATCCGAGTTGTTCTTTTACGCGAAACCACAATTAAATGTAGTGGCTTACGATGCGACGATTCAGGGAAGTTTATTTAAAAATAATAGTCCCTTAACTTTCGACGTAAAACCAATTGTTTTTGAACAGCAGTTTGGTGTGAACTATAGTTCAAAAAGATTTACAGCAGATTTCAATATTATCTTCAAAACCAAAGAAGTGAAAAGTGTTGCAAAAGCACAGAATTATGGAGGATTGAGTTTATATTACCGTTTCGGAAGCTAAATTTCTCTAATAAAGAAGGGCGATCAGATCGCCCTTCTTTATTCCTTAATTTGACAGTTTAACTGCTTTTTCTGCCAGGTATTGATCTACATATCCCTTAACCGCAGCTTTTTTCTCTTGATCATCAACAAATTTATAAAGGGGAACCAAACCATCATCCGAGGCCCCAATAAACCGGGCTTTATCTTCTGTGGTAGAAGAAACCCAGTTGTTAAGGTTTAAAACCAGTCTGTTATTTATGGTTTCAGTTTTTAATTTACTGATATCGCCTCCGGTTGAACGATAATAGATCTGGGCTGAAGTATTATCATTTAAATCACGCAGTTTAGGTTCGTCCATATAACCAGTAGGCAAGCCAAATGTTCTTTTAATCGTATAACGTAACCCTTCCATAATAATAGCTTCTCTTCTATCGTTTTCAGGTGCTTCTGCCTGATAAACTACATCAAATTTTGAACCTATCCTTATATTCGTTAAAACATGTGTACCATATTTCTTAACGAGTTCCTGAGCACTTAACAATCCAATATCACTCTTAAAGCTGGCTGTTAGATAATTATTTACAGGTTGTTCATAGTACAACTTGTACCTTTTCCAAATCATGTAATAGGAATAGTACCCGTAAACATACTTTTTATTAGTGGCATCTTTTCCTGCGAATACCTTATCGATGGTGTTCCCAAAAAGACTTAAACCTTTTGTTTCCTTAAAGAATCCGGAAAATTTTTTCGATAGATCTACCGCATCTTCAGCCAGAATAGTTGTCCATGAACCTTCTGTAGTTCCGTTTACGAAAATACTGGAAGATCCACTGGCAGCATAAGTAGGAATATCAACGACATTCGCTCTTATAGAAGCCTGATCATTAAACTTATCTGTAACATCATATCCATATCCTAAAAAATTAAAGTTTTCAGATGATGGATACAAAGGTTGAGTATCCTGTGTTGCCCCCTTAACCGTAAAGGCGATATCTGGCGATAGTTTTTCTTCAGGAACAGGAGAAGGAATTTCTTCGGAGTCTTTCTTGCAGGAAGAAAGTGTGGCGATTACAGCCAACGTTAATAGAATTTTTTTCATTTGTGTTTTATTTGTGTGTCTTCAAAACTAACAAAAACACCAGGATATATGAGCGATAGAAGTAACAATATTGATGAATAATTTGAATAGAGATACCAAAAGCTATTAGCCAATCAAAAATCGGGCATCGATCTATTTTTCTTTCTTTCGGAAGTGTAAGCCTTATTTTTCAAGCGCTTTTCTATCACCCCCTTTGGAATTTTGGTTGGTTTTCTCTTTTTCTGTACGTGAAGAGACTTTTTAAGAAGTTCAAGCAGCTTTGCCACTGTTTTTTCTTTATTCAAGAGCTGACTTCTATCTTCTTGAGAGACAATATGCAGCAAGCCCTCGCTATCCAACCTGTTTTCAAGTTGGAATTTTAGTAACGTTTTCTCATCATCACTTAAATATTCGTTTGCTGATAAATCAAAGATCAATTCAACTTTACTGGAAACTTTATTTACATTTTGCCCACCTTTACCTCCACTTCTGGATGTTTTGAAAGTAACAGATCTTAAAATTTCTTCTCTTGTGGGTAACATATTGCAAAATTATAAAAGATAATCCATCTAAAAAAGCTAGTAACTAAACAGTCTTTTTTTACCTTTGTAGCCGAATGAAAAAGAACTTGGTTATAGCTATTGATGGCTATTCGTCGTGTGGAAAAAGCACCCTGGCAAAGGCGCTGGCTAAAAAATTAGGTTTTATTTATGTAGATAGCGGTGCGATGTATCGTGCTGTTACCTTATATTTTTTAAGGAACAATATAGATATAAGCAACGATGCCGCAGTTATTGATGCACTGCAACACATCGAATTAAATTTCCATTCGAGAGATTATGAATCGCATATTACGTTAAACGGCGAGGAAGTATCTGATGAGATTCGTTTGATGCCTGTTTCGCAAAATGTGAGCGAAGTATCTGCCCATAAAATTGTTCGCCATGAAATGGTTAAACAACAACAGCGAATGGGTAAATCAAAAAGCATTGTTATGGATGGCCGTGACATTGGAACCACTGTTTTTCCAAATTCACCACTAAAGTTTTTCATGACTGCCGATCCTAAAATCAGGGCTGAAAGAAGGTTTAAGGAGCTCGAAAGTAAAGGAAATAACCTAACGACTTTAGAAGAAGTTTTTGAAAATCTGGCCCATCGTGATTATGCTGACACAACCCGGAAGGAAAGTCCATTAGTGAGGGCTGATGATGCCATTATTTTAGACAATACGAATTTAACTCAGGAAGAACAGCTTAATTTTGCTATCGGAAAAGTTGAACCATTAATGGCAGGATAGCATTTTATATTTATCTGTTTATTTTAATTTCATACATTTAGTGGCAACAATTAAGCTACTATGAAATTAAAACACATCACCCTGTCCTTTCTTATTTCCGCTTGTTTTTCCATTACTGCTAATGCTCAAAAAGGCTGGATTAATCTTTTTAATGGAAAAGATTTGAAAGACTGGAATATCAAAATTGCCAAGCATAACTACAAAGAAAATTACGCCAATACTTTTCGCGTGGAAGAGGGCTTAATGAAAGTGAGCTATGATGGCTACCAGGAATTTGATCAGCAATACGGGCACATCTTTTATAAAAAGCCATTTTCTGCTTATCTATTACGGGTAACTTATCGTTTCGTAGGTAATCAGGCGAAAGGCGGCGAAGGTTGGGCAATCAGAAACAGTGGTGCCATGTTACACTGCCAGAATCCGGCTACGATGTTAAAAGATCAGGATTTTCCAATTTCGATTGAAGCCCAAATTCTCGGAGGAGATGGAGAGCATGTTCGCCATACCAGTAACGTGTGCACCCCCGGAACACTTATTAATTACCAGGATAAACTCTTCACTACACATTGCCTGGATTCTAAATCAAAAACTTATGCGGGTGACCAATGGGTAACTGCAGATTTCCTCGTTCTTGGTGATTCTGTAATCAAACATATCATCGACAATGAAGTGGTTTTAGAATATACCAAACCACAAATTGGTGGTGGCAATGTTACCAATTTTGATCCAAAAGTAAAGGTAGACGGCACACCACTGAAAGCTGGCTACATCTCGCTGCAAAGCGAAAGTCACCCGATAGAATTTAAAACAGTTAAGCTTTTTGACCTGGCTCCTTACACTAAAAATAAACAAAAGCTTAATCAGATTATAGATGGCTTGCTAAAAAACTCAAAATAAATCAATTGCTTTTGCTAGGCAGGTTAATCTACTATATTTCAGAATGATGCTCCACAACCCGTATTCGATAAGATACCTCACCATTTTATTTCTTCTATTTATTTCTGTTAATGCCTTTGGCCAAAAAGCCTACACGGTTGCAGAAATTCCAGATCCTAAAAAAAATGGTGGTGGCTGGGTGAGCGATCCCGATAAAATACTTTCATCTACTAATATTGAAGAGATAAATAGCGCTGTTTCTGATCTCGAACAAAAAACGAATGTTCAGGTTGCGGTAGTGATTGTGAAAGATTTTGACCACAATCAGGAAGACTTTGACTTCGCTTACGAGTTATTTAACACATGGGGAATTGGCCAAAAAACCAGCAACAACGGCCTATTACTTTTTATCGCGAAGGATAGAAGGAAATACCGG
The DNA here is from genome assembly GCF_034045265.1 of Pedobacter sp. CFBP9032. NCBI lineage: Bacteria > Pseudomonadati > Bacteroidota > Sphingobacteriia > Sphingobacteriales > Sphingobacteriaceae > Pedobacter > Pedobacter sp. CFBP9032. The sequence continues at coordinate 19,982 of NZ_JAXCWE010000010.1, read as the reverse complement.
TTTATAACTGGCACAGGAACTGAAGGTGTTTTACCTGATGTTACACTCAAGCACATTGCTGAACAAAATTTGCTCCCCGCCTTCCGTCAAAATGATTTTGGCATTGGAATAGTCAATACCATTAACGCTATTGGAACAATTATCTTAAATCCTGAAAATAAATCAGAATTAAACCAGCGCTTTACCCAGCAAGAGAACGGCAGTAATGCATTGGAAAAAATCTGGCTGCCAGTTGGCATCATAATACTGGCCTTTTTGGGTGTTTTTAAATTGTTAAACAGACAGGCAAAACAATTACCCAAAGCGAATGCAAAAGTTAAAACTGAATATAATAAAGGCATAGTAACTGGATGTGTAGGCATTTTCTTTATTTTGGTGTTCATTTTTGTTTTTACCGGCGCTACCGGACTATTCCAAAAACTCGAAATCACCTCTATTCCATATATTCTGTTTGCAATTTTATCGATAGGCCTTCTTTTTAGGTATTTATACTATATTTCTGAATTGCGGAAAATTTACAACGATGATGAAAACTATTTTGAAGCCGTTAAGAAATTTCAGAGAAAGAATTTCTGGCTCCTTATATTTTCACCCATTATCTTAATTCCATTATTGCTCAGTCTTTTAAACCGCAAAAAACAGATCGATCGTTTCAAACCTATTCTTGATAGTAAAAATCGAAAGATGATCCGCGTTGATAGAGATGTTAATCTGGAAGGAAAGCCCTTTCTAAGTAAAGGACAGCGAAAAGAGGAGGTTTTGAAAACATACGATTACGATATCTGGCAAAGTGCTGATCAAAAAGAACATATCATTAAAGCTTGGCCTGCAGAGCATTATGACGAGTATACGGAATGTCCATCCTGCGGCTTCAGGGCCTATAAACTAAATAAACAAGTTACGACAAAATCGGCTACGTATACTCATGAAGGACAGGCAAAGATTATTAATGAGTGTAGCTTCTGCAAACAAACTGATTTTATCAGAACGATAACACTGGCCATGTTAGTCAAGTCTAGTTCATCATCAGGATCATCTTCATCAAGTGGCAGCTCTTCTTCGTCTTCTTCGAGTAGTTGGGGCGGCGGCAGAAGTAGTGGAGGTGGTACCGGGGGAAGTTGGTAAAGAAATACATTTCAATTCTTTTATATCGCTAATCAAAACTATTTTATAATTTTGGAACGCTTAGCACGATGTTTGTGCTGGGCATAATCGCAAAATCATTCTTTACAGATTTGCAGAATCCCAATATTATGACCAGAATTTTCTTCTTAGTTATTGCGCTTTTTATTTTTTCCAGTCAGCTAATGGCTCAGGATTTATACCGTGTAACTGCGGATAAATTGAGGGTTAGACAAACCAAAGATGCAAACAGTAAAGTAATTGCCAATATCATCCAAAATGAAAAGGTGACCGTTTTAGATGCCAGTGATGCTAAATTTTATAAGATCAAACTTCGCAATAAAGAAGGATGGGCGAGTAAAGATTTTCTGGAAAAAATCCCAGCTGCAACGTCAACCGCACCATCAAATGCAGCTCAACCAAATACAACTGCTACACCTTCTGAAGATGTGATCTATCGGGTAACAACTGATAACTTAAGGGTTAGGCAAAAGGCAGATCCAAAAAGTAAAGTAACTGGTTATCTACCTGAAAATGAAAATGTCGCCGTTATTGATTCGACAAATGCCAATTATTTTAAAATTAAAGTAACCAATGGTGAAGGTTGGGTAAGTAAAGAATTCTTAGTTAGAGTATCTCCTGTAAAGGCAGTGGTGAAGAAAAATGCAGTATCAGTAGAAGTACCCAAGATTGCAAAGGATTATTCCAATATCATCTTGTTTGTGATTGTAGCATTAGTTTTTGGAACCATCCTATTCTTTATTTTTAAATATTCTAATCAAAACAAAATCTTAATTGGTATCTCTGCAATAGTGGTATTGGTAGTCGTTTATTTTTGCTTTGTTACCTTTATTCAACCGAAAACTGTTTCCGGAACATTTGTAAGCGATAGCGATACGCAATATAAGACCTTCGAATTCAAAGCTAACGATTCTGTTGTCGTTAAAGATACTTACACTGACTCTACCTTCACGGCAAAATATGTAATCGAAGGCGATATGATTAAACTTTACGATCAGCAAAATATGATTATGCTGTTAATCAGAGATGAGCAAACGCTCGTTGGTGAAGGCTTTACAAGAGGAACTTTTACAAAAAAATAGCGTTTTTAGGCTTTGTATATTTGGTCGTATGAAAGTGTTATTAGAAATTTCAGATCATAAAGCTTCTTAGTTAATGAAATTTTAATAGCAGAAATAAAAGAAGCTGTTGAAGAATTAAATTGATAAAGTAAGGTAAATTGAAGAGAATATCAGCAAGGGAAATGCTGGATGATTTATGATATTCTTTCCAAATCGCTACCTCCAGCTTTCAGCTAACTGTAATATTTCTTTTTTGAAGCTACATCTTAATTTATGCAAACAGTGCTTATCTTGATTCGTACTTATCCGGTCCCAATACCTGTTTCCTATTCCGCTCTTTCATTTCTCTATTCCTATCCCATATTTACCGCTTTGAGCGTCTAATCTTGATATTATATACTAAATACTTAATACTATTTTACTAATCAACTTAAAATCAGCAACATTTATTAAAAATATCTTTTCTATTAATTAAAAAATTTTTACCTTTGCAGTCCCTAAATAGGGAAAAAAGGAGATAATTAATTAATGGCTAAAAAACAAGTAGCAGAAAAAGAATTAGCAGCTAAAACAGCTGAACTTCAGGGAGAAGGCGGACGCCTGACTGAAAAAGAAACGATTGAATCAGAAGCTGATTCAGTTTCGATCGAATCGATCAAATCATCATTAGCTACACCAACGGAAGATTTCGATTGGGATGCAGATGAAAAAGTTTTCGGTAATTACAATGATGCAGACCGTAAAAAGTTTGAAGATATGTATGCTGGAACATTCAATCAGATCACTAAAGGTGAAATCATTAGCGGTATCGTTGTTTCTATTAACAACAAAGACGTAGTATTAAACGTAGGTTTTAAATCAGACGGTTTAGTATCTACTTCAGAATTCCGTGATACACCAGATCTTAAAATCGGCGATTCAGTTGACGTTTTCGTTGAAGCACCAGAAGATGCTAACGGTCAATTGATCCTTTCTCGCAAAAGAGCAAAAACCCAAAGATCATGGGAAGCAATTAATGAGGCGCTTGAAAATGATAGAATCATCAATGGTTTCGTTAAGAGCCGTACTAAAGGTGGTTTAATCGTTGATATCATGGGCGTTGAAGCTTTCTTACCAGGATCTCAAATTGATATCAAACCTATCCGCGATTACGATGTATACGTGGGTAAAACAATGGAATTCAAAGTTGTTAAAATTAACCATGAGTTTAAAAACGTAGTCGTTTCTCATAAAGTGTTAATCGAAGACGATTTAGAAAGCCAAAAAGTAGAGATCGTTTCTAAATTAGAAAAAGGTCAGGTATTAGAAGGTACTGTTAAAAATATTACTGATTTCGGTGTATTCATCGATTTAGGTGGTGTTGATGGTTTACTTCACATTACTGATATTTCTTGGGGCCGCATAGAGCATCCGAAAGAAGTATTGTCATTAGATGAAAAAATCAACGTTGTTGTTTTAGATTTCGATGATGAGAAAAAACGTATCGCTTTAGGTTTAAAACAATTAACGCCACACCCTTGGGAAAATCTAGATGCTAACTTAGCTGTTGGTTCTAAAGTAAAAGGAAAAATCGTAACTGTTGCAGATTACGGTGCTTTCTTAGAAATCATCCCAGGTGTTGAAGGTTTAATCCACGTTTCTGAAATGAGCTGGTCACAAAACTTAAGAAATCCACAAGAATTCTTAAAAGTTGGTGATGAGATCGAAGCTGAAGTTTTAACTTTAGATAGAGACGACCGCAAAATGAGCTTAGGTATTAAACAATTATCTAACGATCCATGGCAAGAAGTTGCTGCTAAATTCCCAGTTGGAAGCAAGCACCAGGCAACGGTTAAAAACATGACTAACTTCGGTGTTTTTGTTGAAATCGAAGAAGGTATTGATGGTTTAATCCACATCTCTGATTTATCTTGGTCTAAAAAAGTAAACCACCCTAATGAATTCACTAAAGTTGGTGACGTATTAGATGTAGTTGTTTTAGAGTTAGATGTTGATAACCGCAAATTAAGCCTAGGTCACAAACAATTAGAAGAAAATCCTTGGGATACTTTTGAAACGATCTTCACTTTAGATTCGGTTCACCAGGGTACTGTTGTTAAAGTAACTGATAAAGGTGCTGTTATTGCTTTACCATATGGTGTAGAAGGTTTCGTACCAACTAAACACATGGTTAAAGAAGATGGAACTTCAGTAAAAGCTGAAGAAACTAACGACTTCAAAATCATCGAGTTTAACAAAGAAGCTAAACGCATCGTTGTTTCTCACGCCCGTATTTGGGAAGAAGTTAAAGCTGAAGTTCTTGCAGAAGAGCGTGCTACTAAGAAAAAAGAAGCTAAAGCATCTGTCACAGCAGTGAAAAAAGTTAAAGATTCTGTAGAGAAATCTACTTTAGGAGATTTAGACGTATTGGCTCAATTGAAATCGCAATTAGAAGGCGAAGAAAGCAAAGCTAAAAAAGGCTAGTTCTTTTTAACTGAATATATTAATCCCGATAGCGAAAGTTATCGGGATTTTTTTGTGGTTATTTTTTGCTACGGAAACACGGAATGCATTGATTTCCTTAATGAACCCGTCATTGCACTAAAGAACAGTCTACTCCTACTTCTCAGGGAAGCAATCTCAATTCTTAACCATATAAGAAATGTAAGATTATTTAAGATTGAAATGAACGAGCTTATATTTTCTCCAATACCTTATATAATAAATCATAATTAGAAAACGAAAGCAAGCGCTTATCGGTAACTCCCGCCCCGCTATACTTTCTGCCGTGAAAAACGGCATTCATACTATCGGGTTTATGTAACATAAGCAGTTCGTTCTAGCAAACCTTTTCCTTTCATCCGCCTATAATTCTTACTTTTGAACTCATCTATTTTTGCTATGAAGAAATATATCGTTTTTAAATTTTTGATTTTAACCGTTCTATCGTCATCTGCTCAGGAAGTAAATCTCATCCCGCTTCCGGTTAAGCTGGATATAAAATCAAAGGTCGCTCCCTTCACTATCGATAAAAACACGCATTTCCTAGCACCGGATTCTTTAATCAATAGCATCTCCTTTTTTACTGATTACCTTTCAAAATATTATGGAATTGTAATGAGCAGAGATAGTACATTCAATAAAAAAAGTAACGTAATCAAACTGGAAATAAACGCAGTTAGAACTACAAATCCAGATCGATATGAAATTTCTTCAGATGACAAACAAATTTTGATTACCTCTTCATCAGCTAAAGGCATTTTTTACGGCATTCAAACACTCATTCAACTCTTACCTTATTCAAACAAAGCATTTCCTGTACAAATCCCGGCAGTATCGATTGTTGATTATCCCCGTTTCGATTACCGAGGCATGCACCTGGATGTCAGCCGTCATTTTTTCGATGTGGCTTTTGTAAAGCAGTACATTGACTATTTAGCGCTTCATAAAATGAATTATTTCCACTGGCATTTAACTGATGATCATGGCTGGAGAATAGAAATTAAAAAGTACCCGAAGCTTACGGAGATTGGTGCCTGGCGTGATGGAAGTATTGTTGGCCTATGGCCTGGAAAAGGCAACGAAAACATCAAATATCAGGTATTACCAACAGAAGTAAAAATTACGCCGAATGGTGCTATGATCAAGACTGATGGAATTCGCCATGGTGGTTTTTACACACAAGAACAGATTAAAGATGTGGTTGATTATGCTGCTAAACGCTACATCACCATCATTCCTGAAATTGAAATGCCTGCACATAGCATGGCTTTACTGGCAGCTTACCCTGAATTGGGCACCGAGCCCAATAAAAAATACGAAGTTGCACAAACCTGGGGAATGATGAATAAATACAACAATGTGTTGCAGGCTTCTGATACGACCTTCAAATTCCTGGAAAATGTATTAACTGAGGTAATGGAATTATTTCCGTCGCAATACATTCACATTGGTGGTGATGAGGCCTCAAAAGTTTGGTGGAAACAATCTGCGGTTTCTCAACAGATGATGAAAATAAACGGTTTAAAAACTGAAAGTGAATTACAAAGTTACTTCATCCGCAGGATGGAAAAGTTTATCAGCAGTAAAGGTAAAACGATGATTGGCTGGAATGAAATTATACAAGGAGGCCTCGCACCAAATGCCATAGTAATGAGTTGGCAGGGTGAAAAAGGAGGCATTGATGCGGCCAGGTTACAGCATAAAGCCATTATGACACCAGAAATGAAATTATATTTTAACCACGCTCAGTTTGTAAAAGAAGACAGTTTGGTAGCTAATAAACTTTCGCCATTAATTGAGGTATATAACTATGAACCCATTCCTATGCAATTAACACCAACCGAAGCCAAATATATCTGGGGTGCGCAAGGTTGTCTTTGGAGTGAATACGTCACCAATCCAGCCAAAGTTCAATACCAGCTTTTCCCGAGATTGGATGCACTGAGTGAAGTTTTATGGAGCCCCAAAGAGAAACGAAATTATCCTGATTTTCAAAAGCGATTAAAAACTCAATTTAAAAGATATGATTTAATGGGCATTACGTACTCAAAAAGATACCTGGAGAATTAGTGAACCAGTTGATGTGCAACTTTTAACTGATAGGCACCTGGCGTAGTACCCATAATTTTTTTAAAAGTTCTGATGAAATAATTTGCATCGTTAAAACCAAGTTCGTAACCTATTGAAGCTACCTTCGCCCCCGGTTGCAACAATAGAACTTTTGCTTTGTTCATCTTCTCCGCCAGGATAAAATCATTCGGACTAATCCCCAATTCCCGCTTAAATAAACGATAAAAAGTTGCTTTACTCATACAGGCCTTCTCACTCAGGCTATTGATACTAATCTTCTCATTCAGATTTGATTTAATATAATTTAATACAAAGGCCAGTGGATTTTGCGAAGTGTTATAGGTTTCCTCCGTTATCATTTTCAGATTCTGCGTTTGCATTATCCTCACCAATAATTCTTTCAATGTTAAATCTGCCAGCACATCCTTTTCCAGAGATCTTTCAGCACAAATCCTAATCATTTTATTAATCAAAAAAGCAATCTCTTCATTATTATGAAAGTGATATTCTTCATAATTAAGCAACCATTTTTCATTGCTTCCCTCCTTCGGGAAAAATTCGTTCAGGTAAGCGATGGTTTTCCTGATTTCTTCCTGATCAATTGCTAAAGCAATACATTGAGTTGGATTATGATCTGTTGCTTCCGGAAAATCAATCTTCATGGTAACCGATGGCGGAACAATAACCGTTTGGCCAGGAAAATAGTCGAATCCTTTTTTCTCGAATAAATGCATCACCTTTTTTCCCCGCAACATGCTGGTAATTACAAAATCATTAAATATTAAAGGAACTTTATAAGATTCTTTGTAGGTTTCAAACACACTTAATTCGCAATGTGATAATGTGTAGGCAGTTCTATTTTCTACAAGCGTTTGCAGGCTTTCTTTTTTACTTAAGCCAACCTGATTTAGTAAATGTGGCATAATGTTACAATTTGGTTAGCGCAATTCGATTAATCAAATATAACAGTATTTCAGTAAGGTAACATACTGTGCAACTATAATGCTATACATTGACTCAATTATACTATCTCTCTCAAGCACTTTCCATTAGGTTTGCATTAACCAAATCTTTATTCGCTAAAAATCATGATGAGCCGTTCGATCTAAATTCGATTTAGTAAAATGCTTTTGTGTTTTTATCATTTAAAAAATCAATAATAATTATGGAAAATTTAATTGAGAAACCAACATTCAAATCCCATTACGATAATTATATTGGGGGGAAATTCGTAGCACCAGTTAAAGGTGCTTACTTTGATAACATCTCTCCGATTGACGGAAAAGTTTTTACCAAAGCCGCTCATTCTACAAAAGAAGATTTGGAGCTCGCTGTAAATGCAGCACATGAGGCTTTCAAAACATGGAGTAAAACTTCATCAACAGAGCGGAGCATCATTCTGAATAAAATTGCTCAACGTATGGAAGATAATTTAGAATATCTTGCCACCGTAGAAACCATTGATAACGGTAAGGCCGTTCGCGAAACCTTAGCAGCAGATTTACCTTTAGGCATTGACCATTTCAGGTATTTTGCAGGGGTAATCCGGGCAGAAGAAGGCTCCCTTTCTGAGCTGGATGCCAACACCGTTTCGCTAATTGTACACGAACCAATTGGCGTAGTGGCACAAATTATTCCGTGGAACTTCCCACTATTAATGGGCATCTGGAAACTTGCACCAGCACTTGCCGCCGGAAACTGTGTGGTATTGAAACCTGCAGAGAGTACACCCATTTCCATTATGGTTTTAATGGAATTAATTGGCGATTTATTACCTCCAGGTGTAATCAATGTGGTGAACGGTTTTGGAGCAGAACTTGGCCGGGCATTGGTAACTAATCCCAAAGTAGCTAAAGCGGCCTTCACAGGTTCTACCCCTACCGGAAGATTGGTAATGCAATATGCCACTGAAAATATTATACCCGTTACTTTAGAATTGGGTGGAAAATCGCCGAATGTTTTCTTTAGCTCAGTGATGGATGAGGATGATGCTTTCTTAGATAAAGCGGTAGAGGGTGCGGTGATGTTTGCATTAAATCAGGGTGAAATCTGTACCTGTCCATCGCGTTTATTGATCCAGGAAGATATCTATGAAAAATTTATTGCCAAGGTGATTGAGCGGACCGAATCTATTAAAATCGGTAGTCCGTTGGATAGAACGGTAATGATGGGTGCCCAGGCATCGAAAATTCAGTTCGAAAAGATTGCGCAATACATTAAATTAGGAAAAGAAGAAGGTGCCGAAGTATTAACAGGCGGCGAAGTAAACGAACTACCAGGTGAGCTTGGCAGTGGATATTATATCAAGCCTACTATTTTCAAAGGGCATAATAAAATGAGAATTTTCCAGGAAGAAATTTTTGGTCCGGTGCTGGCCGTAACCACTTTCAAAACGGTAGAAGAGGCGATTGAGATCGCAAATGATACGCTTTATGGTTTGGGTGCGGGCGTATGGACTAGAGATGCACATGAACTTTATCAAGTGCCGAGGGCTATCCAAGCCGGTCGTGTTTGGGTAAATCAATATCACTCTTATCCTGCAGGTGCGCCATTTGGTGGTTATAAACAATCGGGCGTTGGAAGGGAAAATCATAAAATGATGCTCGGCCATTATCGCCAAACGAAAAACATGTTGATCTCGTACGATAAAAATAAATTAGGATTCTTTTAATTAGCTGAAAGAACAAAAACAGCGATCGACTCGTTGATCTATTGAGTGTGCCGCAGTTAAATAAGCTTGACTGCGGTTTTTTCAAATCCTAAAGTATAATTTATGATCAGCAGAATTGACAGCACCACAGCGGCGAATGAATTAATTGCCATCCTCAAAGAGAAACATGGCGAACTGATGTTTTACCAGGCCGGTGGCTGTTGTGAAGGTACGCAACCGCAGTGTTTTGAAAAAGGAGGCTATTATTTAAGGATGCGGGATGTTTGCCTGGGCGAAGTGGAAGGCTGTGAATTTTGGGTAGACAGAGATCTTTTTGAATACTGGAAATTCTCGCACTTTACGCTGGATGTTTTGGATGGTTTCGGCGTAGGCGGGTTTTCTTTGGAAACACCTTTACAAAAAACCTTTAAGATACATTATCGCCTCTTTACTGAAGCGGAGCTGCAAAATCTTGTGCCTGTAAAAACGGCAGATTAGGTTTAATATTATTAATTTAAGGTCAGTTCGGAGCAATCCGGCTGACTTTTTCATTTTATAGCAATTGGTGTTAAAAATAAATACAATCTTTACATCAAATTTAAATGATGAGAAAAGTTTTTGCCGTAATTTCTACACTAATTACCCTGTTCGTTTTAAAAGAAACCATTAATGTATTTTTTACTGATGAGGCCGATATTATTAAACAACGTGGAATTTTTATTGTCATCTGGCTAAGCATCTTTATTCCATTTACCATTTTAACAATTTGGTTATGGGCACCGAGAAACAGCAATAAAAATATAGAAAATAAATAGCATCTTTCACCTCATTAAAGGTGAAAGATATCAAATGCATAAATCTATTTTGTAATGGTAATCAGTACACGCGAACTGAAATAGGTATTGTAACCGTAAAGTGAAACATACCATGTTCCAGCGTCTGGATTACTAAAAATACAGGTTTCATCTGAACGGTTTTCCAAGATCCCACTGCAATCGGCTGTCCATTTATAAGCAGGTTGATAAGTTGGTGGCTTTGGCCCTACCACAACTGGCGCAGCACCTTTCCTAACAAATAAATCTGCGGTATTGCGATAAGCGACAGTACTTTCTGTAGTTTTTACTGTCATACTCCTAACTCCTGCCGGAACACTGAATGAGAAGGTTTTAAGTTCATAATCAGTACCAGAAACCACCTGATCTACCAAAGTGGTGGTAGAATTGCCTGTACCGGGATTCGTTCCACCGCCTGAACCGCCAGTGGCACCACCGTTAACCGGATTACCAACTGTTACATTATTAACCGAGACCTGAGGTGTATTATTTTGAACCGTAACCTTGAAAGTATTGGCTATGCTTTTGTTGGTTAGAGATGATTTGGGAAAATTGCCCGAATAACTTGTGGTGGTAATCGTCCATGCAGATCCAACCAAATTATATCTTTTTTTCTTAAATGAATAAGGCACACTTGATGGAAATTCCATTTGCAAAGCCGTTGTAGATACACTTTTTCCATTAATAACAATTTCTTCTATATTGTTAAAATTGGAAGCCGTTTTATCAAGTTCTTCGGCTAATGCCCTAATGCCGAGCATTTCTTCAAATGCTTCTTTCAAAGCTGCTTGTGCGTCATCTATTTTTTTACAAGAAGAGATGATGAATAAATTGAATACTAAAAAGGCTAAGAGCGAGATTTTAGAAAGTTTGCTGGTCATAATCTTTGATTTTATAACAAAACTATCGCGCTCGCAAGGCTTAATCAATACCCTTTACCGGGTATTTACACCAGCTGATGAAAGACGAATAGCGAATCAGCTATCACCAATATAAAATCTTACTTTTCAACATAGAAGGAAGCATCCGGCAACTTTGGTCTATAGATCAATTCCACACCAAGCAATTAATAATGAAAATCGGATCTACCGATCGGTTCCATGTCATACCGGTCGAAAAACAAAAAATAAAATTTTAAATGTTGTAACAGAATAATTTAGCAGAGAAACCATAAAACAATTTAGCCTTGGCTTCCCAACCTTAAAACATTTTTATATATTTGCCCAATCCTTCTTCAATGCAAAAGAAAACACTTCTTGACGGACAAAAAATTCAAATAACAATTAAGAGGCTTTGCCATCAGTTAATTGAAAACCACGACGATTTCGCGAATACGGTTTTAATTGGCATCCAGCCAAGGGGAATCTTTTTGGCAGATCGAATTCAACATGAACTTCAGATCATCTTAAAGAATAAAAAAATCCTGAAAGGAAATCTCGACATCACTTTTTTCAGAGATGACTTCCGCCGGAAAGACGGCCTGGTAACCGCCAGTAGCAACTCAATCGATTTTATTATCGAAGGTAAAAAAGTGATCCTGATTGATGATGTACTCTGGACAGGCAGAACCATCCGTGCAGCACTTGATGCCTTATTGGCTTACGGCCGACCAGCAAAAGTAGAATTACTCGTATTAATTGACCGTAGGTTTAGCAGACATTTACCAATTGAGCCAGATTATATCGGCCACAAGGTAGATAGTTTAAACTCACAGCAGGTAAAAGTAACCTGGGCGAGCGAAGGCGCAGAAGACAAGGTAATTTTATTATCTGAACCACCTTTACCAAAATAAGCATAAATACCTACAGAGGGTATTTTGGCCTGGAAGCGCTATCTGACAATTAATAACATTATAATACACAGATAAAAACTAATATAGAAAATGGCAGCAGACAAACTATCAACCCGACATCTTTTAGGCATTAAAGATATTAACCGGAATGATATCGAATTGATTTTCGAAACTGCAGACAATTTTAAGGAAGTAATTAACAGGCCGATTAAAAAGGTTCCTTCTCTTCGAGACATTACCATCGCCAATATTTTCTTTGAAAACTCTACCCGGACGAAGCTTTCATTTGAACTTGCTGAAAAAAGACTTTCGGCCGATGTGGTTAATTTTGCCGCATCTTCCTCCTCCGTAAGTAAAGGCGAAACATTGATTGATACCGTAAACAACATCCTTTCAATGAAAGTTGATATGGTAGTCATGCGGCATCCTTATGCTGGCGCTGGTCAGTTTTTAAGCAAACACGTAAAGGCACAAATTGTAAATGCCGGAGATGGTGCACATGAGCATCCTACGCAAGCTTTGCTTGATGCCTTCTCCATCCGCCAGAAATTAGGTGATGTAACTGGTAAGAAAGTGCTTATCGTAGGCGATATTCTGCACTCCAGGGTAGCCATCTCCAACATCCTTTGCTTACAGCGTTTAGGTGCCGAAGTTATGGTTTGCGGTCCGACGACATTAATTCCAAAACATATACACCAACTGGGTGTGAAAGTAGAGCACAACCTGATTAAAGCATTGAACTGGTGCGATGTTGCCAATATGCTCCGCATCCAACTGGAGCGTCAGGACATTAAATATTTCCCATCGCTCAGAGAATATGCCATGATGTATGGCTTAAACAAGCAGATTCTAGATAACCTTGATAAGGAAATCATCGTCCTGCACCCGGGGCCAATCAATCGAGGGGTAGAGATTACCAGCGATGTTGCTGATAGCAAACAATCTATCATCCTCGAACAAGTTGAAAATGGCGTAGCGGTAAGAATGGCTGTACTTTATTTACTGGCAAGCCAGGGTTAAAGCTGGAGTCCAGAGTCTAAAGTCATAAGTCTAAAGTTTTGAACTACTGAATCAATCACGACTAAATTTTCCTAATTTACAACAATCGTATCCAGTCTGATACCAAACCAAAAAACGCATCGTTTAATTGTGTTATTAACAGATGTTAATTACTTATGTTGATAAACGCGATTACAATTTCTAATTTCGTAGCGACCATATTTGAAATCAATGCAATTTTTATGAATTCAGCTACTGCTGAAATACCAGAATATTTGTATTGACAATGAAAAAAGATATAGAATAATGAAGAAAAAATACTTACTAATTCCGCTACTTTTAGCAGGAAGTTTTAGCACGTATGCGCAAGTTAGTGCGGTGCAGAACCTCAATAGAAACTATCAGACCGGCTTAGAATTATTAGACAAAGAGAAGTATACCGCAGCAGCGCATCAGTTTAAATTGGTAGAGCAGTTGCGATACAAATCATCCACCCAAACTGAAAGTAACGCCGAATTATCCCTTTTAAAAGAAAATGCAAAGTTCTATGCTGCAGTTTGTGCGCTCGAATTAACCAATAGTGATGCCGAAAGTTTATTTCAGGCTTTTATTCGTGATTATCCTTTAAACCCGAATACCAAACTGGCTTATTTTTATGTTGGAAAAACTTATTTCGGTCAGAAGAATTATAAAAAAGCATTAGAGTGGTTTGAGAAAACAGATCCTTCTACCCTTTCCGCCAAACAACGTAATGAATATCAGTTTAAACAAGGTTATTCTTACTTCGAGCTTAAAGATTATGAAAAAGCAGAGCCTTTATTTGAGCAAGTAAAAAAAGATGAAGGCGATTTCCAGGAAAGTGCTACTTATTATTTTGCCTATATCAACTACCTGAATAAGGAGTACAAAACGGCACTTGCTAACTTCGAAAAGCTAAAGGGCTCTCCTACTTATGAAGCGAGCTATCCATACTACATCACTTCGATGTATTACTTAGATGAGCGTTATGATGATGTGATCAGCTATGCGCTGGAATCTATTCAGAAAACAAAGCAACAGTTCGAGCCAGAAATGTTAAGTTTGGTTGCCGCTTCCTATTTCGCAAAATCTGACTTTAAAAATGCAGAAAAATACTTCGCTGAATTCTATTCTAAAGATAAAAGCGAAACGAAAAATAACCTATTCATTTACCAATATGGTTATTCGCTTTTTCAAAATAAAAAATACAAGGAATCTGTAGCCGTATTAGAGAAGTTAAACTCAGATGATGTTTATCTTCAAAACGGGATGCATACATTGGGGAAAGCATTTATCCAGCTTGGGAACAAACAAAAAGCACAAAGTGCCTTTTTCAGGGCTTCCCGCTTAGATTTTGACAAAGGAATTCAGGAAGAGGCTTGGTTGAGTTATGCTAAACTGAGTTACGAATTAGATTTCCACCAACAAGCTTTAGAGGCTACACAAGGTTTCTTAAAAGCTTTCCCGAAATCGCGCAAAATAAACGAAGCTAAAACGTTATTAGGAGAGGTTTTATTAACTACTAAAAACTATCAGGCCGCGGTAGATATCTTAGAACCTATTCCTGATAAAACGTTGGAAGCAAAAGAGGCTTATCAAAAAGTAACTTACTTCCGTGGTTTAGAATTTTATAATGAGCGGGCATTTCCGAATGCTTTATCTATGTTCCTTCGTTCGGATAAATATCCTGAAGATAATGAGATTTATGCGCTGAACACATACTGGAAAGCAGAATCCATGTATGAGTTACGCAAGTTTGGTGAAGCCGTAACTACATTCGAGAAATTCCTTAAACTGCCTGGTGCTGACAAAACTGGTGTTTATAACTTCGCAAATTATGCCTTGGCTTATGCTGCTTTCGAAGATGAAAAGTACAGCAAGGCCGCTAATTATTTCGAGAAGTTTTTAGCCGGAAGTGATAAAGATCAAAAAACAATTGATGATGCGACTATCCGTTTAGCCGATTCATATTTTGTGAATAAGAGCTACGGTCAGGCAATGACAAATTACAACAAAATCATCAGCAGACACACGTCTTCAGAAGATTATGCAACCTTCCAGAAAGGAATGATCCAGGGATTGGAAACGCAGTATGATGCAAAAATTGCAACCATGCAAAGCTTGTTATCACAGTTTCCAAACTCAAACTATGCTGATGATGCTGGTTTCGAAACGGCATATACCTATTTTAACAAAGGTGATTTTGATAAATCCAAATCGGATTTAGTGGCCTTGGTTGCAAAATATCCACGAAGCAGTTATGTACCAAAAGCTTTGGTTACGATCGGTTTGGTTCAATATAACCAGGATCAGGATGATGCGGCTTTGGAATCGTTCAAAAAAGTGGTAACCGAATACCCTGCAGTAGATGAATCCAAACAAGCGATGGAATCTATCAAGAATATCTATATAGACCGTGGTGATGCTAATGGATTTATCGCCTATGCAAACACCACACCGCTTGGAAATTATTCTAACACGGAGCAAGACAACATTATCTTTGCAGCGGCAAATAACCTTTACCTAAAGGGTGATGCTAACGGTGCTTTTCAGGCCGTAAATGCCTACTTTGATAAATTCCCGAAAGCTATTCATCAGAAAGAGGCGAAATTTATCAGGGCAGAATCTTTAGTAAAAATGAATCGTCCGGATGAAGCGATTGCTGATTATGAATTTATTTTAAATGACTGGACAAGCGATTATACTGAACGTTCTTTAGTGAGCATTTCTCAACTGTTCCTGAACCAGAAAAAATACAACGAAGCGATTGTTTATTTGAAGCGTTTGGAAACCACTACTGATTATAAATCGCACTATGGTTTTGCCATCAACAATTTGTTAAAGGCTTACACTGCCCTGAACATGCCCGATGACATGATTAAATATGCGCAGTTGACTAAAGAATCAGAAAAAGCTTCGGAAGAGGAAAAAAATAGTTCTGGTTTATTTTCTGGTAAAGCTTATCTATTAAAAGGCGATACCACTACTGCTGTAAAAGAATTCAAAAATGTGGTGGCTAAAACCAAAACAATTGCCGCAGCAGAAGCGAAATACAACCTTGCGCTGGTAGAATATAACAAAGGCGATTACAAAACATCTTCGAAAACCTGTTTCGACCTGGTTAACAACATGGCTTCTTATGATTATTGGGTAGCAAAAGCGTTTATCCTCTTATCTGATAACTATGTTGCATTGAAAGATAACTTACAGGCGAAAAGTACGCTGTTAAGTATCATTGATAATTATGAAGGCAAAGATGATATCATCCCTACCGCCAAAGAAAAACTAGAAAAACTAAACCAGAAGAAGTAGTATGATGAAGTCGATTAAATATATATATAGTTCACTATTTTTTTTAGCTGCTGGTTTAATGACTGCTCAGGCGCAGGAGAAAAAGGCAGAAGAGAAAGCAGTAGTTAATGAGGAAATTGAAGTGGTTCGCCCCTACAAACCCATCCTTGCAGAAGCAGTAAAGTTGAGAAGAAGTCCGAATTTGGATGATGTTAAAATTTACAAAGCAAAACTTAATTACAGCATTACAGATAGAAAGCTGGAATTGAATAGCGATATCCAAAAACTACAGGCACAAGCAGTAGCCGATGAAAAGGAAAGTATCCTGATTAATAATTATGTAAAAGGTGGCGTAGGTAACCTGGCTACTATTTTTGGTGAAGCTTATTTCAACAATGGAAAAGATGAGGGTTTGCAGTTTGGTGGATATTTCAGGCACTTTAGTCAGGAAGGAAAACTAAATAAGCAAAACAGTAGCGACCAGCAATTAAGTGTTTTTGGCCGCAGCATCTTAGACCAGCACACCGTAAGTGGCCGTATTAATGTTCAACGTCATGGCACAAACTTTTACGGAATTGATACCGACAGACCAACATTTAATACAGATCCACAAAAACAAGCATTAACTTTCGTTGAACTGGAAGGTGAATTGGTGAAAAACTTCACCGAAGATCCGGATGCATTGAGTTATGCCCTGAAAGCCAATGGTTACATCTGGTCGGATAAGTTTGAGGCAAAAGAGAACTATTTAACCCTAAATGGTTACTTAAATAAAAGAATCAGTTCTTTTAACTTAGGTTTGGCAGCATCTACGGAATTCGGAAATACTAAAGATGCGCTGACCAGTGTTGGTAATAACTTACTTCGTTTAAATCCATACATCCGCTTGCAGGTTAAAGGTGCAAAAGTAACTGCTGGTGTAAACTTCGTTCAGGAATTTGGCGCTTTCAGCAGCACCAGAATTTTCCCTGCAGTAACTGCCGACTTCACATTGATTCCTGATTATTTACAAGTTTTTGGAGAAGTTAAAGGGGATGTAAACCGTAATTCATTAAGAGGTTTCACAGAAGAAAACCCATGGTTAAATAGCAATATCCTGATTAAAAACACGGTTGAAAAATTGAGTTTCAGTGCTGGTATTAAAGGTACTGGTGGTCCGGGTTTTGGTTATAAAGCAAGGGTTTATGTTAAGCAATTTGATGACATGCCTTTGTTTATTAATAACTTTGATAACCTGAATAAATTTGATGTGATCTACGATTTCGGTAAAACAAAATTGACTGGTATTGAGGGAGAACTTTCCGTACAAGTGAGTGATGCATTGAAATGGACAGGTAAATTAAATCTAGATGACTGGAAACCAGCGCAGGAAACTTACTCTTGGTTTAAACCAGGTTTAAAAGTTAGCTCTAACTTCGTTTACACCTACAACAAGAAATTAAGTTTCAATGCAGCAGTTGTGATTCAGGATGATGTTAAAGCAAAAGTAAACGTTCAAACTCCAGTTAATCCATTGCAATATTTGGTGCCTAATACCGGAATCGAAAGGATTGAAACCGTTAAAGGTTTTGTTGATTTAGGTATTGGTGCAGATTATAGAATCAATAACAAGTTCTCTGTTTTTGCAAAAGCGAATAACCTATTAAATAGTAAATACAACAGGTTTTTATATTACCAGGTAAACGGATTAAATGTGTTTGGCGGATTGACTTATTCGTTTTAAATAACATTAGAATTTATCAAAAAGAGGCGGTATCATTACGATATCGCCTCTTTTTTGTTAGCCCCTGGCTTGTATTTGAAAGCGTTCTGCGTAGCTGGGAAAGGTGCCGTTTTTTCCTGCTGCGCTGGCTTTCCTCGGCTGCCGCCGAAGGGCTCTTACTTTTTTGCTTGATCAAAAAAGTAACAAAAAAATCAAGGCTTGGATCTGATGTCGGATTAGCGCGTCGAAATTTAAATGGCGGTATCGCAAGGGCTCGATTCGTTTTTAATAAAGGATTTATCTTAAGAGCCGTTCGTGCTACCTTGGGTTGTAGGGAACTTTGAATGGAGATGTAAAAATTTCAACGGCTTCTCCTTCCATCATCTCCCAGGCCGGAAAGCAGGATGGCAATAGCATGTGGTAATAGCAGGGTATCAATCGCTGGAGTGTGAACCGTCCTACGGCATAATGCAAATTTGGTCCCGCAGATCTAAATGATTACCGCAGATTTTGACCGCTCGATTCTGCGTAAATGTTCTTAATCTGCGGGAAACTATTTAAGCGAGCAGGGTGGCGATCGCTAGGCTGCGATTGCAATTCCCCTCCATTGGAGGGGTGCCCGCAGGGCGGGGTGGTTTTTGAACTGGCTGTTTTTCCTCTGCGCTGGCTTGCCTCGGCTGGCCGCCGAAGGGCTCTTACTTTTTTGCTTGATCAAAAAAGTAACAAAAAAATCAAGGCTTGGATCTGATGTCGGATTAGCGCGTCGAAATTTTGATGCCGGTAGCACAAGGGCTCGATGTTTTTTTAATAAAGGATTTATCTTAAGAGCCGTTCGCGCTACCTTGGGTTGGAGGTATTTGAACGTTGGTGCAAAAATTTCAACGGCTTCTCCTTCCATCATCTCCCAGGCCGGAGAGCAGGATGGCAATAGCATGTGGTCATAGCAGGGTATCAATCGCTGGGGTTGAACCTTCTTCCAGCATAATGCAAAGTTAGTCCCGCAGATCTAAATGATCACCGCAGATTTTTACCCCTCGCTTCAGCGTAAATCTTTTTAATCTGAGGGAAAATTATTTAAGCGAGCAGGGTGGTGATAGCTAGGCTGCGATTGCAATTCCCCTCCATTGGAGGGGTGCCCGCAGGGCGGGGTGGTTTTTGAACTGGCTGTTTTTCCTCTGCGCTGGCTTGCCTCGGCTGGCCACCGAAGGGCTCTCTTCTTTTTCTTGACAAAAAGAAGCAAAACTCAAGGCTTGGATCTGATGTTGGATTAGCGCGTCGAAATTTTGATGGCGGTAGCACAAGGGCTCGATTCTTTTTATTAAAAGATTTATCTTAAGAGCCGTTCGCGCTACCTTGAGTTGGAGGTATTTGAACGTTGGTGCAAAAATTTCAACGGCTTCTCCTTCCATCATCTCCTAGGCCGGATAGCAGGGTGGCAATAGCATGTGGTCATAGCAGGGTATCAATCGCTGGGGTGTGAACCTTCTTCCAGCACAATGCAAATGCAAAGTTAGTCCCGCAAATCTAAATGATCACTGCAGATTTTTACCACCATGCTTCTGCGTAAATCTTTTTAATCTGCGGGAAAATTATTTAAGCGAGCAGGGTGGCGATCGTTAGGGTGTGAACCTTCTTCCAGCATAATGCAAAAGTTGCTCCCGCAGATCTAAATGATTACCGCAGATTTTTACCACTCGATTCTGCGTAAATCTTTTTAATCTGCGGGAAAATTATTTAAGCGAGCAGAAGGTCGATCGCTGGGGTGTGAACATTCTTCCAACATAATGCAAAAGTTAGTCCCGCAAATCTAAATGATTACCGCAGATTTTTACCATCGTGATTATGCGTAAATCTTTTTAATCTGCGGGAAAATTATTTAAGCGAGCAGAAGGTCGATCGCTGGGGTGTGAACATTCTTCCAACATAATGCAAAAGTTAGTCC